>CAYLOW010000084.1:0-15610 GCA_964385315.1 uncultured Anaerolinea sp.
GATAAGTCAAGATTGTATTTTTTGGTTTCTTTCCATAAGTAAAAACTTGCCATAACGGAAAGACGCACTTCGCTGCTGCGGTTGGACATCAACTCATTCAGTCCGGACGCAGCGTTCTCTTCACTCCCACCTTCCGCCTCGTGGATGACCTCCTGCGCGCGAAACGTGACTTGCTCCTCGAGCAAGAGCTTCGCCGCCTCGACTGTTTTGATGTGCTGATCCTTGACGACATTGGCTATGTTCAGCAATCCCGTGATGAGATGGAGGTACTCTTCACCTTGCTCGCCGAACGCTATGAACGCCGCTGTGTCATCATCACTTCCAACCTCGTCTTTTCTCAATGGGATCAAATCTTCAAAGATCCCTTAACCACCGCTGCCGCCATTGACCGCGTCGTCCACCACAGCGCCATTGTTGAATTCGGAAAGGAGATCACCAGCCACCGTGCCCAGGAAGCTGCCTTGCGTATTCAAGATCAACCACTCGAATAATTTCATGGTCTCTTTATTTCTTCCCACTTCTTGTTGCCAGATAAGTTGCCTTCTATTCGAAGGCAATGAGTTTATCGCTTTTTTAGGCTACCAACTGGGCAGAAAGAAAAGACAAAAAAAGGACAGAGATATTTGATCTCTGCCCAGTTGTATAGCCGCTCACCGCAGCGCTCGGGTCGCTCTCCAGCGTTGCCCTATCCTCTACGAGAGCAATCTCATTCTACCATCTCTGAATCACGGCATGACTTTGGTTCACATAGTTAACGATACGATGACCATTATCCTGGCTTACGTTGTCTCCGCAACGACAGACCGCCACACCCTTTAACCAAGGTGTCATTCCAATGGGCATTTCTAATTGTCGCCATGGGTAATTCTAATTGTCATTGACAGGAAAGACTGGCAACTTCGGGAAACGCACGCCCGGCGAGTGTGCGGCGAAAACGACCAGGGGTTCTTTTGGGTTTTCGATCCCAAAACCCTGTGGGAGTGGCGGGTGCGGTGGCCGCGAGAAAACTTAGAATGGAACCCGCCATGAGAGCCAGTTCCGGCAAACGCTGGATCATTTCTTCGGCATGAACAAATTGGCGGTGTGAGCCGATCATCTGTTTAGCGCTCAAAGGAATTTGCTCGACGGGCCAACGGTCTTTGTAGATATTTCTCACGCTGCTTGGTTTGAGAACCACAGGAGTTGCCAACACCCAGGGCGTCTCAAAATCGGGATCATAGATGGCGTAGACATCGAAAGTTTGATTGCAGGCATCAGGAACACAGTCAGGTAAAACCAAGTTGTGCCAAATCTCTGCGCGCAAGATCTGACCCTTCTCTTCCCAACTTTGTATCTCGTCGGGTGCCGTTGCAGCGATCACTTTTCCTTTACGAGTGCGTGCCAGCGGGCGGATCAATTCTCCGTAGACAGGCATGCGCCCCACACCTCAATAGTCCGGGAGTACATTGCGGCGGGCTGTAAAGTTGCTTGCTAAACGCAATTCGTACTGCTTTATCCCGGCTTCTTGTAGGTCACTCACCTTCACGCCTGCGTCTACCACAACAATTTCGTCCGCTAAAAGTGCTTTCTTGATGTTTTTGAGAATGTTTCTCCATAGCCGTTTTTCACTTGGGGCTTTGGGGAGTACGCGCTCAAATGCCTGCGGCAAGGCAAGTCGTTGTCCGTTGATTTCTCCCACTTTGCCTACCACCCCAAAGATGACTGCGGGCAAAGCACGCCCAGCCGCAGGGTGATAATGTTTGCTTGGACAGTTTTTCAAGGTTGGGCGCCAAAAGGCGGTCACATCTGCTACCACAGGTTTATATCCTTCATATTCATGTCGTTGCCACTCCGACAAACTTTCCACATGCTTGCTCCATCGCGTTATCAGAGTTGTTGTTTGCCAGACGCCACTGTTGATCGCCGTCCATCCTCTGCGTACTCCATCATCTTCCAATCCAATTGCTTTCAAGGCAGGAAACAATGCGCCGCGACTCGGCAACAACTGTCCGCTCAACAATGCCCAGAACGCATGCATCATTGCAAGATTCGTTCCAATCGGTAACCCTTCAAGTAGATCGTCCAAAACGCTTATGGTATGATTCGTTTTGGTAATGGCGCTATGGGATTTTTTCACAAAATAAGATTACCATGCTTTACGCCATTACCGCTTTTTTCATCCAATCCAGTTAGCGGAAACT
This sequence comes from uncultured Anaerolinea sp., assembly GCA_964385315.1. GTDB lineage: Bacteria > Chloroflexota > Anaerolineae > Anaerolineales > Villigracilaceae > Villigracilis. Next base: position 2,181 of record CAYLOW010000084.1, read on the forward strand.
AAAGGTTAAGAACCACCTCATAATATGTTCGTAGCAACTACCCTTCATCAATCGGTGGCGGTCGGGTTGGTGGAAGGGATGGTTGTCCACCAATACCTCCATTTCCACCACCGTTACCGCCCCTCGATTGTTGGGAAGCAGGTTTCTCAAATGTAGCGGTTTCACTAATGCAAATCTCGCTGCCATCCATGCCCCGGGCGCTCACCTGCCACTGGTATTCGCCGCCCGCGACAAAGGCTTCCATGTAGCGGTCGTGAAAGGTCTGATCGGTCTCAAACGGCACAATTTCACCTGATGGAAGAATGATTTTCAAAACATATTTTCCGGCGGCATCCAATGCTGTCCATGAAAATGTTACTTTGCCGACTGGTGGAATATGCACCTCATTAACAGGCGTTAGCAAAGTAACACAAGTGACCGGGGTTTCAGTGGGGATTTCAGTGAGCGCTTCTGTCGGTAATTCTGTGACAGCAGGTACTTCAGTTATTATGGGTTCTTGAACTATTGCTTCTTCGGCGGCGGGAGATTCTGTAGCCAGCTCAATCACTTTATCTTCCTGCGTAGGTGTTTCCGGAATGCAAGAACAAAGAAGGAAACTGAAGAAAATGAAAATGGCAATTCTTGTTTTCATTTTCTTCACTCTTCACGAATGGGCGAATGGTTCGCGTCGCGCCATACGGATCCCGGCGCCGGGGGCGGGCGCGGATACTGCCCCAAAGGGCAGTATAAACCTTAAGCCAGAAAAAAACCTATAAAACATGCAGACTCCCACATCATGTGAACAAGGTTTAGCCTGGCACTGGACGCAGCCTGAAATTAACGAAACAAATAGGGAATAATGGAGTAATTAGTCCAGAAGATGGGCACCAGATTGAGGATCAAATGCGGGATGAAGGTGAACACCATCTGCTTTGACTGCCTCCACACAACGATATGAAGGAAGCCTGAAAGAGATGTCAGGACAATAAAGAGGGTCCCGAAAAGCGTGCCAGCCTGGACGGTGTTCAGGAACCGCACCCAATAGCTGGTATGGATCAACCCGACGAAGGTCGAGAAAAATAACAGTCCGATCACACGGAAAAGGATGCTGACCTTCTTTGGGTACAGATCCCAGGCATCGAAAATATAGATCCAAAGGATCTGTTCGGTAGCCGCGTTAAGCGGCGCCCAAACCAGCGCGGTCAGCAGCATACCCAGCGGCTGAATTGAGGGATTAACGATCGGTGACAGCCAGGCAAAAACCAGACAGGCCAGAATAACCCCGATATTCAGGAAGAAGGCCAGCGGCGGTCTAGCAGGAAAGGCGTTGCGGTAGCCGATCGATCCGCGCCTCCACTTGACCAATCCCCAGGCCAACCCGTAATAGAGCACCATAGGCAGGAAGGCTCCCGTGCGGAGATACAAGAAGCCAGCCGCGAACGGCAAAAATATGGCTAAAACGGCAGACAATACGAGATCGAGTATTCCAGGTTTCCAGGACATAACTAATTCACCTGCCTTTATTCAACAAGTCAGACTTCTTATTCGGCCATCCCAGTATTCCCGCGCTGACCGCGTACCAGAAGAGAATATCTGCCACAAGATACAGGCCGTTGAACTCGGAGCAGTTCTGCGTCGGCTGGCATGGTCCCCAGGCAAGAAAAAATTGGAGCGGAAATCCAACCGGGAAGGTATCCGAGATCGTCGCGACAATATACATCCGCCAGAGCAGGGAGGATATGATCAATAAGACAAAAGTCAAAATGAGCTTTGATGGCGTGGGGTTAATAATTTGTTTCATAAGGTTATATATGGTTTTACCCAATGGGCTTTGTCTCTGAGCGCGCTCACTGGCATACCATGCGGGTTATGGCGCTGGGGCGGTGTGGACTATGCCTGGGAGGCAGTATAAACGAAAACAGGCCCGTCCCCCCATCCACCGGGTGCAGGCTTTAAAAAGCGTATTGCACTCCATTCAAGAACTGGCGGTTTACTGGATTTCCATCATCTGACCGCTAGTACCGTTGAACTCCCAGTTGATGGTACCGGTGAATGAGTCGGATGCAGAATGATCATCCCCGCATAGCATACTATTATTATCCACCGTCGAGCATTCGGCAGTTATGCTTGTAGTTCCGGCTGCTTGTGTGGGAGCTACGAATGTCCCTGTGCCTTCGAGCACAACATAGCGAATGGACAGGTGAAACTGCCACCCGGCACCGGGCGGGACCGGACATTGCCATATCAGGTTATTAGAGTTTTATGGGAATACTTTCCGCCCCGGTCTCAAAGACAAAAAAAGTGTAGCATGAAACCGGAAAGGAATTCAAGGGAGCCGCGGGCGCTTTAGAAATATCTGCCCGTTTTCTTTTTGTAACTGCTATATTCTTCTCCAAACCGTTCTTCCAAAAATTTCTCTTCCCCGAGGATTATTAAATGATAAGTGATCATGCTGTATATTCCCATAATCGGCAGAACAATATTTACACAATAAAGCATGGATGCGATCGTGAGCAAATTAAATCCGAAGTACATCGGATTCCTGCTAAAGCGGTAGATTCCGGTTGTCTTTAAGGTGGTATTCCCGGTCGGCAGCCCCAGCCTTGTTGATCTTCCCAAATGGACCAAACTTAAAGTGACGATAATTAGTCCAATACCCAGGAGCATTATTGAAAACGATTGCAAAAATGTACTTTGAACTCCTGAACGCGGAATAACATTGAGCAGGTATCCCGCGAGAAAGACCCATGTAATGTATCCGCAAATTTTCCCCGAATAGAATAGTATCGGAGCGATTGTCGGTTTGCCGATTATTTTCATCATGCCTCCATTGCACAACTATAGACGGGTTTGGATTTTACTTTGGAGCAATTTGCTCCAAAGTTCCATTATGCAAAATGACGCTCACTTTAACAGAAGCGGTTTCAATTGACCCGCCCATCCTTGAATGGCATTCCAATTCCGGTGATCGCCTTCCTTCCACACGCCGAATAGTACACTCACGCGGAACATCAACCGATCGCGGAACGATTCGATCTTCCGGATATCCAACCCGCCTGCAAAAAGCCCCGTGCTGACAGGGTGCACCAATGCGCGTACAGGGTCGAGCCAGGTGGAGATGTGAGAACGATAATTTTCCCCGTTTGGCATGGCCATCGTCATGCATACCAAAAATACGGCGAATGGCTTTGTCTGTAATTCCTTTTGATGGGCACGGATGAATTGCACGGCCTCGGGCAGCCAGGTCTTGTTACGAACAGCGCTTCCCGCCACGACCGCGTCATACATGGAAAGGTCTTTTACATCGCACATGGGAAGGACATCCACCTCGGCGCCGTTTTCAACCAACGTCTTCCCGATCGCTTCAGCCACACCGGTCGTCCAGCTTGTGCGGCTGGAATAGGTTACAAGAATTTTATGATTCATCAGATCTCCTTTTGTGGAAGTTGAGCGGCTTGTGGTCGTTGCCCCGAAGGGATCACTTTCCGGATGGCATCCCGGTGCAATGGCATGGACTCCATTGGGGAGCAAAAAGCGAAGCTTCCTGATATCAGCCCATCCTATCCGCGCCTTTACTTTTTCAGGTCAATATTTAGTTCCAAGGATCATTCAACCCCAGCTCATAACGGAAGTGGTTTAAGCAACTCTCCCAAACAGCGATATGGTCATGATAGAGCTTCAAGCCGGTTTCTGTTTTTAAAAGATGTGTTTTATTCCTTGCTTTTTCAAAATATTGCAGATCTTTTTCCAGCGCCCTCATATAACTTGGCTGGTCCTCTTTTGCCACTGCCATGGCATCCCAGACTAAGGTGGTGACCCCCAACTCATCCAACAGATCCGCATCCATTACGATCCGGTTTTCGATCGGCAGACCTTCCACGGGCAGGTCCCGCTTTTTGTGAGTCTGCACCGCTGACGAAATACGGGATACGATCGATGGAGGGACCCCTTTGCCTAGCAGGTATTTTTCCGCCAATCCGGCTCCCAACAGCGCATGATCGATCTCTTCACCCCAGCCGGTATCGTGAAATATCACCGCCAGAGCAATGATCTCCATATCTCCGCCTTCGACTGCGTGAATTCTGTCCGCCCACTTTAACACACGCATGGTGTGAGTAAGCCGATTTCGAAAGGGCTGGGAATAGCGGCTTTGATTTTCGATCAATAACTTCGCCTGCTCAAGCGCCTGTTCTTTTAGCCTGTCAATATTTTCCCATTCCATTAAATGATTCCTTATGCTGAAAATATTTTTTTGTTTGATCGTGCCTTAAGGGTGCGTGATGATATTTGTAATGATTTGGATAACGTCTGAGTGGCAGTATAAACCCGAACCTGAAAAAATTCTTCGCGCGAAACATGGCAGCAGTGAACCATCACGCAAATCTACTCCATATCTTCCCGGGCTCGTGGGGGATGTATTGTCAGGCACAGTGCAGCATGTTCTTTTCCCGTATCCCGGCATCTATTTTATACATCAAAATGTCCAATCGCGTTCTGCCCATTTCACGGGCGGCATGTGCATTAACACCTCCCGGGCTTCCGGGGTGACGTGTTCCACCGCCCAAAGTACTTCATGGTCGCCAATTGAGTGATCACCGCCCTGGTTTAACTCAAGAGCCAATGCGGCATAGGCAGCAGGACCGACAATATGTTTCGTTTGCTGCACATCCGCCAAGGGATGGGTATACACGCTCGAGGCCGCGAGCCCCGTTGCGCGCGCAGCCGCTGCTGCAGCCGGGTTCCCCGCATCGCGCCCGGCGGAGAACGCCGCCAGGGCAAGGGTACGCAGGCTGGCTGTTCGCCTGCCCCCGCCGGCAAACACCCGAATGCCCTCGATCGCAGCACGGGGCCGGGAGTCTGAATCCACATGGGTCTCATAAACCGGAAGAGCCCGTTCGCGCATTCCGCGGCCCAGCTCCCCAGGGACCAAAGCGACTCCAAGCTGAGCGAAAAATACCTGGCCTCATCCGCCATCATTAACCTTTGTCATTAATAATTTCGATCGCCGCTTTTCCCGTCATGTGCTCGATCTTTACTTCCGCCGCATTGACCAGTTTCCATTCACGTTCGATCTCAGTTTGCCCCTCCGTGATGTAATTGGGGGAATATTTTTCCACCAGGCATTCGAGGGCATATTTTTTCTCACTGTCTTCTGTCAGGATTCTCGCCCGGCCAAAAACAATTACACTGCGGAAATGCGTGGTAAAGGTTTTCTGTATGACATCATCCGTTTTTATCACGCAAAAAGATACCTTGTCATTTTTTGCAATGCCGTCAATTTTATGTCCTTCTTTTGCAAAGTGAAAAAATAGGCTCCCGTCTTTATAGGCGTAGCTCAAAGGAACAGCGTAAGGATAACCGTCGTCACCGGTGACAGCCAGCACTCCCGACGTGCACGATCGTAAGATATCGATCGTCTCCGCTTCGGATAATAACTGCTTTTTCCTTCTCATTTTTCGGAACATAAATTTTCCTTATTCCGATCTTTCGGCGATGAGTTCAATTTCAACCATTGCATTCAAAGGCAGCGCCGCCACAGCCACGGTCGTTCGCGCAGGATAGGGGGCTGTAAAACGATCCTGATAAACCGTGTTCATTTCGGCGAAGTTTGCCATGCTGGTCAGGTACACATTGACTTTGATGACCTGGTTCATGGTCAGCCCGGCGCCTGACAGGACAGATTCGAGGTTCCTGAACGCCTGCCGGGCCTGTTCGCTGATGCCGCCCTCAACCAATTTCCCGGTCTCCGGGTCAATGGGAGTCTGGCCGGAACAGTACAATAAATTCCCGGTCCAGACAGCCTGTGAGTAAGGCCCGATCGCTTTGGGTGCGTTTGGACTTGAGCTGGTTTTTCGAGTCATCTATTCTCCTTATTTGAACATGAAGATTTTTTGAGGGCATTGCACAGCCGTGTTTGCTTTTCACTGCGCCCTTTAAATGAGCTTAATTTGCCGAATGTCCTTATCCAGGAATGCCGTTGAAACCGTGCCGCCGCAAAATTGCTGCACCAGATCAGCCAACTCACGAGCGGCAGTTTCAACTGTCTCGCGGGGAACAGGTGGAATGGATTCGATCACCAAAAAAGCATTTTTTGTTTCCCCGGTCAATTTGGTTCTATCTGCTTCCTTCCAATTCCAGCGCCTGCAAATTGCGCCCGCTTCATCTTTATAAATGATCTCACCGGCATGCGGGGCACGAGCTTCCTTCTCGCCTAACAGAAAAATGGCGGGTTCGTCATTCCCAGCCCGGGTTAATAGCACATCACCGGCAATTTTATCCAGATCTTCCCCGCCGACCGGCAGGATATGCCTTAATGAGATCGTGTTGTATAGGGATACAAGATTGTTGATATGCCCGATCACCGCGCCATTCAGCACCCTTCTTGTCAAATTCTCCACCGAGGAAGGGCTATCCTTTGGCTTTGCCCCGAATTTTCGATAGGCCTCCCGCCAGGCTGAAATATAGGGATGTTCAATGACGGGAATGCCGCCAAATTTACCCGAAAGCCCTGCTTCCGCCTGCCGCAGCATGTCCGTGATCTCTACCTTGTATTGGGTGTTGTCAATATTGTGCAAAATGACCACGCCCAGCACCACCTCGGGGAAGTCATCGAAGATCGTATCTGTAATGACCAGGTTCATGAATATTACCCTTTCCTTGAAATGAAAACATACGGCGGCTTTACGCCGTTCCGATTCAGTATCTGCTTAAGTACGCACACACCGATTTCTTCCCGCGCGCTTCGCCTCATATAAGCGGCGATCTGCTTCAATAATGTACCATTCTGAATTATGCAAATCTGATACAGGGATCGCCGAATAAATGCCGAGACTAAGGGTGACGTGCTTGTTTACATCTGAAGTGGCATGGGGTATGGCCAGGTCGATAATTCCCTGACGAATGGATTCGGCGATCAAACCGGCCGTATATCATCCGTATTCCATAGAATTATCGCGAACTCTTCCCCGCCATAACGGGCAATCTGATCAGTGCTGCGGCAACAATACTGATTCAGCTTCTGCGCGACAGAGATCAAACACTGATCCCCGGAACTATGACCATAAAGATCGTTGTATTTCTTAAAACAATCGATATCGATCATGATCAGCGCCAGAGGTTCCACCTTACGCCGGTTGTTCAGAATGCTCAATTTCAGGTATTTATCGAACGTGCGCCGATTCGCCAGACCGGTCAGGCCATCCACGCGAGCCAGCCTATCGAGGTCAATATTGGCTTCTTTTAATAATCGATCGGCGCGTTCCCCCATGAGCAGTAAAAAACTGATCCCGCTCAGGATCATAAGGCTGTAAGTCGATAGAAAGACCACATTTTGAACGGAATTGCTGGTCATCAACTTAAAATCCGTCTGGAAATAAGCACTCAAACCGCGGACGACCAAAACCAAACTGGTAAATGTATACATAACGCTAAGCACATATCTTAAGACAGATTTGTGAGCGCCGTAAAGTAACAGGATCGCTACAGAGAGAAAAATAACCGCCGTGAACCAGGATGCTATGTATACATACTGATTGGCTTTTTGTGCAAAGACAAAGAAAACGATCACAAACAGGCTGACATAACCCGCGTAAATATAACCCATGTACTTCCAGTGCCGGTCAACATTAATAATCGCCAGGGCTTCCAGCGCAAAACCGGATAAAAGGAAAGTGTTCCCGACATGGGCAGAATAGAGATCAGGAAGAATACCGCGCATTGCGAGCAGGATCCACGCAATACTTTGCAGCAGCTTGCCGGTTAAGATTTGCCTGTATGAGAGGCGCGAAACGCTGTCGGCAGTGTAAATCGCCAGCATGACAGCCATGATGACATTCCCAAAAAACAGGAAAAATAAAACTGTGGGGATATCGATCACAAAATTGTTCATGACATGATTTTTTCCTGTTATTCTCCATCTTTTTTACTTTGACTGACAAGCGTGTGCGGCGAATTTAGATTCCCCTGTGTGAATTGAAAAGTACCTCCAATGTTTGTATATGGCAGCCGTCCAATAAACCCATCAAATGCGATTATACCGTCTAAGAAGCCATAGCCTGGCACCATCGCCGGGCAGTCATCACATACCTTAAATTGTTTACAGAACGGGTCCCGATTGGCGCTTTCCCATTCGGCGGCGCTGAGAACCTTGCTGGGAAAACAGGGCTGACTCTATATTGGAATCCTGATTGTGGGCAACAAAAACGGCTCCGAATATTTTCCATTCAAAGCCGTTTCTTGCGTTGGAGTTAATTTTCAGCGCCGCTTATTTCTTAACACTGCTGTTTACCGGCAGGCGCTTTTTTCCATTTACTGCAAGTCAGGGCGTCACTATTTAAACAACCCATATTTTAATATGCAATAAATTGCCCGAAACCCGTCTTTCCAACCTATCTTTTTTCCTTCTTCATAAGTTCTGCCATAGTAGGAGATGCCGACTTCATAAATTCGTATTTTTGGGATCCTTGATATTTTGGCAGTCACTTCCGGCTCAAACCCGAAACGTTTTTCTTTAAGTTTCAAGCTCTTTAAGTGTTCCGAACGAAACAGCTTGTAACATGTCTCCATATCTGTCAGGTTTATATTGTTGAAGATATTTGACAGTCCGGTCAGTACAAATTGATTGCCGATTGAATGCCAGAAAAAAAGCACCCGGTGGGGGTTTCCACCCACAAAACGTGAACCAAACACAACATCAGCGTGGTTATCCAGGATTGGCTTGAGTAAAATATTGTATTCGTTTGGATCATATTCCAAGTCCGCGTCCTGAATTATTATAAAATCCCCTGAAGCCAATGCAATACCCTTATGTAACGCCGCCCCCTTGCCTTGATTATATTCCTGGCTGAACAAGCGTATATCGTCACCGGGGTGGGCTTTAATATATTCCTCCACCACCGCCCCGGTGCTGTCCTTCGATGCATCATTGACGATGAGAATCTCTTTTTTTATATCATTTATCAGGCTCGTTTCAAGTATTTTATTCAGTATCAAATGAATGGTTCTTGCTTCATTGTAAGCCGGGATAACAATGGATAACTTCATACTCTCATTTCCTCTTTATTCTTTATATTTGCGTCCAACAAATTTAAGATGGATGCGGTGGTACAACGGCGAAATAAAAAATGGACTGCGTGCCGCCACATGTGAAACGGTCCCGGTTGAACGAAACCATTTTTGGATATCATCCATGATCTCAATACCGCCATTAAAGGCTGGGGATATGGAAGATTTTACATGACAATTGATGTTCTGTGGAGCAAAAAGGGAAATTACCAAGCCTGGGATGCCTGTCATTAATCTTTACACGGACAATGACTGGGACCATTTTTCAACGTCGTGAAATCTCACCCCGGATGCCCCTGGTTATCTGTAGTATTTATCATATCGAGATGTGCTCGAATTATTGTCTTTCGATTTCTTTAAGAGCCTTGATAAACAGATAAAACATTCCTGACAATCCGTTGATTTTACACAATGGATCTCTTTTCTTTTTTGAGATTCGTGATTCCATCAGGCGGGTAACTTCTTTGATTTACGAAATTTTCAAAAGGTATAAATAACGGACTGGGTAATGCATCCCAACCGAACCAGCCTAGTTTAGCAACTTCGTAATCGGCTGTGATTTTTGGCTCGCCTGAGATATAAGACCCCGCCATCCAAAGGCTTATATAATGCTTTTCATTTGCTTCAAAATAATCATTTGTCACCGCGACAAATCGCATGTCTTCTATTTCAATTCCAACTTCCTCCCGAGTCTCGCGGATCGCACATTGTTCCGGCGTTTCGCCAAAATCCAAATGTCCGCCAGGAGTGGACCAGCTCCCCGCGCAGTGAACATTTTTTCGCTTGATAAGCAATACCTGATCATTGCGAATAATAATAGCCGCGACTCCCACTCGTGGATAATTTGTTGTCATATGAAACCTTTTTATATTATTTCCAGGTAAGGATAATTTTGCATTAAGAGGCCTGACGATGTGCACTTCCGAGGCGGGCGCGGACTCTGTTTGTGAGTTGTATGCGAGGCCGTCCGAATTTAGCGCGCGGTGGACGGATCAGTTCTTTTTCCGATTATTTCCAAGTTTCCGCCTCGAAAAGGCACCGCCCAGCAGTTCGTAAAAACAGACGTTGTTCCCGAGGGGCTCCCATCCCGGGCGGGGTCGCGGACTTGCCCTGCGGACTAAGCTATGTTCTCCCGGTTCTGTTCGTCCCCGACATTGACACTTGTCAGATTTAACAGGGCCATCACCCTGGAAACCTGCCGGTCATTTTTCATGCTTTCCAATGAGTGCCAATCCACGCCCTGCAGCATGGCAAGGTCAAACGCGACATCTTTTTCTTCGGGGTCATTTCCTAATTTTACTTCCGCTTCACCTTCCATTAACGCCAAAAAGCAATATGAAATTCCATACTCATACGGTTCTTCAAACAGGAATTTAACCACCCTGACATTCAGATTGGTTTCTTCCAGAACTTCCCGCATGACCGTTTGCTCCAGGCTTTCACCTTCCATCACTTCGTCGCCAGGCAGAGTCCAATAGGAGCTTCCATGGTGATGATGCCTGACCATCAGAATTTTTCCGTCCTGGATAATGGAGGCGCACGCTCTTTGTCTTATCGAATTAATCATAAAAGACCTTTGTCAGGGAATTAACATCCATGCACACCATCGTAAACCTCCGCCCCGGCACTTCCGTTTAAGGGCTGGCGGCGTACCTGCCCCGGGATGACGATACATCCTGCGATATACGCCAGACCAGGAGTCCAAACACCACCAGTGGAATAATGGCATTAAAGATTTCCGTTTGGAGCATTGCGCTTGCGCCCAGTAATATCAGGGCAAGAATATCGATCGCGAGAAAAACAAATGAGACTGGCAGGAAGCCGTATCCGTTGTCTTTCAGGTTAGTTATGACCCAAATAATGGGAACGATCAATAACAGCTGGTCATACGGCCAACAGGAAGGTGTTAATAACAGCATGATGGGTACTGCCAGGTTGACCACCGATGCCGGCGACAAAATTACCCTCCTTCCAGTCAATAAATAAAAATATCCCATCAGGAACAGCAGCCCAACACATGTGCCCACCCCGAGGGTGCAATTCATGTTGTGATCACAAAAAAAAGCGGAAATGCCCCATACTGTGGGCGAGAATCCAAAGATCTGTGAGATTTTTGTGTTGCCCGCATGCCAAAAATCAACCACCCAATTCGGGTTTTGGATCCATCCCACCACGAGAAGCAACAACCCGGAAATGGACTCGACGGCCAGCGACCGTATTTGTTTTTGCTGGAGCAGGTAGATCGACAGGAAAACGATCAAGGGGACGCCCAGGTTGGGTTTGAGCGCCAAAATGGGTAATAGGGCAGATCCCTGCCACCACTTCCCTTTTTCCCACAAATATAAAGTGCAGACAATTACTAAAAGTAACAGCCCGCTGATCTGACCATTTACCAGGGTGACCAGGGTTGGCCTGAAAAGGATCACGCCAGCCGTTATCGGAAGAATTAAAGGTTTGGTTGACAGGTTTGGATTTATGGATAGTAATAACACGACGGACGCAAGGATCATGAACTGCGAAAGAACATCCCAAACAATGAAGGACTGATACAGGGGGATTAAACCAAGCGGAGCAAATAACGTCGAAATCGGCATCGGATATACGAAAGTTGCATTTGGTATCCAGCTTGCACCAAATTGATGATGACCTGCAATCCAGATCGAGCTGTCATAAGGATTTTGCCCGAGTGTGGCAAGCCGCCCCGATAACCAAAATGTGAAATAATCACTGTTGGGATATTCCTTTAGGTTGACTATATTGACGGCAATGATGGAAAATATGACCCCCAAAATCAGGACCAGAAGAATATACCTGGATGGATGGAATTTTGATGTAGCGGCACTTATTCTCATCGGAATTAATCCTGTTAAAAACTGGTAACTGCTCACGCGAAATCTGGTTGAAGCAGGAAAGGCAAGATGGGCGTCCCCATCAACTGCACCAATTTTTGAAAGGCGTTCTCGCCGTTGCGTTTTGCCGTGTTCAGGACAGTGGCTAAAGCGGCATAAGTCTGAGCGCCCCAATCGGAACGGAAGCTTCCCATGACTTTGCGATGAACTACGGACGATCGCAAAGCGCGTTCGCAGGCATTGTTGTCAGCTGGCACATCGGTGCGATCCAGGAAAATCAAGAGCGAATCGCGACGCTTTCGATAACGATCCAATAGGTTGGTTCCCAAACCACTGAACCTTCGTTTCAGCAGTTGATCCAGTTTCTTCTCGATGATCGTTATTTGCCTTTGATATCCTCTGGCTGTCATTTGCGCTCGCCGATTTCCCAGATGGATTGCTTTGCGGAACAAGGCTTGCATCTCTTTTGCCCATGCCAAGTGCGGACGTTTATCAATCAAACCTTGCAAGTTGCGGATCTGGTGCGCCAGACAGATCTGGCACATTTTTGCAGGTGCATTCAATTGGGGCTTCCAACAGTCGCACACCCAAACTTCCGCTTCACAATCGCGCATGAACATCTCAATCACATCATAGCCGCGGCTGGGCATCATCAAGTGATATTCGCAATTCTCGCTCACAAAGACCCATTGCCACCAATTCATTCCATGCACGCGGGCGTGGGTTTCGTCACTGCCAACCACCTTGCCATGCCGAACTTTCTCACCGATCTTTTTCGCTTCGTCCCACACCGCTTGGCCCGCTCGCTTGATGATCGACACCGCTCCGCCTTCGCTCAACGGCAGATTGAAGATCTCGCCGCACAACTGCACCAGCCGTTCAAAACCAACATGATGTTCGTGATGCAACATCGTCACTGTCGCTTCCAAACGCGGTCCAAAATAGCGCCCCGCTTCCAGCCCCTCTGGCAATTTCCCACGTTGCACTTCGCCGCAGCATGGACAGATCACTTCATATTGTTGCGTTTCGATCACCACCGGTTTGATCTCTGGTAACTCACTAATCTGGCGGCGGATGATCTGCACTGGAACTTGATCCAACAGATTGATATGACAGCTTTCGCAGTTATCTACAAGTGCGTAGAACACTTTGTCCGGGTTTTCCACCAGCGCACGTTCGTGTTTTTCGTGCCCATTTTTTGCGCCTTTCGTTCTGTTTCTCTTGCGCTTCTTTTTATCCGATTTGAAATCCCGCGAGGGCGGCTGTGAGGAATTCTTCGAGGTCGTCGGCGGCGTTAGTTTCAAACGCAACTTCTCTTCCAATTCACGAACTCTGTTCGTCAACTCATTGACCAACGCGATTAGTTCTTCTCGCGTTAGTTCAGCTGTCGACCTCTTGACTGTCTCTGGTATCATGTCGATTACAACACCGTTTTCCTAAAAAAGTCGTGAGCAGTTACTTTTTATTTAATGGATGCCGTTGAATTACCGAATGTTCTGCAAAGCTCCCGGCATTAGGCGTGGAGATGTAAGGAACGGT
>CAYLOW010000085.1:0-2458 GCA_964385315.1 uncultured Anaerolinea sp.
ACTTCGGATCAGTAGGTTCCGGGTTCGACTCCTGGCTGGGGCACTTCTTATTTTATGGATGAAAAAACGCTCTCCCTCATCCGACTGCTGATTGCCCGTCTTGAAAGAATCTCCGCAGATTCAGTTTTGGCACACCGTGCCAGCGGGGTACGCGGGGCGTTGTTGAGCATTTCTGATATGTCCAAACAGAATGTAGATCGCCAGCAAACTTCCATTGCCCCTATTGTTGAGGTGGGGTTTGCAATTCTTGAATCAGCGGCAAGGGATAAATCGGGGAAATAATCCAGTAGTTAAATTAATGCCACTGCAAAAACCTTTTTCACCGCAAAAAAGAAGCTCTTCAAGGTTTATAAAAATCGACCGAAAATCTTCGCGAACTCACCTGTACTGTATTCACAGCGCAGCGCAAGTGTTACCTCTTTGCGGTAAAAAGCCATTTTTGCAGTAGACTCTAAATTAATTTAACCGCTTTTTTACACACAGACACTGGCACCATTCACCGAGGCTGGCGTGAATGGTCATTTTTCACTGATCAAGAACAAAATCTGTATTCGTTTCGCGTGTGTGAATAACGCCCCTTTTCCATTAACAAGAAACTCACCCGCGAAAGATTAATTTCGCGGGTGAGTTTCTTGTTTGCAACGACTACTTCTGTAATTATTTTTGTACTAATACAAAGGTGCCGGCGAAATTAACCGATGCCTCAAAACGCTCACCACCTTGAGCTAGATGACCGCCAGTCTTAACAAAAAGCCCGCCATCAATGTATTGATTTTCAGACGATAACTCAACCCATTTTACTCCATCCCAAAAGAGGATCGCCAAATCCATGTCCTTCATGTTCTCAGGTATCACAAATGAGATTGTCGCAAAGGTATAACCGCCTGCAATATCGACCCACTGTGTGCCATCCCAGAACTGTCCACCCAAGAATGAATCCTTTTTGGGGTCAGTACCAGCAAACCAAACAGTCCCTGAATTCTGAACCGTTCCCCAGTTTTGATTGCCACCCAAAATGGAAAATATCAATCCCGACACAAAAGTACTTTTGGAGGGCAGCACACCAGGCAAGGCAACCCCTGTCATATGAGTCAGACGTATCATCCCTTTGATTGGACAGGGCAGGGCAACTCTATCCCCGTTGGGCATAACCACGATATTTTCACTAAAGGTCTGGCACTGCAATTCCACTTGCTGACCATTTGCAAGGTTAATAACATTGATCGGCAGTTGTTGGACGACTGTTGGTATAGGAGGGGTAATAGGATTGCCGTTTGGAGTTGAATACTTATGGCAAGTATTCGAACCAAAAATCACAAAACCGCCATAAACTACAGCACTCTCCTCGCCATTGCCTGCCATTGCAACGCCATTAAGATGGAGGGGACCAGGAATATCCGCCTCGATGCCAAATGCAGCATTATTGAAGAGTGAGCCACAGGTTACCTGGGCATTCCCCACAGTTTCAAGATAGATGCCATTTCCGCCATTAGCATTTGCAAACGCATAGTTAATATTAACGTTGCCGCCTGCAATAACAACCATACCACCAGAAAGGTTGCTAACGAATGTGCCGGTTTCTGATAAAGTTACATCTCCAACCGCGTACAACTCGGCACCAATACCATAAACACCACCAGCACCGTTTTCGCTGGCTATAAGACGTTCGATCTCAATATCAGTACCAGAGTCCACAAGCAGCCCAGAGTTGTTGTTATTATTTAATTCATTCAGCCCACGCAGCGTTACGCCATCCGTCCCGGACAATTCAGCTCCACTGCCGTATATGCCTCCAGCGCCATTTCCATTGGCAACGACGTTTTCCACAGTAATGGCGGCTCCAGATTCTACAAGCAGGCCGGAGTTCATATTTCCAGCGAAGCTGTTCGCCCCAGTCACAGCAATACCACCGGTTGAATACAACTCCGCGCCATTACCGAAAACACCACCCACACCATTTCCGTCGGCAGTGAGGTTTTCCACATCAATGGTAGACCCGGAGTCAATTAATAACCCGTCATTATTGTTTCCGGTGAAGATGTTCGTCCCGGTCAGAACAACCCCGCCGACAGAAGTCAACTCTGCACCATTACCAAAAACGCCTCCCGTTCCGTTCCCACTAGCGGTGAGGTTTTCCACATCAATGGTAGACCCGGAGTCGATAAATAACCCGCCATTGTTGTTCCCGATGAAGATGTTCGCCCCAATCAGCACAACCCCATCAACGGAGGTCAACTCCGCTCCATTACCAGAAACACCACCTGTTCCATTTCCACTGGCAGTAAGATTCTGGATATCGATCGTACTACCCGAATCTACGAGCAACCCGGAATTAAGATTGTTTAGCAAACTCATTCCAGTTAACGTAACTGTATCTGCCGAATACAACTCTGCGCCATTACCAAAAGCACCACCCACACCATTCCCACTGGCAGTGAGATTTTCAATATCAATGGTG
>CAYLOW010000085.1:2558-4622 GCA_964385315.1 uncultured Anaerolinea sp.
TTTTCAATATCAATGGTGGCTCCAGAGTCAATAAACAGCCCGGCATTGTTGTTCCCAGTGAAGATGTTCGTCCCTGTCAGCGCAACACCACCAATTGACGTCAACTCTGCCCCATTACCAGAACCGCCTGTAATGCCATTTCCACTGGCGGTAATATCCACTGCAACGATCGCCCCGCCCGAATCGACGAGCAGCCCGGAATTAGAATTGCCGCTAAATAAACTCGCTCCAATCAAGGTCACCGCACCAGCCGAAGATAACTCCGCTCCAGTATCATTCCCACTGGCAGTGAGATTTTCAATATCAATGGTGTCACCAGAGTCAATAAACAGCCCGGCATTGTTGTTCCCAGTGAAGATGTTCGTCCCAGTCAGCGCGACACCAGCGGCGGATGTTAGATTCACGCCATAACCGGAACCGCCTATGTTGCCATTTCCATTAGCTATAAGATTCAGTGTATTGATCGTACTGCTCGAATCTACGAGCAACCCAGAATTACGATTGTTTAGGAAAGTCGCTCCAGTCAACGTAACGGCACCAGCCGAATACAACTCCGCGCCATTACCAGAAACGCCGCCCGTTCCATTCCCACTGGCGATAAGATTCACTGCATTGATCGTACTGGTCGAATCTACGAGCAACCCGGAATTACGATTGTTTAGCAAGCTCATTCCTGCCAACGTAACAGCATTGGTCGAATACAGTTCGACACCATAATTAGAAATATTGCCAACGCCATTCCCGCTTGCGGTGACATTTTCCACATTGATGGTGTTTGCAGAGTCAATAAACAGCCCGGCATTGTTGTTGCCCGTGAAGGTGTTCGTCCCGGTCAGCACAACACCGCCAGCGGAAATCAATTGCGCTCCTTGACCAGAACCACTTATAATGCCATTCCCACTGGCGGTAATATCCTCTGCTGTGATCGTCCCCCCCGAATCGACAAGCACCCCGTAATTATGATTGTTTAGGAAACTCACTCCAGTCAAGGTGACGTTTCCATCAGCAAATAAATCCGCTCCAGCCCCACTATTGTTATTGTTACTGGAAGAAACATCAAGAAGTTCGATATTCCCGGATGTATCCACAGACAACCCAGTTCCACTTGCGCCGGAAATAGTGATTTGATTGAGAGTAACTGTGTCACCCCAATTTGTAATAGTGATGGGAACTGAAAAAGTGCTGAGTCCTGAAACCCAAGTGGAACCAATACCATCCCAGCCTCCCTGTAGCGTCAACGGAACAGCACTCCATGTTGTAAAAAAAGACCCGTCGATGGTAACCCCGCTGATAGAAGCATCTGAACCTGCCTCTATCCAAATAATTCCGGCTTCATCTGGTTCCGAAATAAATACATCAGTCCCATTCTCCAGGGCATTAATTAAATCCCAAAGACTGGTATATGAATCCGAACATCCATTCGCTCCAGGGCTGGGAATATTGGGATTATTGGAATCAGGTCCCGTCGGACACCAGATGGGATCACCTACCACAAACGCATTTTGTGCATCCAGAGTTGCCAGGGGTTCTATTTGATCGTTGATCGTTAGAATGACCGAAGTATCCGGCGGCAATTGCTCCAAAACCTCTGGGAGGCTGTTTAGCCCATCTGTTTCGACTGGTGCTTGTGGTGATAGTGAATCTGGCTCCTCGGTTGCAGTGGGTTCTTGTGGTGCCAGTGAACCCGGCTCTTCGGTTGCAACGGGTTCTTGTGGTGTCTGTGAACCCGGCTCTTCCGTCGCAACTGGCTCCTCTGTTACTGGCGGAGGGGTGGCATCATCAGCAAAGGCTGTCTTGGGAACAAGCAAAGACAACACCAATACCAGGCTTGTAAGAATTATCAGGATTTTTGTTTTTTGGCTTTTCTTCATCACAATTCTCCACTACCAATACAACTATTGCACGCTACAATAAATAAGCTGCGATTTTATCGCCCAAAAATACCAGATATTTGTATAGGTACGTAAAATACACATGGATTTTCAAAAAATGTTGTAAAATACAATTCGAATTTAATATAATACGTTTCCTTCTATTTTGCAACCACCCTTATGGGGGGAGTTG
>CAYLOW010000085.1:4722-15419 GCA_964385315.1 uncultured Anaerolinea sp.
AATTTAATATAATACGTTTCCTTCTATTTTGCAACCACCCTTATGGGGGGAGTTGCGGCTTCTCAAAGTAATTTTTGCCACACTTTCCTCCCACGCGCTCGACTTTGGATACTTGTGGGGGCAATGTCAGGGAAATTCACAGAGAAAAAAGTGTTTTAAGTGGTTTTCTCAAGTCGCTGCGTCCTCTCTATGGCTAATTTTTTGGCTTTGAGAAAACCTTGCGGGTAGTTGGGCGTCAAAATGAAACCCACCCTTATTGGAGGATTGACACAAGGCAAGATATAAGACAATATCAAGAATATTACAAAAGAGTATAAATCAAGTCAAACTGCTTATTCAGCAACATATCTTACACCAAGTGTATAAATACAATGAATTTTACTTTCTGAATTGGCAAACTTGTGTAGTCAAAATACGCCTGTCTGGACACTACCATGGCATCTTACACCCAACTTTCTAATTATTTTTTGGCGGCAACAATATGAACTTGACTGTAAAAAAAATCACCCAAGAACATGATGCAGATTGGGATAACCTGATCAAAACTTCGCCACAGGGCAGCACTTTGTTATTAACCGAATGCTTGCTCATTTGGGTAGAGACGGAGCCAGAGCTTCACCTCTTACGCCTGGGGTGTTACAACGAAAAGGAAGAACTCGTGGGCGGGCAGGCATTTCTATTCCGATACCTCGCCCCGGGAATTCGAGTCGGACCGATCGATCTGGATATTGGCTACAGTAACTCCCCCATCATTGCAATGAACGTCGTGCCGAGCAGTGCTGAATATTTCGAGATCATTCAGGCATTGGCTGACAAGGTAAACCGGCTTGGTTTGCATCTCCGTATTTACTGTCACCCTAGTATTCAGGATATTCGCCCGCTCCTGCAACACGGATGGAGCGCAGAACCTGTCTACACACACGTCTGGGATATGCGGGAACCAGAAACCCTATTAAAAACCCTCAGAAGCACAAGACGCTTTCGCCACGAAGCCGCCGTCCGGGAGCGTTTGGATTTTGCAGAAGAAACCAATACCAAGATAATTGATGAGTTTATTCTGCTATATCAAATATCAACCAAACGTACCGGGGTTTATTTGAGCAAAACATGGGATACCGCCCTGCGCAAACGCATGGAGTGGCTATTGGCTCAAAATGCAATTCGTTTTTTTACCTGTCGCAGGAAAACGGGCGAAATACTTAGTATTGCCACCTATATATTAAATAGGTTCCAAAATACCTGCTATGGCTGGCTCTTAGCCCACGATCTCTCACAAGGAGAAAAAGATTATGCCCAAATTTCCTATCTATATGCCATCGAAAATTTATCACGTGAATATTCTTTTATCGACATTGCAGAGGGCGTACATCCTACACTTTATGCTTTTAAGGACTCGTTGGGAACAACGTCCGTCCCGTATTATATTATGGATACACCAAGCAATATGCAGTTAAGGAAGATAGTGCATACGGTGGAACAAGCCGCCCATACCGCGCAGCATATTATAAAGAGGGACTAAAATGTACAATATTCGTCAACTTGCATCCGATGAATTAGAAGCCTGGGATAAATTGGTAAGTTCATCACCCCAAGCGAGTTTGTTCCACACAAGTAAATGGAACCAGGTTATCTCTGGTGTTGAGAGGCAGGGAGGAGGTTGGAATCCGTTGATCTGTGAGCAGAAAGGAGCAATCCTTGGCGGTATCCCCTTGCAATATGCACCGACAACAAACACACAAAAAAACTGCCTGCCCGCTTTATTTGGGTACAACGGTCCAATTCTGAGCCCCCAGATTAATTATGGGACAAGAGACAAAACGATCGTAGGTTACGAAGTTATCTCCGAATTGTTGGAAAAAATGACCGGCATAGCAGATCACATTGTAGTTCACAATCAACCGGATATCTGGGATGTACGGGCTTATAAATATCAAAACTGGAAAATTGAAACCAGTTACACCCATCTTTGGCAGTGTCCACCGTCTGATACGGCGCAGCCACATACCGATGCAAGCCTTCAGGACCAAATCGAATCCATCAAGGAATCGTCCTCGTTAAAAACTCACCTAACCAAAGCTGAAATTCAAAAATTTATTGCCCGCATGGTTCAATCGTCACATCACCCCAACATTCACTCCCCCGACAGTGCAAAAACAATCACGAATACAATATATGCCTTGATTGAACATGACCTGTGCAGTCTGGTCACCATCACCGACAATAATGGCGTAGACCTTGCCACCTCCCTGCTCTTTCCCAGCGAAGTAAATCATTCCCTGTATATTTGGCACACAATTTACTGGAATGGTTCCCAGGAAACCAAAATTTTTCCGTCGCTCCTCTGGCAGATTTACCTGCAATTTGGTCAGGCATATACCAGCATTGATTTAAGCGATGCGACAAATCAAACCAGTGCGCAAATGAAAGATTGCCTTGGGTGCCGCCTTATCCCCAGATACACTGCGAGATATCCAAAATAACGGCGAAATCACCCATCAAGTCTGATTAATAAATATTTCCATCTCCGAAAACTGGAAGTGGGGTGGGGCTACACTTAAACGTGGTTTATATTTTATCCGCCAATCCACACGAAATTTCGCGAATAAAAAAACCAACTTCGCGCCAATTAACGTAGACTAGCAGGTGGGGGTTACGCTTATTGAAAGCCCATGTTTAAGTAGCGTCGCTGCCGTAAGTGGGTTTCGTTACTTTTTTCAAATTAAGAGTCATTCGCCTGGGCTCTTTTTTGTTTAATAGCGTCCACCCACTCTACCACCAGTGCCCTTAATTTTGATAACTGCACATAATATATGTTTGTTATGATCTTTGTCTTTGAAACAATTCTAATATCGGCATATTCGCGAAATGAAGGTTTCCAATTACTTTTATAAACTTCCGCTCCTCGTAAAAAATCCACTTCACGATATCCCTGAGCAAAGAAGTTTTCGAATAGGAGCGCAAACATGTTTCTCCCCGGTCCAATTTTCGAGTAATTTCGGTCATACGCCGTTCGCCAACCTTCATGGCGCTTATTAATGGTAAAGCCAAAATTGGATGCAACAAAATCATCGTTTAACTGCACAAAGGAAATTTCCATAAAATCCATTTCCCTGGTCAGGTTGAATAGTTCCTCGAGAAACTTTCTTTCCGTTTCAGGATAAAGGTTTGGAAAACGGCTTTGTTCATTGATCCTGAAAACTTCCAGAAAATGGTCCCACATTAAGTCCTTCCCAATAAATTTTCTGAAATTCACTTTTCCAGCCTTTTTCGCTCTGTCAGTATTCTTTTTTAGATCTGCTTTTTCTGATGGATCGAGGGAGTTGAAGAAAGTTTCCCAATCACCCGAGATGGTCAAGTAAAAATGCTGGGATAACTCTTCTTTTGTATCATATCTTAACTTTTGGAAGAAAGATTTAAGCCCACGCGCTTCCAGCCCATCAGCCGGGAGTTCTGCCATTTCAATTAAATCCCAAGCCCTTCTATGCGATACGATGTATGAACAAATTGCATCAAGAATTTCAGGATTGTTGTCCCTAATGATAAAACCTGAAATGTCATTATCAGGGTGGCTGAGATTCACGAGCGATCGAAATTTCAAACCGTACTTGGGCTTCTCAACCAACATTAACGGAGCTATGCCGCAAAGCGTATCATCCAGCCAGGCTGTGATCAGCCAAAGTTTTTTTCCTTGTTGGTGATGTTTCCACCAGGCAAACATCCATTCCCATGTCAGGAACGCTTCATGATAATTGCATTCATCATACAGAGACTTCCAATCCGCATTCAGTTTTTCAAATTCCACAATATCACATATGTGGCGAATGGATATGCCTGATTTGTTCGATACTTCAGTTTTCATATTTTTCTCGTATTGTTGGGATAATTTATTATACCTGATTTTTATGGCTGACAAAAATGGCGCGCTGCATCGCAAAATATTATTAATACACGATTTCCATATCATGCAAGAAATATTTTCCATTCCCGTCAACGCCATCAAATGCCAGTTGAATAGGCTTGCCAGTTCTCATGTCCACAATGGCTACTTTCATTGCATAATTACCCGGAGGGGTTCCGTCCGGAATTATCAAACTAAGATCGATGCGATTATCCGGCGCATCCATATTGAGGGATTTTGCAGGAAGCCAGGCTGAGATATCGGCTGTGATTGGAAAATCAACCACAATTTCGTCTTTCTTTTCATCCATCAAATAGAGGTGAAGTTGAAAATTCTGTCCCATGCGGGGATAGGATGGCGCGGACCCAACATTCTTCCAGAGCATTGAGAGATTTAATTCACCGCCGCCATACGAACGACTATTAAATTCCGCCTGTTCAAGAACATAACGGTAGCCCACATTGTTCATAAGCTGCTGGAGTTCCAATTTTCCCAGTTCATACCCGTTATTGTGGACAATGCTCCCGTGCATAACCTGCAAATCATTCTGCGCCACCGCCAAATCAAATTGATCGGGGGAGCAAAGTTCAAACACGACCGGGGCACGCAGCCAAACGTCTGCCGCATATGGCAAAATTCCGCTGGCATCCCTTCCCAGGCAATCAAAGCGAAAGCCGATATCCTTACGCTGCAACAGGACATATTGCAACGTTTGAATGGTTCCAGCGCTGGGCATAATTAATTGTGTTTTCCTTCCCCCATCATACGCATAGGATACAGTCTGAACCTGCCCGGAATCATCCGAACATTGGTGACCGTCAAACGTCCCCCCAAGAAACATGTCAGCCAGTCTTCTTCTCGCCTGGCTATCCAGGGTTTCCATGGTATAGGGCGTGGCGGTTTCAGCGCTGTAATTTGTTTCCCAGACAAAGTCCCAGTCGGTTTGATCCATCCACCCCCATTCATTAAAATCACCATATCCGGAAATATCCATGAATGCAATATTGGGATTTCCATCGTAGCGCTGGAGCAATGCGCTCACAAAGTTACCCCAGTCAGCTTGATACGTACAATTTGAATAATCAGGGTCGCCGGTTGGAAGAATCACTGCGCCTTTTTCCACAACCCAATCAGGAACATGCTCTCCCCCATAGATCTCACCTGCCATGGTGAACACACGGAACGACAATTGTTTTTCTTCTGCGATAGCTTTTTCAAGCAACACATCAATTGGAGTCCAATCATAGATACCCTCTGCAGGATTTAGGATATCCCAAGTGACATCCAAACGATAAGCATAAGTGACGGTTTCAGGCAAAAATCGAGAGCTAACAGGATCTGTGTCACGTTGCCACCCTATTCCGGGGTTGGGCAAATATTCATCAAGTGAAGCCGGCGTAATCGTAGTATCAGGCGTTACCGGCACAACGGGTCGAAGTATCTCCAAATTCAGGATTGCGCTCGTCGGTCCAAGCTCAGTCAACGCGTTTGGATGCTTTTCATATAGTATGCGCATGGAACTGGAATATCCAACCAACACAGCCTGTAATTTGCCCCCCATAAGCGGATTCAAATGCTGTACAACCTCAAGCAAGCTGTCGCCTTCCGATTCAGAATATAGTAATGTCAGTTGACGACCGTCAGGATGGTAAAACCTTCTTTCATTAAATAATGCATCTTTACTCAACCTGTCGAAAGAATCTGATGTGGTAAAACCCAAAGCATATAGATAATTAAGATAAAAATCGGGCGACCAGACAGTCACAATTAATGGAACATCAAGAGAAATCGCCGAATTTAAAGCTGCCCGACGCTCCATATCCATACTCATTGCCAAGTTCTTCCATTCTTCGCCAAGAAGAACATATCCGTGTCCATATAACGGACGAAAACCGCCTGGCACTGGAAACGCCGCCCCCGAACTAAAGACAAATTCCATCTGCGAATCCGCCAAATTTGCATCTGAATATGACCTTAACTCAAATGCCGGTCCCCATGCTGAATCTTCACGATTCACCGGAATCCCTACAATCCAAGGAATTACGATTAAAAAAATAATGGACAAATACTGGAACAACCTGAAACGATTTTGACCTATAGAGTCCAGGAGTGATGTTAACCCCACAACGTAGCAGTAAACAAGCCCCGGCAGAGAGATGAGAAGATATTTTAGCCCGCCAGTTCTTAACCAGGGCAGTATCGCTACCAACCCGACTATCACAACCATCCATGTGCGATCACGCTTATAAATCAACACCATAAATCCGAGCACAGAAAACAGGATGAATGCTGGGGTTAGTTCTGAGGCAGCCGCCAGCCAAAAATACAACAGCATTTCACTCCAAGCAACCTGACTGGACAGGGACTTTGTACCGACTTGATTCAGTATGCGCTGAATAGTTTGGAAGCTATCAACAAGACCTGCAAGCCCATAGCCACTTAGCTTTATCATTGCCGCAGAGGCAATCAGCGCCAAGACTCCCCAACCTAATCCAAATAGCAGGCGTCTTGTCGAGGATTTTTCCCATCGAAATCCATTTACCCACATATCCATCACTATCACCCCTGCATAAGCGCCGATATTCCATCGAAATGAAGTGCCAAATCCGAAAACAACCAGGGAAACAGCGAAGAGAAAGATTCTTTGATTTATCCCAACACGCGGATCACTTCCCCGGCGCAGCAATAGGTGCGCGATCATCACTAGACTCATCGCCACCATCGTTGGCGTATAAACCAAACCAAAATAGAAAAACTCAGGCACAGACAGTAACACGGCAACAGAAACCAGAACATAATAAATGGCACGGCGATCCCCCAATTTAGACCACTGAAAAACCAGAGAGAGAAGAAAAATTGTCATAAGGACTGTAGCAACACTGGTAATCCCCAAAGGAATATATTTCAACAAGACCTGATCGGCAGGGATCAGGCTCAGGATCACATCCATCATCCCTTGATAAGAAGCGTAAGGCGGTTGAAGATTTGGGTTTTGTCCCAGAAGATGGTAGGCAATTGATGATGCATCATCCCCATCAACAGATACAAATACTAGCGAGCGAGCATATATCACGCCAAAGATGATTACAACAACAAGCATCCACAATCCAGATGGTTTTATTCCAGTGTTATTATTTTCTCTCGAATCCATACAATTTTTCCTGTTTTTGTTATAATAGTTTACTATAAAATATAATCATTTGCACGATGCCCTCTTGAGACGCTGTACTATCATAGGCGTTAGAACAACAAGAAGGTATTATTCATTAAAGATTCGCGACTCAGGCAGGAGAAAACCGCTTCATGAAGATTGCTTATATAATGTCCAGATTTCCTCTTCTATCCGAGACATTTATTCTACGAGAAATGATCGAGGCGGAAAGACAGGATGTGGATATCTGCCTATACCCGCTCATTTGCATGAAAGAGCCTGTCGCCCATAAAGAGACTCTCAAATGGACACGGGTGGCAAACTGCACTCCATTCTTTTCGACCCACATCTTCGCAGAAAACATCCTCACATTTATTCAAAAGCCATTCATATATATATCCCTGCTTTGGCGGGTCATCAAGGAAAACCTGATGTCGCCTGACTTCCTAATCAGGGGTTTAATGCTGTTTCCGAAGGCAGTATACATGGCGAAGCGGATAAAACTTGAAAATGTCGAGCACATCCACGCTCATTACGCCACACACCCAGGACTTGTCGCCTGGATCATTCACAAACTCACCGGCATAAGCTATAGCATTACAATCCATTCGCACGATATATATGATTGCCAGTCCATGCTTGAAACAAAACTAAGAGATGCAAAGTTTCTGGTTCCGATATCCAATTACAACGTGGAATACATGGCGAAAATGTTTGGAGAATGGGTTCGCAATAAGTGTCACGTTGTTCACTGCGGAATCGATGTCTCGAACTACCTACCCCAACAAGAGATGTCATCTCAAAGGGAGCGGGACTTTGACCTAATACAAATAGGGTCATTAAATTGGAAGAAAGGTCAGATATATTTAATTCAAGCGATTGCGCTTCTTAGGAATCGGGGTGTACCTGTCAAGTTGCGAATTATTGGCGAAGGTGCTGACCGCGCCAAAATTGAAGGAGAGGTCCAGAAGTGGCATCTGGATAAACTTGTTGAGTTGCTTGGGGCAAAAACGCAAGAAGAGGTTGCCGCCCTACTGGTCACTGCTGATTGTTACGTGCAATCCAGTGTAAGTGAAGGGATTCCAATAGCGTTGATGGAGGCATTGGCTTGCGAGTTGCCCGTAATTTCCACCAACATTACAGGGATCCCTGAATTAGTCTTGCATAATAAGACGGGCATCCTGGTTCCGCCCGCGAACGTAGAGGCGCTGGCAGATGCCATAGATTCCATGAGGGCAAATTTTCAGAAGGGCAAGAACATGGGAAAGGCAGGCAGGGTCTGGGTACAAGAGCAATTCAATCTTGAAAAGAGCGTTTCCAAGCTTGTAGCCCTTTTTAGGCAATACACAACCGCCGAAGAATAAATAGCCAGCCACGAAAAGTATTTTTTGCAAATGAATACAAACCAGACCAGGTGGCAGGTTGCGATTGGTTATATGAGCCATACAGGGGCGGGCGATACCCATTTGCAAGTTCAGCTACGAGTTTCTCAGCAAATTCCAACACATCCCGATTAAGATCGGGATGTGTTGTGAAGGAGAGAGTTTCTCTTATTATATTTACCATGTAACAAGACCTCTGAATTTTGGAAAATTCAGAGGTCTTGTTGATTGCACGTCTCAACCTCTTCGCACTTCCAATCGTCGAGTGTGCAAAAAACGGTTATGGGTTGACGGCATAATTATAAAATCTGGTTCCTTCAACTTCTCCCAATGTTTTCACTGAAAGCGTTTTTTCGTATCCAATAAAACTTACCAAATCTTCACTGGGAGTAATTTGCATAAAACGTGGGTTTTCAGTGAGGAGTAGAATACCTGAAGGATTATTCATGAAAAAAGTATCCAGTTCCAATGGAATCAAAGGTTCGTTCACTTCACCTGGCATAATATAGATATTGGACGGATGTTTTCTTGACATTAAGGCAACATAAAAGGTTTCATCCCACATTGAGAAATCAAGGAGCAGTCCGCCTTGATGGGACTTGGCTTGTTGAATTTCGAACTCTGATATTTGGACAACAGATGGATCAATGCGGGGAATAGCGCTGACTTGCATGGGAACAGGATGGGGAAAATCAAATGGCCACGGAATCATGGACCGCAGGTACGAAAGTGGCAGCATGGATCCTACGACGATAATTGATAAGATCAAACGGCGGCGGGTGTCTTTTTGTCGATCAAACCACTCAGCGACAAATGGAATTATGAAGATAGCCAGCCCCATACTATATCGAACCTGGATTGAGAACTTGCCGTTTACTGCGTTTATGGTAAAGGTGGCAAGCAAGACAAGGAACGGTACCAACCAAACCCATTGCCTGCCGCGATGGTAGATAACTTGATAAATGCCAATCGCACATACCAGGAAAGCCAAGGGTGTAAGCCCAAAGAACAAGGATCTTGGGTAGTAGATCAAGCGATTAAAGATTTCGACAGCCGTCAAGCCCTCATTATTCGAACCAATGACAGTAACCCAGTTCACCGACCAGGTAATACTATAGAGCGGATCCCCAGTTTGCAAGTAATTTCCAGCCATCCAAAAAATTGGGAAGATCGAAGCCGCGGACAGGAATACCAGCATGTTCCTCCATTTTCTCCACAAAAGCAATCCCAGGAAGGGTGTTAGTCCCCAAGCCTCATACCTCAAGGAGCCAGCCAAAGTTACAAAGACGCCCGCAAACAGGGCATGTTTCCAGTTTCCATTTTCATCCCTGGCATAGGAAAGCTGCAGCATGGCTAATGCAATGAAGAAGATATAAGGCACTTCTGACAACGCCACAAGACCATACCGAAATACAACAGGATATGCCAGATAGAAACATGCAGTAAATAAAGCGGCAGTTTCATTCCATTCCCGTTTTACAAGGAGATACAGTGGAATGGCGACAACGGCTGAAAACAAGCAATTGAGTACAACAGGTGCATAAACGGGATCATTCCATACATATAGGATGCCTGCAATCAAGTAGGTATGCAACGGACCCCATACCCCCCACGTGATTATTTCTGGATTCGACATCCAGTTTTGTGTAATGAAAATTCTAGTAACAGCATCCGCTTCATTTGTCATGGAAAACGGAATGGCAAGCAGGCGAAGCGACAACCCAACCAGCAATGCAATCCCAAACTGTTTGTCTTTTTGTGAGAATTTTGTGTCCACGTAAGTATCTCCTGAATAAAAGTGTTTTAATTCTCTTTTGTATCCCCTGATTGCAGATACAAAGTGGCTATCTCAGTTTTCATCCATGTTTTCTCTTTAAAAAAACGATCCAAAGCTTTGGGCAATCTTGGCATTGGATCGGGTAGTGACAGGATAATCTCTGCGTGGTGGGTTGACAAGCAACATGAGATGGCAGATATTGAAGGTAAGTATAGAATGTCTTTATATCGTCGCCAAGTAATTTTTTATTTGACTTTGACCTTATATTTCGATGCGCTACTATACCGATAGGTGATGAGTGGAACCCTCAGGTCGTCCAGTTAATTCCGCAGTCATGATGAACTGGTTGAGAAAAACATCCTGTTTTTTTGAAAATTATTCGACTTTTTGGCTTATTCTCTTTCTGGCAAAATTGTATCACATACGATGCTATAGACAACTGGACTTTGTCCTTTTTTGAAAAGGGATAGGGCAAACATAAGCGACCTG
>CAYLOW010000086.1:0-15377 GCA_964385315.1 uncultured Anaerolinea sp.
GGGGATGCACCAAAATTTATAAAAAACTTCATACAGGTATCTATAAATGCAGAATTTTATTTCCCTCGCTCAAATTGACTTAGCCGCTCAGGCAATTAAGAAACAGATATCCATTCAACCTGTCATCGGAATTATTCTTGGTTCCGGTCTTAATGACCTGGCTGATTCCGTTCAGAAGGCGATTCACATTCCGTATGGTGACCTGCCCAACTTTCCTGTCTCCACCGTACATGGACACACCGGACGTTTCGTCATCGGCGAGTTGGAAGGCAAGCCTGTATTCGTCATGCAGGGGCGTATTCACTATTATGAAGGCTATACAATGGGGCAGGTGACCCTGCCAATCCGCGTGATGCAGCGTCTGGGAATTCCAAGCATGATCGTTACCAACGCTGCTGGTGGGGTCCATCCTGATTTTGAGCCTGGTGACGTAATGCTCATTACAGACCAGATCAACCTGATGGGCATGTCTGGCTTAAACCCGCTTATGGGACCCAACCTGGACGAGATCGGTACGCGCTTTCCTGATATGAGTCAACCTTATGATCGCGCCTATTGCGGCCTGGCCCGGAACGTTGCAAAAGAAAATAATATTCTTCTACGCGAAGGTGTGTATGCAGGTCTTAGTGGTCCTTCTTTTGAATCCCCTGCTGATTTGCGTTTCCTGCGTCTGGCAGGTGCAGATGCTGTGGGTATGTCCACCGTTCCCGAGGTCATTGTTGCACGGCACGGCAATATGCGAGTACTGGGACTTTCAGGGATTAGTAACAAAGCCAATCTGGATGGTTCGACGGTAACAACCCATGAAGAGGTTATTGAAGCAGGGAAGGTAATCACACCCAAAGTCGAGAAGATCGTGCGCGGTGTATTGCGCGGTTTGTAATTGGATTATCAGATGGCGGAATTTTATAAATTCCTAGCTTCATATGAAGTGCTAATTTATATTCTGTTGGCGATTGGAGCCTTGTTCGCTTTTCGCTGGCTGTGGCGCTCGTGGCGGGAATCTCAAACTGCTGTTTACACAATGGAACGAGAGTTCTCGTCTCGGCGGCTGGGGCAATCCGCCGCGATTTCA
This sequence comes from uncultured Anaerolinea sp., assembly GCA_964385315.1. Classification (GTDB taxonomy): domain Bacteria; phylum Chloroflexota; class Anaerolineae; order Anaerolineales; family Villigracilaceae; genus Villigracilis. The sequence goes on from CAYLOW010000086.1 coordinate 1,076, forward strand.
ACTGTGATCATTGTTTTATTCTGTGCCGAGTTTTTTATGGCCACGTTTATTATTCCAGGTCTTCCCTCGGAGGTGTTTCTTACCACCCCGACATTGGATTTGATTTCCACCCCGACGGGTACACTCTCGCCTGAGATGATGACCCAATTCGCAAATCTGCCTCCGCAGGTATCCGCAGCGAGTATGATTGGATGCACGCCAAATCAGATCATGTTAACTTCTCCCAAGCCGGGGGAGGAAATAAAGGGAACGGTTGAACTAATAGGTACAGTCAATATTCCTAATTTTGGATTTTATAAGTATGAAGTCGCACGGATGGGAAGTGATACCTGGGCAACCATTTCCGCTGACCGTAATCCGGTAAACAATGGAAATATCGGGGCTTGGAATACAACGGCCTTAACCCCGGGAGACTATCAAGTGAGGCTTGTTGTCACCGATAATCAGGGAGTAGTATTGCCAGCTTGTGTTGTGCCTGTGCGGATTGTGCCAATCCAATAAATATTCTGGAAAACTTCATCAGCAATCTGGTGGGTTCCAGTATCAAAGATAAATTGGAAAATCTATGACTGAAATTCAAGTTCGTCCTACAGTTGCATCTGACCTTGCCCGCCTGATGGGATTGGATCATTCCATTACAAGTGAATCGGTCTGGCAACTGGAATTGCGCCGCGATGTGGGGCAGTCCACAATCATGTTTCGTGAGGTGCGTTTGCCGCGATCCATTCCGGTTTCATACCCTCGCAACCCTTTTGCGCTTGCCGATGACTGGGCAAAACGTTCCATGATGTACACCGCTTTGATTGAACAGAGCATTGTTGGTTACATAAGTTTGATTGAGCGCAGTATGGATTCAACAATTTATATTACTGACCTTGTGGTAAATACCCCCAACCGCCGCCAAGGCGTGGCAAGCGCTTTGTTAGGGGCAGCACAGGAATGGGCAACAGGCAGATCGAATCGGCGCGTAATTTTGGAGATGCAGTCCAAGAATCTTCCCGCCATCCGCCTTGCTCAAAAATTTGGATATGAGTTCTGCGGGTATAATGACCAGTATTATCTTACTCAGGATGTGGCATTGTTCTTTGCTAAACCATTAAAATAAGTCGGGTTTGAAGCATGATAGTTATTGAAGTCTGAAATTTTTACTGGAAGGGTTTGCATGATTAACGGTTGGATGGAACCATTACTGGCGGGGATCCAGGCGCTCAACCAAATTCTGACGGCAGGGATTGCCATCACGGCGTTTTCGCTATTCCTATACGCGCTCTCTTTTAATTTGCGCGACAGGGTGGCGCGTTCGTTTGCGATTATTTTGCTGTGTGTGGTGATCGTTTTCACGACTGAAGCGTTGCAGGATGAATCAATGACGGTGGAGACGATTCAACTGCTTTTACGCTTACAGTGGTTTGGTATTGTTTTTCTCCCAGCGGCTTACCTTCATCTTTCCGATGCCCTGTTGGTAACAGCGGGCCGCCCCTCGCGCGGGCGCAGAAGGCTGGCTGTGCGAGGCATCTATGTTGTTTCGACATTCTTCATTGTTTTACTTGCTCTTGGATATTTGCTGGGTCCTGTTGTGATAAATGGCAAGCCAGCACCTCATCTAGAGCGGACCTTGTGGACTGAGGTATTTACCTTATTCTATGTTACTGCGATTGTTTGGGCGGGTATCAATTTTGCCCGCGCTTACATGCTGATGCTGTCCAGTTCAGGCCGCCGCCGCATGTTGTATTTGATGGCTGGTGCGACAGCCCCGGCGCTCGGGTCATACCCGTATCTTTTGTTTGGATACGGACTTGCAGCAAGGCACACATTTTTATTTTGGAGTGTGGCGACGGCTATTAACGTACTGGTCGGTGCGTTGATCATCATCATGGCATATGCCGTAGCCTTCTTTGGCGTGTCATGGCCTGATCGCGTGATAAAAAGCCGCCTTTTCAAGTGGATCATGCGTGGACCTGTGACCGCCTCCACCGCCCTGGCGTTGATGACAATTGTTCGCCGTGGAGGGGAACTGCTTGGATCTTCTTATAATGCCTTCGTCCCTTTTATTGTAGTCGTGACCATTTTATCTCTTGAACATATCATTACCTTTGCCGCCCCCATTTGGGAGCGGCAGTTGTTCTTTGGAAATGACCGTGGTGAATTGCAGCTACTTCAGAACTTTGAAGAGCGTCTGGTGACTCAAAGTGACTTACAACAATTTCTAGAAGCGGTGCTGGCCGCAGTGCGCGATCATATGCAATCCCCCTCTGCGTTTGTTGCCGCATTTGATGATGATACCCTGCTGCCAATTGTAGTGGCAGGCAATCGTGCCATGCTTGACCAAGAAGCGTTACCTGAAGTATTGGAAAAGGTGGATGGAGATCACCGCCATGAATTTTTATGGGGAAATTTCTGGATATTACCTTTATATCACCGCCGGCACGCGGGTATGGATCAAGATGAGATGCCGTCTCTCCTTGGTCTTCTTGGTGTGGCACGCCGCGAGAAACAGGTAATCGAGCGTGATCAACGCGAGTCCTTGTGGTTGCTGGCAGATCGCGCCGCGCTTGCCTTGCAGGATCGTCAACTGCAACAACGTGTCTTCCGTTCACTGGAGGATTTACAACCGCAGGTTGAAATGATCCAACGTATGCGTGCTGCCGGACGTTACGATACGCGTACAAGCCTGCTTGATGATACTCTTCTTAAGGAAGCGGACCTTTCCAATTGGGTCAGGGACGCTTTGACCCATTATTGGGGTGGGCCTAAACTTACAAATAACCCATTGATCAAACTTCAAGTGGTGCAGGGGCTTGTCGAGCAAGATAATGGCAATTCAGCAAATGCGCTACGTTCCCTGTTGCGCAAAGCTGTTGACCAGGTAAGACCAAAAGGCGACCGAAAATTCACCACCGAATGGATCCTTTTCAACATTCTGGAAATGAAATTCATCGAAGGGCGTAAAGTTCGGGATGTAGCAGCACGCCTCGCAATGTCTGAAGCCGACTTGTACCGAAAGCAGCGTATCGCGGTGGAAGTGGTTGCAAAAACCATTCTTGAAATGGAAGAAAGTCTCAAGGAACAATAAACTTTGAAATCAGTAAGAATCTATTTAGGTTTGATTTTTTAGTCAGAGATGGGTTTTACAGGGTATACCCATTGATTCTTGTAAGGCTTGATTATTTTATTTATGTACAAAGAGCGCCCTTCTTGATTTTGTGAAACCCAGCGCTCATATTATAGGAATGGGAAGGAGTCCAAAATGGTTGGACAAAAGAACAGTCACGAAAATCCGATGCCTGTCATTGACGAGGGCTGGTGGTCGTCGGTTCTGGCAGAGGAGGGCCGCAATTCGGTCACTCCCCTTCAGCGATTGGCGGGGAATAGGGCTGATGACCTTCAATCGGCTGGAGCGAAGTTACCCCAGGAAAGTTCTTCGACAAACGAACCAATGGAAAAGAAGTCGGTTGCCAATTGGGATCAGGTCAAGGATTTGTACATGCGTGATCAAATCATTGCACTCTCTGTCACGGGACACAACCGGGGCGGCTTGCTTGTGGAAGGTAATGGTTTGTACGGTTTTGTGCCGTTCTCTCATCTCGTTGGTCTGACAGATAAGGCTGAGAATCCTGACCGCGATCACGACCTTGAATCGTATATTGGGCGTTCGCTTTCCTTAAAAGTAATTGAGTGTGTGCCGGAAGATGAACGTGTTGTATTTTCAGAACGAGCTGCGCAATCAGAACCAGGAAAGCGCGCGGAACTCTTTCACGCTTTACATCCAGGTCAAAATGTAAAAGGTATCGTAACCAATATTACAGATTTTGGTGTCTTTGTTGACCTTGGCGGAGTTGAAGGCTTGATCCATATTTCCGAGCTATCATGGGGGCGCGTTTCACACCCAAGCCAAATTGTGAAAATGGGCATCGAAATTGATGTGCAAGTACTTGATCTTGCCCCGGAACGGTGCCGGGTAGCATTGAGCCTTAAACGTCTACAGCCCAATCCCTGGCAAAACGCTACGGTTGATTTTCCCAAAGGATGCGTTAAGTCAGCAACTATTACCAGTGTACTTTCCTTTGGCGCTTTTGCCCGTTTGGATGCGGGTGTTGAAGGATTGATTCATGCTTCTGAAATTCCACTGGCAGAGGGCAAGCCATTAAAGGAAATTCTTTCCGAAGGCCAGTCAGTCCAGGTGCGCGTCTTGCATCTTGACCCCTCCCATCAACGCATGGGATTAAGTATGAGGCTTGAATAACCTCAATGCCTGAATCTTCAGCCCCACACAAAAAACAACACGTACAGGCCGAACCACCCGCAATTCAACAGCGCGATTGGCTCGAAAACCTTGCCCACTTTAACCAGCGATTTGGGCGTTTTGTGCGCGATGCAGCAGGTGTATTTCTGATCGCCCTTGCGCTCATGTCTTTTTTAGCGATTCTGGAGTCCATTTACAACAAAAATGCGCTCGCTAGCGGCAGCGTATTTTTAGCTGGTGTGATTCTCTCTTTTATTGCCACTCAACTTACCCTTTGGTTTGGCTGGGGAAGTTTTCTCATACTCATTGCAATTGGATATTTAGGATATTCTTTTTTACAGAAGGATGATCGAGAAATCTGTTGGGGTCGGATTATCTCTCTTGAACTTGCTTCCCTCCTGAACTTGGGCTTGTTCGCGGCTGCGAGCGGAAATGACTTCATTCTTGCAGAAGCCGGCATGTATGGCGGGCGGCTCGGTTGGGGCATGATCATGCTTGCATGGAAATTTATGGGCGAGTTGGCCGGTACACTGGTTATCTTTTTCCTGTGGATTTTCATGGTTGTGACAGGTTTCGGGTTGTGGGCAAAACTGGAAGATTGGCTGCTCCAAATCGCAGGCGAATCCCCAACGGTGGTTGTGGCAACCCCAACGCCTGCACCTGTCCCGGCGGAATCTCTACCAGAGTTACAACCTGAAAAGCCCGCTGCAACTAAAAAGAAGTCACCGAATATCCCGCCCGAATTTCGTACCTCATTTAAATCAGAAAATAGAAAAGACGAGAAACCTGCCAAAGCGCTACCGCGCGGAGAAGACCTTCCCCCCCTGACGATTTTGCTTGCTGAATCGACTGTCCGCGCCGATGATCGGACTATTAATCAGACAGCAGGTCTGATTATGAAAACTCTCGCTGATTTCGGTATTCCTGCCACAGTTATTGGTTATCGGGTAGGACCATCGGTGACGCAATTTGCAGTTCAACCCGGGTTCATTAAAAAACCCGGTTCAGATGAAGAAGACCTGTTGCAGATGAAAGTCCGCGTTGCGCAGATCGCTTCATTGCAAAAGGATATTGCGCTTGCCTTGTCAGCCCAGCGCTTACGCATTGAAGCTCCTGTACCTGGCAAACCGTATGTGGGCATCGAAGTGCCGAATACACACAGTTCTGTCGTCCGCCTGAAGACCCTGCTTGAATCGGATGCCTTTCATAAAATTGGAACCCCGTTGACGATTGCCCTCGGGCGTGATGTTTCAGGGCAACCATTGATCGCAGATCTGGCGCGTATGCCGCATATTTTGATTGCGGGCGCGACAGGTTCTGGTAAATCCGTTTGCATCACATCCATTGCGGCCTGTCTGGCAATGAATAACTCTCCTGAAGACTTGCGGATGGTGTTGATTGATTCCAAGATGGTGGAATTGATCCGCTTTAACGGTCTACCTCACCTGTACGGCAAAGTGGAGACGAATATTGAGCGCATCCTCGGTGTTTTGCGCTGGGTTGTTGTTGAAATGGAGCACCGCTACCGCCTGCTCGAGTCTGCCCACGCCCGTGACCTGAATTCCTACAATCACAAGGCCACGCGTAAAGCCGATGGAAAATCCCTGCCTCGAATTGTTGTTTTAATCGATGAACTTGCTGACCTGATGATGTCCGCGCCGGATGTGACCGAGCATAATCTGGTTCGTCTTGCGCAAATGGCGCGTGCCACGGGCATTCATCTTGTGGTTGCCACACAGCGTCCCTCTACCGACGTGGTGACAGGCCTGATCAAGGCCAATTTCCCTGCACGTCTGGCTTTTGCAGTTGCTTCCGGTATAGATAGCCGGGTGATTTTGGATTACACAGGCGCGGAATCATTACTTGGACACGGTGATATGCTTTTTCTTAATCCCGAAGTAGGTAATCCTGTGCGCGCGCAAGGTGTAATGATCACTGATATGGAAATTGAGCGCATAATCTCGCACTGGCAAAAAAGTGGGCACAAAGTGGACGATGTTCCACCTTGGGAAAAACTCTTGCAGGAATCCGATGAAAACGAAGACGACGGATTGATCGAACAAGCCATATCCATTGTCCGCAGCAGCCAGCGCGCATCCGCTTCATTGATCCAGCGCCGCCTGCGAATTGGGTACCCGCGCGCTGCGCGATTGCTCGATCAGCTTGAGGAAATGGGGGTTGTCGGACCATCTCAAGGCGGGGGCAAGGAGCGCGAAGTCCTCGTCAGTGAAGAAGATTTGGATGAGGAAAAGAATTAGCAGCCCGTGATTACAAGATTCATCAGTGTGCTGATGAATCTTTCAGACTGAGCAGCTATTTTTTGTAAATTATGGTTATGCTTGTGCAGGAAAACAATTTATATAAAAAACCCTACAGGGGCGGGTGTGATTTTATTAATCATGGCAACAGGACAAATGACTGAAAAAAGGATGGTAAAAACCAATCCATGAATCCCAAACCAACATTTACTGACAGACTTAGAACTATCTTCAAAGGAATACTGGACCCGATCGGTACATTTCTTAACAGGACCGGCCTAACTCCGAATGCGATCACCCTTCTGGGATTGGCCGGTACTACTGTCGGGGCATTCGTTCTTTCACAGGGGAAAATGACTTTGGGTGCGATCGTCATTTTCTTTTCTGTCATCATAGATGCCTTCGATGGAACCATGGCCCGTCTACGGGGTGAATCCAGCGACTTTGGGGCATTTGTTGATTCGGTCAGCGATCGATATGCAGAGTTCATTACATTCGGCGGGCTATTGTATTATTTTTTTGAAGAGGGACACTTCCCCGGAGTTATGATGACCTTTGCAGCTGTCTCCGGGTCTATGTTGGTTTCCTATGTCAAAGCCCGTGCAGAAGGTCTTAATTTTACGGCCAAGGTCGGCATTCTCTCCCGAGTCGAACGTTATATAGTTTTAATCCCCCTTTTGCTCTTTAACCAACCATTAATTGCGGTCTCTGTGATTGCCGTGCTTGGCAACTTCACTGCACTGCAGCGCATTGCCCATGTTCGTGTGCAGGGACATGAGCGTATGAGAAAAAATCGCGAAGCCAAAGAGTATATTCACTAACCATGGATGGCATTTCTATCGGCCCAATGCTTATCCGCTGGAATGGTTTGATGATTGCGCTTGGCGTTGCAGCCGGAGCTTTTTTTGCCGTATATGAAGCCAAACGCCGTGATTTTGACCCTGCGATAATCTATGACCTTTTTGTGCCCATTGTGATTTGGGGGGTTGTGGGAGCGCGGCTTTGGTATATTTTCACTCCATCCCTTTCCTCCCTTGAACTGGGGCTTACCACCAAATATTATTTTACCCACCCGATGGATTTTGTCGCATTCTGGATTGGCGGCTTTGGCATTCCTGGTGCGTGGGTTGGTGGGACGCTCTCTTTGCTGTATTTTTCACGAAAAAACGAGCTTCCGTTTTGGGAGTTGACCGATATTCTCGCTCCCGGGCTTGCCCTTGCTCAAGTAATTGGACGTCTCGGGAATTACTTTAACCAGGAACTGTATGGCATACCGACAAATTTTCCAATAAAGATATTCATTGATCCTGCCCATCGATTAAATGGGTTTGAGAGGATAAATTTTTATATTCCGTTGTTTGCGTATGAATCACTCTTAAATTTCGCCAACCTGATCTTTTTGCTCTGGCTTGCCCGCAGGTTTAAAGGGGTAATCAAAGCTGGAGACCTTTTCCTTGCCTATCTTGGTTTTTATTCCATCATTCGATTCCTGTTTGAATTTCTGCGCCTTGATACTGCGTTGGTTCGCGGTTTTAATGTGAACCAGGTATTTTTTGCCCTTGTCTTCATATCCGTGGGATTTGGTATGTATTTGCGCCATCGAGCCGTCGAAAAATTGTAAGGTCCCTGTGAAGTGAAACTTGGCAAAGCGGGGAATACAATCAATTGACCTTTAATCACCCAATTTCCAATATGATAGAAACTCATGAACTTACCAAGCAATTTAACGACTTTTTAGCTGTGGACGGTGTGAACCTTTCGGTGGGTTCGGGCCAGATACTGGCGCTTTTGGGTCAGAATGGAGCGGGCAAGACCACTACTGTCCGTATGTTGACAGCTTTGCTCAATCCGACACGCGGTTGGGCAAGGGTGGCTGGTTATGACGTAGTTAAAAACGGGCATGATGTCCGTTCGGCAGTGGGAGTGCTGACCGAACAGCATGGCTTATACACGCGTATGACAGCCGTCGAGTACCTGGATTTTTTTGGACAGGTTTACAACCTTTCACCATCAGCACGCAAATCACGCAGTGACTACCTGTTGGAGTATTTTGGACTTGCAGAAGCTGCTCATCGCAGGGTTGGCGAATATTCCAAAGGGATGCGCCAAAAATTGGCTCTTGCCCGTGCGATGATGCATGATCCTGGTGTTCTACTATTAGATGAGCCTACTTCTGCCATGGATCCCGAATCTGCACGGCTGGTACGTGATGAGATTGCCCGGCTCAAATCGTCCCAGCGCACCATTGTCATTTGCTCGCATAATCTGACTGAAGTTGAATTGTTGGCAGACCAGATTGCAATAATTTATCGCGGACGGATTTTGATTCAGGGTACACTCGAAAATTTGAAACGGACTGTGCTAGGTTCTCCTGAGTATGAAGTTAAATTCAGCATGGCATGGGACTCGAATGAGTTGGAATTGCCTCAAGGGGTGGAAATGCTATCAAGGACATCAATGGGCTTTCGGGTGCGTGTTAAAAATCCGCAGGAGGCCAATCCACAGATTTTAAGAAATCTATCTGCACGCGAATTGCCCGCATCGGTTATGGCATTTCAGGAAGAACCACGCACGCTGGAACAGGTGTATCTCAAAGTGATGGCTGAAGCAAAAGGACGCGAAAATGTTTAGCAAATTCAGGCTTGTCTGGCTGGTGGCGGTACGCGAGCTTAAAGACCAGTTTCGTGATTGGCGTGTGCTGGCGCCGATGATCATCCTGATCATTTGTTTCCCATTCCTGATGAACGAGTTTGCCAAACAGACAGTGGACTTTCTGAATCAGTATAATGCCAATTTGATTTTGGATCGATTCGTGCCGTTTTCGATCATGATCATAGGCTTTTTTCCGATCACCATTTCTCTTGTGATTGCGCTCGAAGCCTTTGTGGGCGAGAAGGAGAGGGGAACAATCGAACCCATCTTAAGCGCGCCGCTCGATAATTGGCAATTATATTTTGGTAAATTGCTTGTAGGCGTGGCGACTCCATTGTTCGCAAGTTACCTATCGATCGTTATGTATTTGTTGCTTGTCATGCGCCAGGATTTGAATATGCCCTCTCCGTTGGTGATGCTGCAACTTTTCCTGTTGACCACCGCGCACGCGACATTGATGGTCAGTGCGGCGATCGTCATTTCGGTACAGTCCACTTCGGTCAAAGCGGCAAATCTGCTGGCTTCTTTTATTGTGATTCCTGTCGCCCTTTTAATGCAAGGGGAGGCAGTTCTTCTTTTTTGGGGAAACGAACAGGTCCTCTGGCTGGCAATTGCAGGTGTGTTAATCATTTCCCTGTTGTTGATTCGTGTAGGTATTTCCCATTTTCAGCGTGAATATCTACTGGGACGGGAAATTGATGTAATCAACCTGCGTTGGATTTGGCAAACATTCCGTCAGAATTTTACCGGCGGCGCAAGTTCTTTCCTGCAGTGGTATGGGAAGGTTCTCCCTTTAACCATACGACGGGTCTCACCTGCTGTGGCGGTTGTCACTATGATCGCCTTAATCAGCTTGTGGATGGGATACGACTGGATTATGGTCAATGTGTCTGATGTGATCAAAAAGGCCACCCCCGAAAGGTTGCAAAATGTCGAGGCAAGCATCCATCAATTGCCGGATTTGACAAACTTGCAAGGAAGCGTTAACGCACCATTCCTGTTTATGAATAATACCCGCGCTGTGGCTGTTATCTTTATTATGGGGATGTTTTCCTTTGGTGTATTGGGGATTTTGCTTTATATACTGAATATCAGTATGATTGGTGGGTTGTATGCCCTTCTAGAATTGCTCGGAATGAATCCCCTGCCAATATTTATTGCTGGTGTGTTACCGCACGGGATCTTTGAAATTCCCGCGCTGATTATTGGCAGCGCTCTGGCTCTTTATATGGGCGCAACCCTGGTTACCCCTCAGACAGGCAAATCCATGGGCGAGGTTATCATTGAGCTGCTGGCTGATTGGGCAAAAATATTTATTGGTGTGCTAATTCCTCTGCTGGCTGTAGCCGCAATCATCGAAGCCTATATCACACCCGGGCTTTTACTCAGCGTATTAGCTAAATAACGTGAATAATGGTTAAGCGGCGAGCAATGGCGAGCCGGAAGGGATAATTCCCAAGGAAGGTTTCTTGGGCTGATGACAATAAGCAATCAAGCCGGCAATAATGTTGATAAAGGCATTGATCGGGCTGCGATGGCGGGTGTGCTCGATCTGAGAAATGTTCTTGAGCTGATCCATGACGCTCTCAATAATGGCTCGTTTGCGTAGAAGTATTTTGTCAATCATTGGCATCAGTCGGTTCTTCATGTTCTTTTTTATGCGTGTGATGAGTTGCACGTTGAATGTTTCCAGTAATTGCTCGAATAAAGGTTGAGAGATGTAGCCACGATCTGCGATCAGCTTGCCAAACAATCGTTTACACAGAGCAGGAACGGGGTTGCGGTCATCCACATTCCCAGGAGTGATCTGACAAGCCAGTATTTCACCGCGATCATTGATCACCACATGAACCTTCAAGCCGTAAAACCAGCCCATAGAGCCTTTTCCGCGCTCAGCAAAGCCTTCAAATACTTTGTGATTGTGAATTCGATGGTTATCGCAGACTTCCAGTGCAGTTGAGTCAACAAAGGAGATGCCGCTACAACTTCCATACAAATTTTTCAAGTAGGCGCTCAACGGTCCAAAGACTGAAGGCATCAAGATCACAAAGCGCTCATAGCTCACCAAATTGGGAAACTCGCCTCTCAGATGTCGGCAGACATGTTCCGTGTAATATGCCTTGAAGTTCCTGTAACGAGATTGGTGGAAGTAAATGATGATCGTCATTATTTCGCTGGTGCTTAATTGCCCTGCTCGACGGCGTTTTTTACTTCCATCCGCTAACAGTTTCTTTTCCCAAACAGGCAGGAAAATTTGGCAGAAGTCATCTACATCCACAAATAATTCGAGTAAACTCATGGTACGGGGTTCCTTCCAGGTTGATTTTTTGGTTCGCACCTAAAGTTTACCCAAAAGTGAGCCCCGTTCTCTTATCCATTATTCACGTTAAATAGAAAAACCGGGAGGTAGGAAGCTTTATTGCCTAATTAACGGAGCCGTGCGACGAAATTGTGCGCATGAGCGAAAGCGTGGATGTGCTATTCCACGAAGCTTCAGGAGCTTCGATTAGACATAGTTCGGCAAGCCAGGCAGGAGAAGTTGCCCGCAAGGCCAAAGTTGGCAGTTTGTACCTTATTCATTATCCAACCGGTAAATTCGCATGGGGTGATCTCGTTGCCGAGGCTCGCTCTTCATTCTCAGGTAACATAATTCTGGCAAAAGACTTTATGACGCTGAATTTTGGGATAAAAAAATAGGCAGGCGATAAGGCTGCCTATTTTTACCAACCCGATACAAAGGGTTCCCACTCGCCATTATCTAAAAGGTGTCTCCCAAAAATATAAGCAGCATTTGCGGGAGGCTCTTTTGGAATGTGCGCCAGGTTCATATGTGCCTCCTCCAGTTTACGCCCGCCTTTGCGATGATTGCAGGCTGAACATGCTGCCACCAGATTGGTCCATTTGTGGGGTCCGCCTAAGTGGCGTGGAATGACATGATCCACAGTCAAATTCACGTCACGTCTACCGCAATACTGACAGGTATAATTATCACGCCGGAATACTTCGCGGCGGGTTAACTTAACACGCGGACGAGGTCTGTGGACTTGGGTTTCCAGCCTTATGACGGAAGGACGCGGAAGGGTTTGTGTTATTGTACGTATGGTTCCACGCCCATTCACGATCATGGCGGCTTTGCCATCAAGGATCAAGCCTATTGCCCGTCGTGTTGAGCATACGTGAATCGGCTCAAAATTAGCGTTTAGTACCAAAACTGGTTCGTACATACTGCCTCGGTAACCTGCGTGATTATACTGCCAGTTGACCGGACTTCGGAAGTTATAAAAGGCGTGAAATGTTTCAGGGCAACTTTGTCCTGTCAAGATTCTCTAGATCAGGTATTTTTCAGTGTGCCAGTTCTTTGTGGATACATCAGGGCTCTGTATCTGAACCATGAATAAATAGGAGATTAAATTGAATATAATGATCGCGGGTGGTTCTGGTTTTCTTGGAAAGGTGCTAACAAAATCTTTTCTTGCTGATGGACACAAGGTCTTTATTCTCACGCGTGGTACGTCAATTGTTCCTAATACGCAAACTGTCAAATGGGATGCAAAAACAACCAGTGGCTGGGGACATCTTATTAACGACATGGATGTTGTGATTCATCTCGCAGGGAAAACTCTGGCCTCTTTTCCATGGACTGAAGCCACAAAACAGGAATTCTACGAATCCAGAATTATGCCAGGGCTTGCGCTTGTTCAGGCGATGCTTGAAGCGGAGCATCTTCCCGGGATTTTTGTTCAGGCTTCGGGAATTAATCACTATGGGTTACATGGTGACACTGCTATTGAGTCCACGCCACCTGGAGATGATTTCCTTGCGCAATTAACCATAAAATGGGAAGCCGCAACCAAGCCTATTGAAGATTTAGGCGTGCGCCGCATTATAATTCGCTCAGCTGTAGTTCTTGGAAAAGGCGATGGCTTGATGCCCCTCATGGCTTTACCGGTTAAATTATTTGTAGGGGGGCCTTTGGGCGGTGGAAAATTTGCCATGCCCTGGATCCATATCAACGATTGGGTCGGCGCAGTACGTTATTTGGTCGGAAACAATAATGCACGAGGAGCATATAATTTAATTGCGCCTTTCCCCACCTCAAGCGCTGATTTTTACCGTGCGATTGCAAATGTATTACATCGTCCGTATTGGTTCCCCACGCCCGCCATATTAATGCGGATCCTTTTGGGAGAAATGAGCGTCCTTGTCGTTGAAGGCAGGTTTGCTGAACCGATGCGATTGGTTGAGGCCGGGTACAGATTCCAATTCAAAACTGTGCACGAAGCATTGTCTGATCTATTCAACTAGCTGTAAAGGAAAATTTTACAATGAAAAAAAATATATTCTTGTTGGCTATATTTCTTACTGCATGTTCATCAACAGAATCGGGCGTAGTGCTGCCGGTTATGGCCGGACCCACCGCCTACATTGATCCTGCATCCTATCCCACTGCACAGGTGGAGCTATCCACGCCAGTACAATTGGCAAGTGGAATTGAAGTTCGCATGGAGAAAGCCTCAGTGGATGGGAAAAATGTGAACGCCGACGTGTGCTTCACCCTGCCAGACATGTCAGATTGGGGGGTTTCATCCGCCAGCTTGACTTATGGCGGGATTTTGGTACAGGAGTATGGAACCACACTTGTAAGCACGAAGGAACCGTCTGAAGGGGCGCCAGGACAACGCTGCGACACTTTGACATTCATTGTGCCGCCAGATGCCGATCTCTCCAATGTAACAATTATGATCGATGCGATTGCAGCAACTCCGCGTGAAGGGGAGTACTGTTCGATGTATATGCCCAAGATCCAACAGGCACTGCTCGCGCGCGGTATCGGCATTACGCTCGATTGTGTGGATGTGAATGGCATGTTTACCATGCAAATTCTCAGCATCCCATCCAATATGACGCAGGCGCAAGCCGAGGAAATTGTTTACAGCAACGAGTTCTATTCAGTCAAAGGCCCGTGGAGTTTTTCCTTTAATTTGGCGAAATGATTTCAAATAGTTCCATGATGAGGATCGTTTTCCGACCCTAATACAGCCTGCCAGAATAGGTGCTTTTACCTTGTTCCGTGTAGCAGCGCGTGAAGGTCAGTGTGAATATTAAAAATGGAAACAGTTAAATACTTGTTGTATAATACGCGCATGTT
>CAYLOW010000087.1:0-15356 GCA_964385315.1 uncultured Anaerolinea sp.
GCGCGCTTCATCGGTTTCAAAGGCATCTTCGATATGTTTGATGTGGCAGTCGAAGAGGATGTCTCGAGCCGTCAGGAGCTGGTTGCCGCCCCCGCGGGCACAGCCCAGCAGCCTACCAACTGGACTCTCAACCTGATCGGTATTCTCAGCATTTCACTCGGGGTGATGAACTTGCTGCCCATCCCCGCGCTTGACGGCGGGCGAATTCTCTTTACCCTGCCCGAGATCCTTTTCCGCAAACGCATTCCCCCGCAGTGGGAAAACACAGTCAATGGCATTGCCATGCTCATGCTCATTGGACTGATGCTGTTTGTTAACATCATGGATTTCGTAAACCCGGCCAAAATCCCAATTCCGTAAAATGACAAATAAACTTTCCTTTCAAGATGTTCTCACGCACCTTTCGGATTCCAGCAAGGACATTCCGAAAAGCCACCTGAAACACTATTCAGATCTGAACCCCAAATCCCACAAACTTTTTTTGGCGGCCTGGCAAAACGTCCCGCTTCCCCGTAAACTGATCCTGCTCGATGCGCTGATCGGCTACCTTGAAGAGGATTATGTCGTCTCGTACGAGCAGGTCGGCAGGGCACTTTTGGATGACCCTGATGGGGATGTGCGCGTGCGGGCCATCCGCCTGCTCACCGAATCAGATGATCCCGGGCATGTCGGCAAATTGATCGATATATTCCTGACCGACACGGAGCTCGCTCCGCGCATGGAAGCCGCGTACATGCTGGGTGAATTTGTTCTTTTGGGTGAGTTGGATAAGGTAAACCCGCGCCAGCAGCGGGCCATGGAAGACGCCTTGATCTCGGTCATCCGTGGTGAAGACGATTCAGTGCTGCGCAAGCGCGCGCTGGAATCCCTTGGTTTTTCTTCACGCCCCGAAGTGTCGGCATTGATCGAAGCTGCTTTTGAGCGCCCCGACCCCGCCTGGGTTTCCAGCGCCTTGCGCGCCATGGGACGTTCGCAGGATGAACGGTGGGTTGATAATGTGGTCAACATGCTGGTCGACGAAGACCCGCAAATAAAATTTGCCGCTGTTGAAGCGGCGGGCCAGCTCAACATTGAAAGCGCGGCCCCGATCCTGCTGCAGATCCTGGATGATGAAGAAGAGCCTGAAGATGTGGCAACCGCCTGCATTTGGGCGCTTTCACAGATCGGTGGTGATGATGCTCGCACCTACCTCATGGCTCTGATCGATAAAACCGAGGATGAAGAATTGGCCGATTTCCTTGAAGAGGCGCTCGAGAACCTGAACTTTACCGAAGAGTTTAATAAGTTTGAACTATTAACTCTTGATCCGGATGGGGATGATGTGGAAGATGAACCGGACGAGGAATAGCATCACCGGGCTTCGACCACAAACTCCACCCTGTCGATCGGCTGCCCGAGGCTGAACACGAAGAAATCGAATGCCGTAGTTCCCCCGCTGCCCTCCCAGCGTTTTACCCCGACCACACGACCATCTTTATCATACGCGACAGCCGCGACCCGGACCCGGGTGGCGGCTGTCGATTCCGCGGGCAGCGCAACCGCCCCGCTGACCCTGGCGCTTAGCCCGTTCCAGTCAATTTGCGTGATGATGTTGTTCAGGCTCGCGGGCAGGGTGCCTGCCCCGTTCGTTTGAACCGCGCTCAACACCTGGACCTGCATCGACACATTGGCGGCGGTGTCAGGGAAGAATATATACACAGGCAGGGATGCGTTGGGCGGGATGATATCCAGCGGCGTGAACGCGGTTTGGCTTCCGACCGCGTTTTTGTTTTCGTCGAACAGGGTGATTTGTGCCGAGATGTTTTCAAGAAAGTCCGGCGTGTTATTTTGGATGAGCGCAAAACACCATAGGCCGCCGTCGGTGGTCGGGTGGCAAACGGTCTGGGTGACAGGGATCGGTGCGGGTGTTAGTGTTGCTCCCTTGGGCGTGGAAGATGAAGCATCCGGAATGAGCAGCGTCCCCCCGATCGTCATGCTGTTCGGGGAAACATTGGGGTTCGCCGCATGCAGTTCATCCTGTGAAATTTTGAATTGTTCGGCAAGCTCGCTGAATGTGTCGCCAGATTGAATGGTGTACACAAAAGGGGTCGAGGTGGGGATCGGCGTCTCGACAATGACCAGCACATTGGGCGTGGGGGTCAGGCTGGGTGTTGCCGTTGAATAGGGGGCAGCCGGGTCGCTGGAACTGATTTGGGCAGGCGCAGGTGCGCAGGCGGCGAGCAGCAGAATCAATAATAATGAATAACGCATTTGATGATTATAATCAGGTCACGAAAATACTGGTCGTGTAAATTTGCGCGTACCAAAATCTTTGGAGGTAACAATGAAATATCGTCATCTTGGAAAATCGGGTATTCAGGTCAGCGAATTGTCGTTCGGCTCGTGGGTCACTTTTCATAATCAGGTGGGCGTGAATTCCGCTGTGGAAATGATGGGCGCTGCGTACGAAGCGGGTGTCAACTTTTTTGACAACGCTGAAGTCTATGCCGGCGGCAAGTCGGAAACAGTGATGGGCGAGGCGCTCAAGGAGTTGAAATGGGAGCGCGGCAGTTATCTGGTCTCCACCAAATTGTATTGGGGTATCAATGAAGGTGTGAATCGTCAGAACACGCTCAACCGCAAATACCTGCTCGAAGGCATTACTGCTTCCCTCGAAAGATTCCAGTTGGATTATGTCGATCTGATCTACTGCCACCGTCCCGATCCGACCACACCCATCGAAGAGACTGTCTGGGCCATGCACAACATCATCGAATGGGGCCAGGCCTTATATTGGGGCACTTCGGAATGGGCGGCGTCTGAGATCGTCGAAGCGATCCAGATCGCGGAACGGCACCACCTGCACAAGCCGGTTGTGGAACAGCCGCAGTACAACATGTTGATCCAGGGCCGCCTGACAGGCGATTATGTCCGCTTTTATAGGGAGTATGGCATGGGTACAACCACCTGGAGTCCGCTGGCTTCCGGTTTGCTGACCGGTAAATATCAAAAAGGCATTCCCCAGGATAGCCGCGGCAGCCTCAAGGGGTATGAATGGCTGAATCGCCACCTCACTGATGCGCAAAGCCTGGCAAAGGTCGCGGCTTTGGAACCCATCGCAAAGGAACTCGGCTGTACGCTTTCCCAACTGGCAATTGCCTGGTGTTTGAAGAATCCCTTTGTCAGCACGGTCATCACCGGCGCGAGCCGTGTATCGCAGGTGCACGAAAACATGAAGGCGGCGGAATTTGCAGATGCTCTCACGCCCGCGGTCATGGAAAGAATTGACGCCATTCTTGGCGTAAAAAAGGAAGAGGACGATTAGCAGATACCCTGCTGCAGTAAATAAAAAATCCGAAGCCGTCAGGGCTTCGGATTTTTTTCTGGTTAGCTTACCACGCTCGTGTCGAATTGGCTGTTGTGCAGCTCGGCGTAGAAACCGCCGCGGGCCAGGAGTTCCTCGTGGTTGCCCTGCTCCACAATATCACCGTCCCGCATGACCAGGATCAGGTCTGCGTCACGAATGGTGGACAGGCGGTGGGCGATGACAAAGCTGGTGCGGTTCTTCATCAGGTTGTCCATCGCTTTTTGGATCAGGATCTCGGTACGTGTATCAACCGAGCTGGTCGCTTCATCGAGGATCATGATCTTCGGGTCCGCCAATACTGCGCGCGCGATGGTCAGCAGCTGCATCTGTCCCTGTGAGATGTTGGAAGTCTCTTCGTTGAGCACCATGTTGTAGCCGTCGGGCAGGGTGTGGACAAAATGATCCACATGGGCCGCCCTGGCTGCCGCGTACACTTCTTCATCCGTGGCATCCGGCCGTCCGTAGCGGATGTTCTCCATAATGGTGCCGTTGTAGAGCCATGTGTCCTGCAGTACCATGCCGAACATCTTGCGTAGATCATGCCGGCTGAACTCGCGGATATCATGTCCGTCCACCAAAATGGCGCCTTCATTCATATCATAGAAGCGCATCAGCAGTTTGACCATGGTGGTCTTGCCTGCGCCGGTCGGGCCGACAATGGCGATCTTATGGCCGGGCTCCGCTTCTGCGCAGAAGTCGTTAATGATAATCTTGTCGGGGCTGTAACCGAAGTGTGCATCCTTGAATTCAACGTGGCCTTCCACGTTATCAAGTTTGATTGGGGTCGTTGTTTCTTCAACTTCTTCGGCTTCTTCAAGGAATTCGAAGACACGTTCCGCCGCGGCTGCGGTCTGCTGCAGCACGTTCGAGATGTTCGCCAGCTGCGTAATCGGCTGGGTGAACGAGCGCACATACTGGATGAACGCCTGGATGTCGCCGATGGTGATGGTGCCTTTGATGGCGAGAGTACTGCCAAGGATGGCGACTGCCACATAGCCGAGGTTGCCGATGAACGTCATGAGCGGCATCATCATCCCGGAGAGGTACTGTGATTTCCAGGCGGCTTCGTAGAGTTTGTTGTTCGATCCATCGAACTTCTGAATGCTCTCTTCCTCGCCGTTGAAGGCCTTCATGACGATATGACCGCCGTACATTTCCTCGACATGTCCGTTGACGTGCCCGAGATAATCCTGCTGCTGCTTGAAGAACTTCTGTGACTGGCCGATGATCAGGCCGACCACGCCCATCGAAAGCGGGATCAGGATCAATGCCACCAGGGTCATCATCCAGTTAATGGACAGCATCATGGCCAGCACGCCCGCCACTGTCACGACCGAGGTGATGATCTGTGTCAGGCTCTGGCTGAGAGTCTGGTTGACAGTATCCACATCATTGGTGATGCGCGAGAGCACTTCGCCGTGCGTGGTCGTGTCAAAATAATGGAGCGGCATGCGGTTGATCTTCTCTGAAATATCGCGGCGGAACCGGTAGGCGATATTGGTGGAGACATTGGACATCAGCCAGCCTTGAACATAGGAAAACAGCGCCGACGTCAGGTACAGTCCAATGGTCAGCAGAATGATCCGGCCGATATAGTCAAAGTCGATATCGCCTTTACCGCTCACCTGTGCCATTACGCCTTCAAATAGTTTGGTGGTCGCATTGCCAAGCAGTTTGGGCCCCGCGATGTTGGCCGCTGTGGATGCGATGGCGAAAATGAAGACAATAATGACTACGGCCTTATAACGGCCGAGGTAGTCGATCAGCTTGACCATGGTGCCTTTGAAATTGCGGGCTTTATCGCCTTTCATCATGGCCATTGGGCCGCCGCCCATGGGCCCGCCGCTTCGTCTCTGGGCGGGGCGTCCGGATTGTCCGGGGGAATGCATCATGATAATTCCTCCTTGGTGAGCTGCGATAAGGCAATCTCTTGGTAAGTCTCACAAGTTTTCATTAATTCGGAGTGTGTGCCTTTTCCAACAATTTTGCCCTCGTCAAGGACGATGATCTGTTCGGCATTTTTTACGGTGGAGACACGCTGGGTGACAATAATTAAGGTGCTGTTTGCGGCCTGGGCCTTGAGCGCGCGGCGCAGGGCAGCATCTGTCTTAAAGTCGAGGGCTGAGAAGCTGTCGTCGAGGATGTAGATCTGCGGTTTTTTGACCATGGCGCGCGCGATCGAGAGGCGTTGCTTTTGTCCGCCCGATACATTCATACCGCCCTGGGAGATTTCTGCTGCCATTCCTTCAGACTTGGAGTTTACGAACTCTGCTGCCTGGGAAATTTCAATGGCTGATTGCAGCATCTCGGGGCTGGCATTTTTATCGGCATACAGCAGGTTGCTCTCGATCGTGCCTGAGAACAGGGAGCTCTTTTGCGGCACATAACCGATCTGGTCGCGCAGGTTATGCTGTGTGACTTCGCGGATATCCACACCATCCATCAGGATCGCGCCCTGGGAAACCTCATAGAAACGCGGGATCAAATTAACGATCGTGGACTTGCCGGCGCCGGTGGAACCGATGAATGCGGTCATCTGCCCGGGCTGCGCGGTAAAGTTGATGTCATGCAAGACATCCTCCTCGGCGCCCGGATAACGGAATGAAACACCGCGGAATTCCACGTTGCCCTTGAAGGGGACCGGGAGTGTTTTGGGTTCCTTCGGGTCCTGGATCTTGGGTTCGACCTCAAGCACTTCGGCAATACGGTCGCCGGAGACGGCGGCACGCGGCAGCATAATAAACATCATTGACAGCATCAGGAACGACATCACAATTTGCATCGCGTATTGCAGGAAAGCCATCATATCTCCGACCTGCATGTTCGCTTCAGCAATTTGATGCGCGCCAAACCAGACGATCGCCAGCGACAGGCCGTTCATAATGAGCATCATCGTCGGCATCATGATCACCATCACACGGTTGATGAAAAGGCTGACAGCCGTCAGGTCCAAATTGGCTTTGTCGAACCTGTCTTCTTCGAACTTCTGCATGTTGAACGCGCGTACCACCATCATGCCGGACAGGTTCTCACGCGCCACCAAATTGATGCGATCCACCAGTTTCTGGATGGTCTTGAACTTGGGCACGGCAACTGAGAATACGACCGCGATCAAGCCGACGAGCACCATGACCGCTATCAGGATCAGCCATGACAACGGCGAATCCTTGGAGATCACTTTGATCAAACCGCCGATCCCGATGAGCGGGGCATAGAACACCATGCGGATGATCATGAATGTCACCATTTGGATCTGTGTTACATCATTGGTAGAGCGGGTGATCAGGGAGGCGGTTGAGAACTTGTCGAACTCGGTGGAGGAATAACTTTCAACCTTCTTGAATACATCGCGGCGGATGTCACGTGCCAGGCCGGCTGAGATCCTGGCTGCGAAATAGCCCACGACGATATTGCATATAATGGAAAGCAGGGTCAGCAAAAGCATCCAGCTGCCAATGTTAAGGACATAGCTGTTTTGCATTTTGGTTGTGTCCATGCCAAGCGCCTTGTATTCAGCCTTGACCGAACCCACCGCCGCCTGGATGATCATCTTGTCGCCCAGCGCTTCGAATTTTTTATCAACCGCATCGGTGATGGCGGCGCGTTTGTCTGTGGGAAGTTTGCCCAAAAGGGAAAACACGTCCATGCCGGGCGGAAGCTGTGACAGGTCCATGCCGCCAAATGCGCCGCCCATTTGCGCCGCCTTGGCCGGGTCAGCCATAACCTGTTCAATGCTCGAAACCGTCAGGATCGCTTTTCCAAGGATCGGGTTGATCCGCTCGATCTCGGTCTTGTCAATCTTGTTCAAAACGTAGATGGTTTCTTTTTCGAGAATGGGATATTCAGCGGCCAATTTTTCATAGTCCGGTGAACTCTTGTTCACGAGTGTGTAGTCGGCAAGGATGGAAGTTTTATCCTCTGCGCTCATAAAGATGACCACGCGGTCCATTTCGCTCTGGCGGATTGCGGCTGGCACAGCGTTTTCCACGCCGCCCTGTTGGATGCCGGTATTGACAATTCTTGATAGATAATCAGGCAGCGCCAGATCCAGGTTTGCCTGGGCAAACAATAGGACGATTGCGAGCAGGATCATCACCAGGTACGGTTTTGTATATTTAACCAGTTTCATCATGGTTGATTTTTAGCTCCTAACAGATTAATTTATTGAACATGCTTCATGTTGGAATTGATCAGCGGTTGTCGTGACCGCTGTCCATATTCCTTGCGGCATTCGTTAACAGGACCAGCGCTTCACTAACCTTTTTTTGATCTTCAGCGCTTAAAGTACCTGCCAGATCATCCATCCAGCGATACCGTTTTTCGAGCCCTTGTTCGACCAATTGTGAACCTTTGACGCTCAAGGTTAACAATTTGGCGCGGCGATCACTGGGGTCTTCCGTCCGTTCGAGGTAGCCGGCATGCACGAGCTTCTCCACCAGTTGGCTGGCGGCGGCGGCGGTAATATCGAAGCGGTCACTGATCTCGGACATGCCGCAGGAACCTTTAAAGTGAAGCTGCATGAGAATATTTAATTGCGGCATGGAAAGCCCTATGCTTTTTGCAAAGTGGTTGAAACCGCGTATGGAGCGGTGCATGAAAGCGTCCATCCAGGTGTGCAGGGTTTGGGAGAATTGGGATTCAGGGGTCATACTTAAGCCTTCTTTTTAGTTAAGTTTGATTTTTAGTTAAGCAGGATGAACTTTACGCTTGAGTTGAGGTGTTGTCAAGTCATATTGGATATAGATGTATTAGAAAATTATTTTGCCGTCAGTAGGTGAAAAGGGTGCCAATTTAGGATTTACCCCGTCTTGACCGCAGGGCATAATATTTTCATCCGTGTTTTTCGGTGGTGAAGGGTTTTTTATATGGGTGATGGTTTCAAGTGTCATCATTGGAAATTCCTTCTACTTTTCTGTTGTTTCCAAAATGCGCACGATGCCGTTGGATCCGTCCACTTCAACCAATTGACCGTCCTTAAGAATTCGGGTTGCGTCATCAAACCCTGAAACGCAGGGGATACCGTATTCGCGCGCCACGACTGCGCCATGCTGAAGAGCTCCTCCTATTTCGAGAATGATTCCTTTGGCATTGATGAACAGCGGTGTCCAGCCCGGGTCGGTGGCACGGGCAACCAGAATTTCTCCGGGAAGTAATTGCTTCTCATTTGCAGACTGGAGTACTTTGACACGTCCTTGCACCACCCCGGGTGAGATGGGCACGCCGCTAAATTCACCTTCCAAGGCGGCCTTATGGGGTGGAAAGAAAATCTTGCCGCGCGAGTCGATAATTCGAGCTGTCACCTTGCTTTTCCGCATCTTGTTGATAAGCACGGTGCGTTCCTGTGCTAAAGCGCGCAAATCCAGCGCAGGGTCAACCAAAGCACGATCAATATCGGCGATGGTCAGGTCAAAGATCTGGGGAGGTGAATCCAGCCGCCCGTCGGCCGCCATGCGCCGGGCGATTTCCAATGCACTGCGGCGGAACAAATCCACAACGGTGATGATGTAATGCTTTGGCGTCTCGCGGTATCCGCCGAAGGTCAGCCAGATGTTGTAATAATTTTCGAACGCTTTGACTTTTAGCCAGCCCTTCTTAATGGCAATGGCATGCAAAGCTTGATATGCTGTTTCACGTTTGGCGCGGGCTTCTTCAAAGAACGACATGGAATTTTCGCGTCCGCGAATGGCGAGCGACATGGTCTTTAGCTGCTCAAAGAACTGGGAAGGATTTTCTCTTGGGCGCGGAGTGGCAGGATCGATCTCGCGCGGGCAGCGCATTCCGAATTCAGACATGAATCGTTCCCAGCAGCCCGCAAATTCTGTGGATAGGCTGCCATTTTTGAGATCCGAAAGGAAGCGGGTAGATGTATCATAACGGTTGAACTCCTCGGATAAAGCCAAAAGGTACATCAGTTCCCCCATCTCTGTTGTTTTATTGCCGGGCAGTGAAATACCGAGATTGATCAGGTGATCCTGTACATTTGCATCTTCGTGTCTAAAAAGATTCTTGATGCGCTGTTGGGCGATCTGTCCCGCAAGGACCATTGGGATGCCGTAGTCGCCGTAAAAGAATTGCAGCAGGTTCGAGAGCGCAATGGCTTGTTGTTGCAGCGATAAGCCTGCGCCAGAGAAACCAGCCAGACGGTTCAATTCATCGGGCAGGGCAGCTTGATATTTGGCGAGCACGTGCTGCGGCCTGAGATACGCGCCTAATGCAGATTTCACCATCGGCAGCATGTTGAAAATCATTTTGCCGCGCATCGCCTTCAGCCTGGCAGGCAGTTCGCCGCTTGTGTATTGCTGAATGTCAATTCCGTCCAAAATTTCCATCACGCGCGGGTCTCCGGAACTCCCTGGCGCAAGCGAGGCGTTCTTAAAGCCCATCATCCTGGCAAAAGAAATATTCATGTAATAGCCGCCGCTTGCAGTGAAGGTCAGGCCGTCTATGCCCACGGCGCCCTCGGACACAGGCCCTCCAACCTTATTCAACACGTAACTCAGGAAATCCGTACCCAATACAGAAAGCGGTTCCTGGAGCCCCTGCTCGATCAGCGTTGAATTCGCATACAGACGTTTTGGTTCGCCTGGCACTGTGACCATTTCGGCGGGCAGCGGCAGGTACGTGGTGATGGGGCGGGCCTGAAGCAAAAAAACTTTTCCTTTTTCAATCGCCCATTCAATATCCACCGGCTTCTGATAATATGCTTCAACTTTTCGCAGCAGATCTGTCAACTCGAGTGCCTGGTCATTGGTTATGGAAGCCTCTTGATGCTTCTCGCGAATGGACTTGTTTGTCCCCCCGGTTTGATTTAACGTGATAACAGCCTGCTTGCTTCCGATTCGCGCCTCAAGGATCTTACGGGTGAGCTTGTCCACTACAAAAAAGTCCGGGTCCGCATCCCCGGCCACCACTGACTCACCCAGGCCGTGGTTGGCATTGATCACGGCTTCATCAAAGCAATTGTTGAGCGGGTTTAGCGAGAATGCAACGCCCGCACTGCCGGAATCCACTTGCTGTTGAATTACCACTGCAATGCGCGGCTCATTGCGCTGAAAGCCATGTTCCTTTTTGTATAGAAAAACCCGTTCATCAAAACTGGATGTGAACGAGTGATGGATTGCCGCTTTGATTCCATCCATTGTGACGCCTAGTGTGGTCTCGTACCCGCCGGCAAAGGATGCGCCTTCCAGGTCCTCTTCCGGCGAAGACGAACGGACGGCGTAAAGTTGGCAGTAATTTTCCTCGCGGAACGGGGTTAATGCTTGTTCCAGTTCATTCGTCTGTGATGAAGTGAAAACGAGGCTGTGACACAGTTCTTGAACCGCCGTTGCTGCCTGACAAATTTCATTAGCATTGGCGGTCATCATGGCAGTCCACAGGGGAGATCGGTTAAGGGTCTCCAGCCAGGGCTTGAAAAACTCCACGGTCAATACAAACCCGGGCGGGACGGGCATCCCGATATGGGTCATTTCGATCAACGCCAGCGCCTTGCCGCCCGCCTGTTCCAAAGTGGGGAGTTGGGTTGAATCAAATGGGATGATGGCTTTCATTAGCTAGCTCCAATAATTTAATTTTTGTAATATAATCATATAGAAATTACAGAATTGTATTATAGATATAATTTTAGAATTGTCAATACTAAAAACTATAATAATTACAATAATATGACTGGAAGGAGTTGGTCACATGGATGGATTTGCACGCCGCAAAGAACAGAGCAAGGATGATATCCGCAAGGCAGCATGGGAATTGTTCAGCCAGTTTGGGGTGGATAAGGTCAGTATGACCGATATAGCCCGCAAAGCGGGAGTGTCGCAGGCAACGATCTATAACAACTTTGGCAGTAAGGAAGCACTGGCGCGTGAGTTCGTGTCGACTT
The DNA here is from genome assembly GCA_964385315.1 of uncultured Anaerolinea sp. Lineage (GTDB taxonomy): Bacteria > Chloroflexota > Anaerolineae > Anaerolineales > Villigracilaceae > Villigracilis. The sequence goes on from CAYLOW010000087.1 coordinate 11,226, forward strand.
CAGTGGAAAGCCTGGTCAGCCGCGTGCAGGAGATCGTCAAACCCGGGCATTCATATCAGGACAAAATGACAGCCTTCTTTCAGTTTATTTCCTCGATGATGGCGGAAGGCAAGCCTTCCTCTTCGAGGAACGCGGTTTTCGCCAGCAGCCTCGATCTGCAGAATGATCCTGAGATCAAAAAGATCCGCATCGAGGCACAGGAGAAAATGATCACCCTGATGATGGATCTGATCGGGGAAGGCAAACAGCAGGGGCAGGTCAACCCTGAACTTTCGGATGAAGCTCTGCGCATTTACTTTACGATCTTTATGGATGTGTTCACACTTTCGGAATTCCAATATCAGTATTCTCGTACGTCGAATCTTGTGGCTGAAATGGGGTCTTTGATGCTGCATGGATTGAAGGGGAAAAGTTAAATTTTTAATCAGCGCAATTGAGGAACCTGCCATAAGCAAGTCTTCCTGACAAACATTACTCGAAAAACACACACCAAATCAAAAGGTTTTTGTCTTCTAAGTTTTCAGATTCTAATTTAATGTGAATCGTGCTTAAGGCCGATGGTTTTTGATCATTACCGATCATAAGGATTTCCAGCCGTGGACAAGCGCGTAGGTCGTTTGTTTGTAACGCAAGAGGTTTATTTGAATATGCTTTTGCTCAAATAAACCTCTTTTCGTTTCGTGTCTGCTGGTTATCTTTTATATGTGATTGATGTTTTTAACAGGTATTTATGGGCTCCAGCCCTCGATCGACCCGTTGAAATTATTCAACCGGGTCGATTGGCAGGTAAATGGGTTGACCAGGATGGGAATTTGAAGTCCGGCTTGATTCATGGTGTTAATGATCAGCCATTGGCTGTCAGGTCCCCAAACGGTTGTAAAAGCCGTTGGCACTTCCGGCTCTGCGACCATTCTGCGATCCGAACCATCCAGCCGTGAAATGAAGATGCCCCAATTTACTGCGCCAAATATCCTGTCAGCAAAAGCGATCCACTGCCCGTCGGGGGAGATTGTGCCATAGCCTGCCTTGTTTTGTATCGTGAACAGTTTTTTCGTTTCACCGCTTTGCAGGTTATACGTTGAATAGGTAAATCCCTCCCCGCCCATCACAGCATAGACAATGGTCTGATTATCAGCCAGCCAGCCTGTCGGAGAAATTACCTGAGCAGAACCCGTATCTATTTTTTGCACTTCCGAACCATCCAGATTGGCAACAAATAAATTGAAAGTGTTTGTGTACATCAGGCGGGTGTTATCCGGTGACCAGATGATGCGGTAACCGTCTGATCCAATGGTGTGGTTTTCCCCGCTTGAAAGATTGTGAATATGAATTCCGTCTTCCACGCTGTATGCCAGGCGGGAGCCGTCTGTGGAAAGAGATGGCCATGTAGCGGTTCCAATGTTCGTTGAAGCTGTGCCATCGAGGCTGTTGATATATATGGCGGGCCATAAACCGCCTTCATCGACAGTTGTCAGGATCTTCCCGCCCAGACCGGACGGAAGTGGATCGATTTGCCCTGCCAGTTGATTCCATTTATCGAACGTGAGACATGCCCCTGCCGCAGGAGTCAGAGTCGGCTCGGAAGTTAAAGGAGGAGTCCATGCCACCTGCCACGATCCGTTGACAACATAAGGGATGTCCATGTTGATGGAATAATGATGCAATCCAATGGGCATTTCCTTGTACGATATTACAGTGGAAAAGATTGTTGGATCATAAGACCCGCCACCACCGCCCCCTCCGCCGCTGCAAATCGCAGGCGGTTGTGAGACAACATCGGTTACATCGGCGCTAATATTTGGTAAATCGCTTGAGAACTTAAAGTTAACGCCAACTCCCTGACAGGTTTCTGGAAGAGTCACCAGTTCAATAGACTGTAGTCGAATGCTATGACCTTCAACAACGAAATTCTGGTTCACATCCCGTATCTGCCCAATTTGCGGATCGGCACCAAAGTCAACTGCAAAATCAATGGGTGGCGTGATCAAGGTGGTCTTAATGGATGAGACACTCAGAGTAAGAGGCCCTGCGAAAGCCTTGCTGTTTGTGCGATATGACCATAATGCCTTGTGTTCCTGGTTGGACCAGTCAAGCGGTACTTCTTCCATCGGAATATTTTGACCGCCCGCATCAGTTAATACAGGGCTCACTGCTTCGGAGATCATTCCTTTGCCGGTTGGGAATAGAGCATCATCCCACGTTAAATTCCCTGTAAACACATAACCATCTTCCAGTTCGATCACATTATCCAGCTGTAACGTAACCCCATTGACCTTTGAAAGATTGGAAAGCTCAGGTGCGCCAGTCTCTCCAATAACAGGAGTTGGTTCCTGTGGCACTGGAGTAAATTCGATCACTGGCGCGTAGGCGATGTCTGCTGGTGCAGGCTTAAGCTGGAAGGTAATTTCCCAATTTTCTACCGCCGCGCCGGCCGGCATATTTTGCAAAACAGGAATGATAAGCGTTAATTCATTCACATTCGAAAGGATGGGCGGGTAGACCAATCGCGCAACATAATTCGGCCAGCCTCCTTCTGTTTTTATACTCTCCAGCAATGGCTCAGGCGTGCCGCTGTACCCCGTAAATTCTTCAAGTTTGCTTCCGTCGGGTAAACGCAATAACTGAACAGAACCAAAAGGATTCCCGCCGCCTTCGCCCTGTGAGTTTGCGGCGGCAATCGTCAGGCCTTCTGTTTTATAGATGACGATCGTGCGCTCAGGATCGGCAAAAACCTGTTCAATGCTGACAGTGATCCCCTCCCTTGTTTTACTGACTGGTTCTGCCAATACACGCAGTGCATCCTTCTGCACGAAACCGACGCCGGGAATAAAACCGGTCAATCGCCCGATTGCATACGCCACGCCTGTCAGCAAAAGCAGGGCCAGAAAGGCAAGCAGGATCACAAAAGCAGGCCGGGCACGCAAGGTTTGCATGAATGTCTTCCTTTCATGTATCCGCGCTGCCACCTGCGGGAAAAGGTCGAGATGGTCGGGGATGTGGGAATTGGCGGCAGAATCCAAAATATCGCGATAACTCTTATTCATTTGACTCACCTTTCTGCCCGAGCAGGTGACGTAATCGCTCACGAGCCCCATTCAATAGCCATTTGACCGTTCCCGGCGCCGAATCCAGCGCAAGCGCCATTTCCCGTTCGCTCATTTCCAGGTAATACCGCTGGACAATAACTGCGCGTTGCCGTGGCGGCAGGTTTGATAATGCATTGATGATCTCTGCCTGTAGTTGTGTGGATTCCACCTGTGTTTCAACGGATGCTGCGCGGTCAAGCAGGTTGATAACTTCACCGGTTTCATCCTCCAGCGGGATGAATTTTTCGCTTCCCCGAACCGCATTCAGGGCGGCGTGGATCACACTCCGGATGAGGTAGGGTTCGAATGGTCTGGATCCGTCAAACTGCTCGATCCTTTGATGGATGCGGAAGAATGTATCCTGTACCACATCCTCTGCTGCGAATTTATCATGCGTGATCAGGAATGCTGCCCGCGCTGCCTTGACCTGGTAACGCTGCATGAGGATCTCCAGCCCGCCAAGGTCACCCCGTTTCAGGCGCTCAATGGCTTGGACATCATCCATGAACTTGTCTCTTCTTCTGTTGGGTATTCATATTAGGTATACACAATGATAAGCGAAAAGGTTGGGGTGAAAAAAAGATGTGGGATGGTAAATTGCTTCCCCCCGGAGTTTCACAACAATAAAAAAGTCCGAAGCCTTGACGACTCCGGACTTTTATTTCTACGCTTTTGTAAAATGTTTCTCTTCCACACTCTGCCAGGTTTCATCGTGCAGTTTCATATATTTCGCAAGCAGCGGGTGCACGCGCGCGATCTCTTCGTACATCCTTTGTGCCACTCTGCGGATGGAAAAATGCGCATTGGATGCCGTGCGCAGCTGGCAGAACGCGAATGCTTCACGCAGGTTGAATTGCGCCAGCACGCGCCGGTTGAATCCATTGGGGACAATATATTGGGCGGTGTTCGGGTCGAACTCGTATAACTTTTCATACATCTTTAACGCGGCATCCATCGCCGCTTTATATTCCGGCTCGAAGCCTGCCTCTGTCAGCAGCAAGGGGATCGTGTACCCCAGCCTGGTTGTCAGCCGCTGCGGAGTCTG
>CAYLOW010000088.1:0-15284 GCA_964385315.1 uncultured Anaerolinea sp.
AAAAGGGAATTATAAACCTAGTGACAGGCTCACACTATGTAGATATTAAGAGTTGTAAGCGAACTTGAAATATCTTTGATAGTATAGTCCGGCGGCGGTATTCATGAATTATAAATCTCCTATCCAAGTAAAAAAGGGGTGATTATTGGTTCATGGTTTAATTAATCGATTTGTATTTTCATGTATGCGATCAATCCGACGATAGTGAGCGAGACTCCTGCAATTCCAAGCGGACCTGGAATTGCAGCTTTGAGAAAAATAATTTCGCCCAACAACGAGAAAACCACTTCCATGGATTGAGTTGCATCCACGGCGGCGATTTCATGTGGTTGTTGACAAAGATGACGGGCATATAAAAAAAGCGTGGTGGCGATGACGCCCGATAGCAAGGCGACCAGTGCCGTGCTGTACAATTGTCCGCTGGTAGGTGCGGGGGGAGAACTGATGAGGAGGAGAATCATCCAAAACGGGATCGAGCCAACCGTAAGCAGCAAAACGCGTGCGAATCCATTTTCCAGAATGGGATGATTAATTTGTGGAATATGAGGGTTGTGCCCCACGCGTGCCTCCCAGATCAATTGATTGCCAATTGGGTAAGCAATGGCCGCAAGTAGCACGGGTATTGCGCTGAACAGGACTTCCCGCAAGCTTGTGAGCGCGGCATGTTCGATATTAACAAGGATGATGCCGATGAAAATGATCCCTGTAAAAAGTAATCCCTTGGTTGGGACTTTGCGGCCAAAGAAGATCAGCACAATCGGGGTGGCGAGGATGGTAGTTTGCCAGGTGGTGGCGACAACCCAGCCGGCGGCGTGCTGAGAGCTGAACGTGATAAGGGAATAAAAAATTCCGAAGCCGATACTCCCCGTTAAAATCCAAAAGCGCCAGTTCTGTAGAAAAACATGTTTTACATCTGACAGTGCCTTTTTTCCTTGTGTTTTGAGCAGGAGTACGACCAGAAAAAATAGCATGAATCCGAAACGCAGGCTGGAGGTCCAGACCCAGTGTCCGCCTTGCAGGCTCATGGCACGGTTTAAGACAAAAGTACTGCTGAAAAATAAAGCCGCTAGGCTTCCAATTGAAATCAGGCGTGTCATAAAATTCTCTTTTTATATAAAAATTTGTCAGCAGTTCATCCTGCTGACAAATAATTAAGTCATGATGTTGTGAGGATGGTTCCTGTTCTTGGCGATATTATCTTAAAGACTACTTACCTGAACCATCCTCAATCAACATTCTTCTCCGTTTACGATACATAATGATGGGATGATCGCCTTGGATTAATATTTCACCAATATCAAGGTCGGGGCGCGGGGGACGTTGCGTGACGACCACTGTTTTATCCTGCTTGAGAATGTACAAGTTGCCGAGTCCTCCCAGCCATTCAGTCAGTTGGCGTACGATCGGGAAACGGATTTTGTGATATTGGCGCAGGTACATCATGGTGTTTTGATCATCAATTGGAGCGAATACCAAAAATACAAGGAAGTCATTTGAGAGCCAGTTTTGCCACATATTCGGATAGCGAAACTGAATTAAAGGGCGCCGCGTAGGTTCGGCCATTTCAGACTGCTTAAGCGGTTTTTGGTTTTGGTCGGATTGGTTATCCACCCATAGATCAAGACGATAACTGCCGGCGGCGATTTCCACTTCTTTGGCAATAGGTCCATTGACCAGAGTGTTGTTGCCGCGTCCAATTGTGTTGTAATGGACAAAGGGCAGGTGTACCACGTCGAGTTGGTTTTCGATGGCGCGCGCGTAATGATTTGCCCAGTGAGCTTTGATGGTTGAGTAAACCATTTGCCCGTCAATATTTTCGAACCACGGGAGAGGTGGATATTCCTTCCGTGGATTACCCCACCACAAATAAATAAAACCATGTTCTTCCTGTGTCGGATAGCTCTTGACATGCATGGCTTTGGGCGGCTGGAAGTTTTTTCCATTGGCGGGGATGAATCGGCAATCTCCTGATACGTCATATTCGAAGCCATGGAAAGGGCACTGGATGCAATCACCAACCAGTTTTCCTACGCTTAAAGCCGCGCCGCGGTGTGGACACAAATCACTCATCACTGTGACTCGACCGCTGTGATCTCGCCAGGCGACCATTTTCTCGCCCATGCGCGTGAAGCCCACAGGGCGTCCCTTTTTAACTTCGTTCGATTCCAAAATAGCGTACCACTGATTGGGAATCATATTTTCCTTTTTACTGGCATCCAATGGCGGGCGGAATTCCATCTACCCTGCGCTGGATAGATACTGGTTATAACGGCTCGAACCTTGCTGTGAAGTGCCGGAGTAGTTCGGGGGCGTAGGTGAATTTATACCCCTTCACTTTATCGGCGCGGGATTTAATTCTTGCAGCGCAATCGGCAACGTAATCCATGTGGCTTTGTGTGTAGGTACGGCGCGGGATGGCAAGACGCAGCAACTCCAGCTTGGGATAGATCATTTTCCCGGAATCAGGATCAGGGTACGCAAACATCACTGAACCAATTTCCACGCCGCGAATCGCGCCTTCACGGTACAACTCCACTGCCATTGCCTGTCCGGGGAAGTCACTTTGCGGAATATTCGGAAAGACATGAGCCACATCAAGGTAGACGGCATGTCCGCCCGCAGGTTGGATGGTGGGTATGCCTGCATCGTTTAGCCGCCCGGCGAGATAGGCAGTTTGTGATAGGCGGGAGGCAAGGTAGGCTTCATCAAGCCCTTCATATAGCCCAACTGCCATTGCGTCAAGGTCGCGCCCCGCGAGGCCGCCGTAGGTGATAAAGCCCTCGCGCAGGATCAGTTCATTTTTGACATTTTGGAACAGCATCTCGTCGTTTAGACAGAGCAAACCACCTATGTTGACGATGGCATCCTTTTTGGCTGACATGGTCATGCCATCGGCGAGGGCGTACATTTCCCGGGCAATCTCGATCACAGACTTGGTTTCATAGCCTTTTTCGCGCAGCTTTATAAAATAGGCGTTTTCGGCATAACGGGCGGAGTCTATGAAAAATGGAATCTTGTACTCATGATAAACTGCCGCAACCTCTTTGAGATTTTCCATCGAGACAGGCTGCCCGCCCCCCGCGTTATTCGTGACGGTCATCATTCCAAACGGGATTTTCTCCACCCCGACCTTCTTTATGAACTCACGGAGTTTTAAAATATCCATGTTGCCCTTGAAGGGGTGCAGGTTGTTTATGTCGAATGCTTCATCAATCACCAGGTTGGTTGGGCGTCCCCCGCGCGCACGGATGTTGGCATCCGTTGTGTCAAAGTGCATGTTGCTGGGGATGTATTGCCCCGGTTTAACAAGGCATGAGGCCAGAATATTCTCTGCTGCCCGTCCCTGATGCGTGGGGACAAAAAATTTGAAACCAAAAATATCCTCGACAGCCGCTTTCAGCCGGTGGAAGGAGCGTGCGCCTGCGTATGACTCATCTCCGCGCATGATGGCAGCCCATTGCTCGGAACTCATCGCGCCCGTGCCCGAATCTGTAAGCAGGTCAATGAAAATGTCTTCAGCTTTCATTGAGAACAGGTTGTACCCGGCCTCTTTGAGCGCTGTTTCTCGCTCGGCAGGTGAAATGAGGCGAATTGATTCAACAACTTTGATACGGAATGGTTCGGGGGGGTAGGGATGGGTCATATCGGTTCCTTTTGTGGTTGATATTTTTAAACCAAAGTTTGATGAGCGTGGATTTTTGTTTTTTTGAGCATGTAACTAACATAGAATTCCCCGGGTAGACATTCGCAGTTGTTACACTCTCCTTGCAGAAATGAGTTTTTCGCGACTTGAAGCAAGGCTTGGCTTTCGTCTCTTCCAAATTTCGGCACGGGACACATCCATATGACAGAGTTGCGATCTACTTGATGCGCTAATTCTACAACCAAACTGGCTTTCCATTGTTTAACAAATGTCATGAAAATTGGCTTTTAGCACCTTTCACTCGATGACTGTTATTCGTTAAAAAATGGTTGTAATCTTATTTCTGGCGGGTATAATTAACCAGTACCGCACCATCTTTGCAAACCACAATCCATGCCAAAGGATTTAAATGTGATCATATTATTTTTTGCAACAGACGTTCACGGTTCGGGTATCCAAATTAATAAGGGGAAAATTTTTGATGCCGGCAGGTTGATTCCTGTCCGTATTTCAATATGAACACACCCAAAACCTTTATGGAATCTATGCTTGTGAGACCAACTATATTATTTTAACCAACCAATGCTCAAGCGCTTTCCCGGTGCCGGGAATGGCGGCTTTAGCGTCAAAGAGGAGTTTCATGAAACTGTTTTTTGCCACAGACGTGCATGGATCTGAAATTTGCTGGAAGAAATTTATCAGTGCCGGAAAGTTTTACGAGGCGGATGTGCTTATTTTGGGCGGTGATATGACCGGCAAGGCCATTATCCCGATTATTGCCCAGGGAAATGACAAATATAAAGTCACCTTGCTCGAACAGGAGTCATTCATAACCGGGAAAGAGGAGGTGGAAAAAATGGCTGCTACCATTCAGAACCGCGGCTATTATCCTTATATTACGACACCCGATGAGGTGGCTGATATTTCATCCACACCCGGAAAATCCGATGAGCTTTTTCTTGTGCAGGTATTAAAAACCCTGGAACGCTGGATGGAATACGCAGATCAAAAACTGGCTGGCACAGGAATCCGCTGTTACGTCTGCCCCGGCAATGATGATGTGTTCGAAGTGGATGCGGTTATCGCGGCATCTAAATTGGTGCGGAGTGTGGAGGGGCAGGTTATTGAGCTTGACGAGCAACATGAGATGGTCAGTTCAGGTTGGGCAAATCCCACTCCATGGGATACACATCGGGAAGAACCGGATGAGGCGCTGTTGCTTCGGCTTGAGGCTGTTATTGGCAAAGCAAAGAATCCATCAAACGCTGTCTTTAATTTACATGCGCCGCCATACGGCAGCGGTCTCGACGAAGCGCCTGAACTAACCAAGGATTTGCGCCCCACATATGCGGGACGATCCCTGGTGCCGGTCGGCAGCAAGTCGGTGTTGGCTGTGCTCGATAAATACCAACCCATCCTGGGCCTGCATGGACACATTCATGAGGGCAAAGGAACGCGCAAATATAAGAAGACCCTCTGCATCAACCCTGGCAGCATGTACGAGCAAGGAATGTTGCATGGGGCGATTGTTGATCTCAAACCGCAAAAAGTCGGCAATTACGTTTTGACGACCGGATAACCCGCGAGAGTTCCGGCAGGAGGCAGCCTATAGACAAATACCAGTGATAGCAGAAGTTCGCAAACGAACTCGGTTGAAGGTTAGATCATATGCCCCCTTGTGGGGCGGCAGGCAAAAAATATATTAAGGAGATCCCGATGAGCAATGAAGTCTCTTTGTTTGTTCGCAAGGCAAGCGGCCTGGTAAGAGCCTGGTCGATTTTTGACGCGTTTATTTATGCCACATTTTCCATCAATCTTGTCACCCTGGGTTTGTTTATCTTTTCATACTGCTGGTATTTTGGCGGCAGCCTGGGGACAGCAGTCGTGGTCGGCGGCTTTTTTACCATTTTCGAAGTGATTGTTTATGCCAGTCTCATTTCCGCCATGCCCCGTGCGGGAGGCGATTATGTATGGCAGAGTCGCATTTTAGGCCGAGGTGTCGGGTTCCTTCTCAGTATCACCGGCTGGTGGTTCATTCTTTGGCTGTGGGTCCCGCTTTATGGCCAAATCCTGACTTATGAGTTTCTAACGCCCATGGCTGCCCTTTTGGGCGCGCCTGAAACTGCTCTGTGGTTCACCGGTACCAGCGAGGGGTTACTGGTCGGTATGCTGGCTGTGTGTGCGATCGTCTTCATCTATATTGCCGTCGGCATGAAGTGGTATGCACGCGTGCAGAAGGTAAGTTTCTATATGGGGTCGGTCGGTCTCTTGATCGTTTTCGGAATGTTATTGTTTGGTAATAAAGAGGCGTTTATTGCTGGGTTGAATTCGAATTTGCCGATCCTTTACGGTTTGCCTAAGATGGATTATTACGCAGCCACTATCGCGGCTGGACAAGCGGCTGGAACCACCTTCGGTTCGGTAGGGACGGTTGCCTTGGGTGCTAGCATGGCGATGATTCCCATGATGGTCTTCTTTAATTTGTGGCCGAATTGGGGTTCCACGTTATATGGTGAGGTACGCGGCGCATCAGATTACAAACGCAATTTTTGGGGTATGGCATCGGCGATTATTTTTACCGCTGGTCTTGCCCTGGTATTCTTCGCCTTGATCAATAAGACCATAGGCTGGGACTTTTATATAAATGCCAACGGCGCCTTCTGGAGTAATGTCTTCTACGGAACTGCGGTTCCCATTCCCGTCTGGCCCTATCCGGTGCAGTTTGCCACCTTCCTGACCAATAACCGCGCCCTGCAGATTCTGGTGATTTTCCTGGTTGGCATGTGGTGGTTTGGCTGGTCTGGTACGGTATTTCTTTCGTCCACCCGGGTTATTTTTGCAGCTGCCCTTGACCGTATGTTGCCCGAATGGGTCTCCAAGATCCAGCCCGGCTCCAAGACCCCGGTCAATGCGCTGTTATTGATGGTGGTTCCGTCCATTCTTATTTCCTACCTCTATGCCTACAATATCTTTAGTTTCAAATCCATCGTGCTCGATGCTACACTGGTGATTGCCATTACCTTCTTTGGCACTACGTTTGCTGCCATACTACTACCCTGGCGGCAGAAAGAGATCTTTGACGGCTCACCAATTGCTCCCTATGTCCTGCCTTCATGGGTGAGCTGGGCGACGATAGGGCTATTCACTGCGACTGCGGCATATTTGGTCTATTTAATGTATGCATATGCAGGACAGGTATTTGCCGTGTGGGGTGAACAGACAGGTTTGACTCAAGCAATGATTGCATTGGTTGCGGTGTTGAGTATCCTCAATGTCTGGTTGCTTGGGTACGTGGTGGTATTTGTCGGAGGTAAAGTAATGAAAGGTGACAAACTCCCGGTAATGGTGGGCGCGGGTTTGGTATTCTTTGCTTTCCTTGACTGGCTGCTGGTCGTCTGGTTTTGGGATCCTGGCTACCTTTACGGAATTGGCTGGCAAAACAGCACCTCGATGTTATTCATGATCCTTATGTATGCACTGGCTGCAGCGATATACTTTGGCTTTAGCGCCTATCGCAAGGGCCAAGGCATTGATGTGGATAAGGTCTACAAGGAAATTCCGGTTGAGTAAGTTTTGATCGTTGTAAGAAATCTCCTCCCTCAGAAATGGGGGAGGAGTACGTATATGAAAAAAAAGATCCACCTTTTTCTTTCCATCCTTATTCTCACTATCTCAATCGCTCTTTTAATATGGGGGTATTCGCCAAATCCTCGTGAGACCCATATCCAGTCGATTGCGCCGACTGAAATGCAGTTACCTGAGCCATGAAGCCGACCGCTTATTTTTCTTGCAAAATCTTCGCAATCTTTGTGTTGATTTTGATTCTCGTAAATATGGCTTGCGCTTCACAGGGACAATATGAACCCGCCGCACCTGAAGCTGCTGTAGAGTCGACGAATTCTGCACTTGTTGTAACTCAACCTGTTGTTGCTCCCACATTTCAACCTACTCAAGTTTTCGTGCCAACTTCCCAACCAACGCAAGTTTTTTTAGCGCCCTCCATACCTGAAACCCGCCGTCTTACTCTGGAATTTCCCTCTAAAATGCGTGCGGGTGTGGAAGGAGATGTTATCCGCCTGACATTGGAGGTGGACGAGCTTGGCAATATCACTCCTACGGCGCAAATTGAGGGGAACGTGGTGGTAGGCGAGAAGATAGAAATTCCCGACTTGTATGATACGCACAATGTTACCGCCGAGGCGCGGCTTGATCTTGCCGGGATGCAGGTTCAGCCTGCCGAGGCGATCTACGAACCGCTTAAACGTGGACAATCAGCAACATTTAATTGGAGTATTCGCCCTCAAGACCCGGGAATTTATCGTGGTACGGTATGGTTGCATGTAAATTTTGTAGAAAAATCAACGGGGGAGCAAAGCCGAATAGCCATATCAGCTCAAATTATCGAAATTCAAGCAGTTGATTTCTTTGGGTTGTCCGTTAATATAGCGCGAACCTCCGGGGTGATCGGGTCAGTTTTAGGCAGCGTGATCGGATTCCCGTTTATCGAGGATATCCTAAGGTTTGTTTTTAGGAGGAGAAAAAAGAAGTAAAAAGGACAGGTAACCCGTAATATGCACTTGGGCAGAATCTTTTTGCAAAAAAGCCGAAAACTGTACTAAAAACAGAAAAAATATGACAAATATCACCTAAAAAATTGACAAGCAATCATTGGGACCAGTTTATGCTGTATGGTACAATCTTGGCGCTTGTGCCGTACCTCACAGGTCTTTCTTGTGTTAAAAACTTGGATGGTAACGGGACATCAAGACATTTCACCACGGAGCATGTAAATGAACGAGTGGCTATATATTGGTTTGTTTTTTATTGTTGGCTTGATTATTCCGGTGGGCGCAATTGGCGTTGCGTGGATTTTAGGACCCAAGAAACCCAATCCAATCAAGCAGTCAACTTATGAGTGTGGTATTGAGCCAATAGGCGAAGGCTGGGTGCAGTTTAAAGCTCAGTACTATATCTTCGCACTGGTCTTCCTCGTATTTGACGTGGAAACCGTGTTCCTCTTTCCCTGGGCAGTAAAATTGGGTCAGTTGGGCATGTTCGCTGTTGTGGAAGGTATTGTCTTTATTCTTGTCCTTATTGCCGGCCTTGTTTATACATGGCGCAAAGGGATGCTTGAATGGGTGTAATTTATCTGGGTAAAAAATAAAAGGCTGATTGGATATTTCCTTTCAGCCTTTTATTTGTGTAAATGTAAACCGCCTTCACCCGAACACTCTCCTTTTGGGAGGGAAACTAACCTCCCTTTCTGAGGGAAGGATGGGAAGGAGGGCAAACAGGAGTGATGTATGAATTTTTGGAATGACCCTCTGAAAGTTGCCGCAGATTGGTTGACAGGTATTCTTGTCGGCTGGGGCATGAATGATGTTTTTGCACATGTGCTGGTGGTTTTTCTAGGCGTTTTCGTCCTCATCTTGATCCTGATGGTGATCGACATCCTCCTTGTGTGGATCGAACGCAAGGTGGTGGCCCGGTTTCAGGACCGTCTTGGACCGAACCGCCTTGGGCCTTTTGGTTTAATCCAGCCTTTTGCTGACATCATCAAACTGTTGATCAAGGAAGATACCACACCCGATGGCGCCGACAAAGTTGTTTACAACATTGCGCCGATGCTTTCGATGATGTCGGTGTTGATCCTGTGGGCGGTTGTGCCGCTGGCTCCCGTTATGCTCGGTGTGGATTTGAACTCTGGCTTGCTGTTCATTATCGCAGCCGGTTCGATTGGCACGCTCTCCATTATTATGGCCGGCTGGTCGTCGAATAACAAGTTCTCGGTCATTGGCGCTTTTCGCCAGGTCGCGGTGATGATTTCGTTTGAGGTTCCGATGCTTGCGGTCATGCTCATCCCGACCATTTTTGCGGGTTCCATGGGCATGAATGCCATCATCCAAGGCCAGGACATTTGGTTTGTCCTGTTTTCACCTCTGGCTGCGTTGATCTTTCTGATCGCGGCAATAGCAGAATTGGGACGCGCTCCATTTGACCTTGCTGAGGGTGAGTCGGAACTGGTCTCTGGCTACAATATCGAATATTCGGGTATGAAATTCGGTATGTTCTATGCTGGAGAACTGTTACACGCGTTCACATTTGGCGGTTTCTGGGCAATTATGTTCTTTGGAGGTTATCGCTTCTTTGGTTTGGAGCAGGTATCTCCCTTCCTAGCCATCGCCATTCTCCTGTTCAAGGCACTGGTTGGATACTGGGTCATCATGTGGGTCAAGTATACAGTGATGCGTATCCGTATTGATCAGATGCTTGCCTTTAACTGGAAATTTCTTACGCCCGTTGCATTCACTCTTGTGATGGTCACCGCATTGATGAATGCACTGCTGCGCGGCGCTGACAGCTGGCTTTACGTCACAGGCATGATCCTTGCAAATATCATTGTTGCATGGGTCTCGCTGGAAATCGTTCGTGCGACGGGTAAAAAGGAACGCGCACGGGTGGAAGGCGTAAAGCAGGTTGTGGAGGCCCATCACTAAAAACTTTCCCCTTTACCCTGGCTTTCTCCCAAAAGGAGAGAGGACTCCTGTCCCTTGGCAGGACAAGCCGGGAATTCGGGTTGGATGGAGTAACTTATGACAGCAGAACAAATCATTTTCTTAATCGTTGGGGCAGCCACGCTTTTGTCTGCCCTGTTGGTTGTGACGGTTCGCGACCTTGTCCATGCAGCGTTGTGGCTGGTGGCGGCGCTTTTTGGTGTGGCGATTCTATATACATTGCTCAACGCAGGTTTTTTGGCGGTTGTGCAGGTTGTGGTGTATATCGGCGCAATTGCCATTCTCTTCATCTTCGCGGTCATGCTCACCCGTCGTCAGGCGGCTGATACCGGCGCAGCCTTGAATAAAAACTGGTGGGCAGGTGCGCTCATGGCTGTTTTGACCTTTGTGGGGTTGGCTTTTCTGCTCCTGGGTTGGAACGGCTTCTCGAAGACCGCATCTGCTATGCCGTCCGGGTTTAACGCGATAGATCAACTGGGCGGCGCTTTGACCTCGCCTGCGGGATTTGTCCTGCCTTTTGAAGTCGCATCTGTTCTTCTTCTTGCGGCATTGGTTGGCGCGGTTTATCTCGCGTTTAACAAGAAATAGGAGGCGTTGATGATCCCTCTTTCATGGTATCTGATGCTTGCTGCCGGGCTTTTCAGTATAGGCTTATTTGGTGTGCTGGCGCGCAGGAATGCAGTTGCAATTTTGCTTGGTGTTGAATTGATGCTAAACGCAGTGAACATCAATCTCGTGGCGTTTTGGCGCTACGGTGATATTTCGCTGATGGCTGGACAGGTTTTCACGATCATTGTCTTTGCTGTTGCTGCGGCGGAAGTGGCTGTGGGTCTGGCCTTGGTAATCTCTGTATATCGCCGTCGCAATACGGTGGTTGCGGAAGAACTTGACTTGTTGAAGTGGTAGGGACGTATGACACATGAATTCGTGACAAATTTGGTTTGGTTGGTTCCCTTGCCGCCGCTTATCGCCTTTGTTCTGATTGTATTATTTACAAATAAGAGCAAGGCACTAAGCCATACGGTGGCGATCAGCGCGGCTTTCCTTTCATGGCTGGGATCCATGATAATTTTTTGGACCGCGGTCAATACCGAGCATTTTGGGAAAGAACCGTTTGCATCTTCAATTCCCTGGCTGCCGACTGGAGAGACCTGGTTGAAGATCGGAGTTTTGATCGATCCACTTTCTGCAGCCGTTTTGTTCTTCGTGGCTTGGACAGTATTGATGATCTTCATCTACAGTGTTGGCTATCACAACTTTGGCCAGCCTGCCGGCGATCACGATCACGCGGGCCTGCCGCCCCATGGTGCAACTGTTGAAGAACATGGACACAAGCATGTTGTTCCTTCGATCGAACCGATGTATTCGCGCTTCTTTGCATTTATCGGTTTGTTCGCTTTTGGCATGTACACGCTTGTTGTCTCTGATAACCTGCTCACACTCTTCGTAGGTTGGGAGATTATGGGCTTGTGCTCCTATCTATTGATCGGTTTCTGGTATGGCAAGCCTTCTGCCCGAAACGCGGCTGTGAAAGCATTCATGACCACACGCATCGGCGATGTCTTTATGCTGTTGGGAATAGCCTTCCTTTACTCTTCAATTGAAAAGATCACAGGAGTAGGCTCGCTTTCCTACAGCGTGATCTTCTCGGAAGAGGTTCTGCATACATTGTCGACAACGCTTACTCCTGTTTTCGGCTTGTCTGCCGCCGGGTTGATCGCGATATTGCTCTTCATCGGTACGATCGGTAAATCGGCGCAGTTCCCATTGCATGTTTGGCTTCCCGATGCGATGGAAGGTCCGACCCCCGTTAGCGCCATGATCCATGCGGCGACGATGGTGTCCGCGGGTGTCTATGCCGTTATTCGAATGTTCCCGCTTCTTACCGCCGGCTGGCACGAAGGTGGCCCGCTGACCTCAGCAATGACCGTTGTTGCAGTAATTGGTGCATTCACGGCGATCTTCGCCGCGACAATTGCTGTTGCGCAAAACGACATCAAACGCGTTCTGGCTTACTCCACGATTTCGCAGCTTGGTTTTATGATCGCAGCGCTCGGGATCGGCGCGTATGTAGCTGCTGTATTCCATCTCATTACCCACGCATTTTTCAAGGCGCTGCTCTTCCTCGGTTCCGGTTCCGTCATTCATGGCATGGAACATGGCGTGCTCCATACCGGCAACCATAAAGTTGACCCGCAGGATATGTTCAACATGGGTGGCCTGCGCAAGAAGATGCCGATCACATTCTGGACTTTCCTCATCGGCGGCTTTGCGCTTTCCGGTTTCCCGGTTGTTACTGCGGGCTTCTGGTCAAAGGATGAAATTCTTGCGGACGCTTTCATTAACGGTCATCTGACGGTCTTTATCACGCTCGCGATTGCCGCGTTCATGACTGCGTTCTATACCATGCGTCAAATCACATTAACCTTCCTTGGCGAAGCCCGCACGAAGGAGGCCGAACATGCGCAGGAGAATAAATGGACAATGACGGCTCCACTCGTTGTCCTTGCATTCTTCGCAGTAACCTACGGCTGGGTCGGTATCCCCGAGCATTTCCCGCTTCTAGGCGGCCTTGTCCCTAACTGGTTCCATGAATTCGTGGGCAGCACTTTGGCTGAGCTACCTCCTGTTCTGGAATTTAATGTTGTTCCTCTACTCACATCTCTTGTTGTTGCCCTCGGCGGCTTGTTCTTTGGCTGGCTCGCTTATCGCAATGTGAACGCTGTTGAGCAGGATAAACTGCAAATCCCCTTCCTTAAGAACAAGTATTATTTCGACGAAGCGTACGAATTCCTCTTCATTAAGCCAATCACATGGTTCTCTGAGGTTTTCGTCTCCAAATGGATGGACAAGGGCTTCATTGATGGCATCCTGCACATCTTCGGGCCCACAACAGGCGGAATTGGCTCCGCCATCCGTAATTACTTTGATGTACCGGTTGTCAATCGTTTCTTTGGCGATGGTTCTGCAGATTTAACTTACTGGATAGGTAAGAATCTTCGTCCCATTCAAACCGGCCGCATCCAGCAGTATCTGCTCCTTTCAATGGCTGTCATTTTTGTGGTCGGCGGCCTCGTTTATTTTCTACTGCTGGCATAGGAGTGCACGATGGATTTCCTCAATACTCATCTCCTTAGCCTGATCTTATTCCTGCCGACAATCGCGGCATTGGTCTTGTTTTTCCTCCCAAGCGGTGAGACGAAACTTCTGCGCTGGTTTTCTTTTTCCGCCAGTTTGATCCCCTTCGTCCTGACCCTTGTGCTGTGGAGTAATTTTGACCTCAACAAGACAGGCTTTCAATTTCAAGAAACTTATCCCTGGTATGAGGCGTTGAACTCTTCGCTTCACCTTGGCGTGGACGGCATTTCAATTTCAATGGTCTTGCTTACCACCCTGCTGACGCCCCTGGCAATTCTTGCATCATTTAGCGTAACAGATCGTGTCAAACCATATATGATGCTCTTCCTCTTTTTGGAAACAGGTATGCTTGGCGTTTTCATGGCGCTTGATCTGCTGATTTTCTTTGTTTTTTGGGAAATCGGTCTTGTCCCCATGTATTTCCTCATCAACCAATGGGGAAGTGCCAACAAGGATTATGCTTCGCTCAAGTTTATGATCTATACCATGGGCGGATCGCTTGGTCTCTTGCTTGGAATTCAAATGCTCGGTGTCTTGTTCGGGACCTATGACCTGGTTGCCCTCTATGAGCGTTGGAATGCATTAGACCCAAATGCTGTTCTATTGGGTATGACAGTGCATACAGTCAAGACCATAGCCTTCTGGGCATTTACGATCGCCTTTGCCATCAAGGTCCCTATTTGGCCTTTCCATACATGGCTGCCTGATGCTCATACTGAAGCCCCGACTGCCGGTTCCATGATCCTTGCGGGTGTACTGCTCAAACTTGGCGCGTATGGTTTCCTGCGGCTTGTATTGCCATTCTATCCCCTTGAAGCGAAGATATTTGCGGGTGCACTGGCTTTTCTTGCTGTTGCAGCGATTGTTTTTGGCGCTTTCGCGGCATTCGGTCAAACGGATTTCAAGCGGCTAGTTGCCTATTCTTCGATCAACCACATGGGATTTGTTGTCCTCGGTATTGCCGCCGCTGCAGCTGCAGCGGGAACTCCTGATGCGCATATTGCCATGAATGGCGCGGTCTTGCAGATGTTCAATCACGGCTTGTCTGCAGCTGGCATGTTCTTTATGGTTGGCGTGATCTATGAACGCACGCACACACGTAACCTTGAAGAGTTCGGCGGTTTATTCCCGTTGGTGCCGGTCTACGGCGGGATCCTGATCTTTATGAGCATGGCGTCTCTTGGCTTGCCGGGTCTCAACGGCTTTGTCTCCGAATTCTTGGTGGTGCGGGGTGCTTATCCTGTACTGACGGTCTATACCGCCATTGCCATGCTTGGTTTACTCTTCACAGGTGCTTATATTTTGAAAGGCATCATGAAAGTATTGCATGGCCCCTTGAACGAACATTGGGCGCACGGCGAACACAAACTGGCCGAGATCAACACACGCGAAATTTTTGTGGCACTCCCACTGATGGTCTTGATCCTGGTTATCGGTATCTGGCCCGCGTGGATTTTGGAAGTTATCAACAAAGCCGTTGTGGCTCTGTTCTAAGAGGTGGATGATGAATTTTCCCATCCTGAGTATTATCACTTTCCTTCCCTTCATAGCCGCAGCCATCATGTTAATGATCCCGGCGGATCGCAAAACAGAAGTTCGCGGTGTTGCGCTTGCCACCGCGGCGATGGAGATCCTGCTTTCTGGCTGGCTCTATGGACAATACCTGCTTGGTCACATGACAGGTTATCAATTTATTGAAACATACAACTGGCTTCCCGCGCTTGGTATCAGCCTGAAGTTCGGTGTGGATGGTATGAGCGCCCCGCTTGTCCTGTTGACCGGTATCGTTATGTTCACGGGCGTTTTGATCTCGTGGGGTGATTACGATGAATCGAAGCACCTTTCTGCTGGTATTCAGGACAGACCGCGCGAATTCTTTGCGTTTCTCTTCCTGTTGGCGGGCGGCGTGTTCGGAGTATTTGTTTCACTTGATCTGTTCATGCTGTTCTTCTTCTATGAAATTGCCGTGTTCCCGATGTACCTGCTCA
>CAYLOW010000089.1:0-15283 GCA_964385315.1 uncultured Anaerolinea sp.
TTTCAAAGGAAATGCCTCGGCAAGATGGGCGATGTGGCGCAGCAGGGACGCACCGTGTTGTTCGTCAGCCATAACATGTCTGCAATTTTGAGATTGACCCAGGAAGCCATTGTTTTAAACAAAGGCCAGCTCATCATGCGCGCCCCCTCACAGGAAGCCGTGGATTTCTATCTATCCTCGGGCCAATCACAGGCCGGCGAGCGCATATGGGACGCAGAGGATATCCCAGTGACAAGTCAGCCTTTTACACCAATCAGTTTAAAAGTTAAGGAAAAAGGCGGCAAGGTGGTGGATACTGTCCGCTCCACCGAGCCGGTCACCATCGAGTTCGAGTACAAACTCAGTTCCCCCGTGACAGGCCTGCGCGTGGGGCTATACATCAGCACGATGCGCGGTGAGTACATCTTTACATCGTTCGATACCGACAGACCCGATCTCTACGAAAAATTCGACTCACGCGCCACGGGACACTACATCAGCCACGCAGAAATCCCCGCCGATATATTCAATGAAGGACGGTATAGCCTTGGGGTGAATGCCAGTTCATTTGGCGTCCGCCGCTATTTCATGGATGAAAACGCTCTGGCTTTCAATGTGGATATTTCCGGCGCGCCCGGCACACAATGGGGTGAACCGCGTGTCGGCCCCGTCCGCCCGCGCTTGAATTGGAAAATAGAAAAACTGGATTAAGGCATGCCGCCGAGCGCCGAGAGCCTTAGCTCTGAGCGCTCCATGGCTAACATTTATGGCAACGAAATCAACCCTCCGGGAATTTTTAGGCGACCTGCCCTTCACTGCTGAAATTGACTGGGCCCTGCGGCAAAAGAATCGTGTCCGCAAGGACCACTATGATCTCTCACGCCTGCAAAGCTCATTACCCGCAGCGCGCAGGGTTGTTGAACCTTTCGCAAAGAAAGCACAGCGCGGCAGGAAGGTTTTATTCTTTGCGACACTACATTACTGGGTGGAACAATCAGCTTATCTGGGCTTGGTGCTGGCAGGACTGGGGCATGATGTGACGCTGTTGACCCTGCCCTATTCAGAATGGCAGAAGGAAAAAGACAAGTTCACCCAGCGGCAGCGCATACTGCACACAAAAGATACACTGGTGCCCCTATTCCCTTTGGTCAAACACGCATCCATGCTGGACCTGCGCCCCGCGATCTCCCTTCCGGAAAAGATCCAGGCCGATGTCAAAGAAATCTCGCTGTGGGACGCCCAATACACCCTGATGCGCGAAGAAGTGGACATGAACGACCCGTCCGACCGCGCCTTGTTTGACCTGCGGATCAAACGTAATACCTTCGCAGCCAAAGCTGCGCTCGAATGGATGCAGTCCAATAAACCCGATGTGGTCCTGATTCCCAATGGTTTGATCCTGGAAATGGGGATCGTCTTCCGCATGGCACGCTACTTAAATATCGACGCCGTGACCTACGAGTTCAACGATCAGCGCGAACAGATCTGGCTGGCGCAGAACTCATCCATCATGCAGCAGGAGACCGATTACCTTGTAGATGCGCGCTGTCACTTGCCAATTACCGAAGCCATGTTTGAACGTGTGGCCGACCTTGAAAATGCCCGCCGCGGCGCCCGCGTTTGGGGCAAATCCAAACGCCTTTGGCAGTATGTCTCGTCACAGGGCGCAGCAGAGACCCGCAAGCTGCTCGGCCTAGATGACCGCCCCGTTGTAATGCTGGCCGCAAATGTGCTCGGGGACAGTCTCACGCTGGGACGCGACATCTTCGCCGCCTCGATGACCGAATGGATCACCAAGACCGTTCAATATTTTGCCAAACGGACCGATGTGCAGCTGGTCATCCGCGTTCACCCAGGCGAGAAACTTGTGCCGCAGGCGAAATCAATGGGAACGGTTGTGTGCGAGGCCCTGCCCGAGCTTCCCAGCCATATTCACGTCATTGGGGCGCTAGACAAGATCAACACCTATGACCTGATCGAGATCGCAGATGCCGGTCTGGCATACACCACCACCGTGGGGCTTGAGACCGCCATGAATGGACGCCCGGTCATCTCCTGCGGACAAACCCATTATCGCGGACGCGGCATCACCCTTGACCCGAACACATGGGGCGAATACTACGCGACACTTGAAAAAGTTCTGGGAGATATCCCCGCGCATCAACTGACTGAAGCACAAACTGAATTCGCATGGAATTATGCCTACCGTTTCTTCTTTGAGTATCCACGTCCCTTCCCCTGGCGCCTGATGAACTTCTGGGATGACCTGGAAGTCTGGCCGCTGGAAAAAGTATTGAGCAAGGAAGGCATGGCACAATTTAAAGACACATTTGATTTTCTGGTAAACGAACCATTTACATGGAACTAATATTCCGTTGCGGCGGCTCTCCCTGCGCAGTGACATGAACAAACAGAGACAACCATGACCAACGACACAAAACAAAAAGTTCGCGAATTTTATGATGAGATCGGATGGCAACAGGAAGATGACGGGAATTATCAAAATGCCCGTTACGAAGACCTGCGCCCCGTCTCCCGTGAATACATCCACAAGACGCGCCTGCGTGTGATGAACGGGATCATGCAAACCGGCAGATTTCTTTTGGATGCAGGTTCCGGCCCTGTGCAGTATGAAGAATACAAGGTCTATTCGCAGGGATACCGGAAGCGCATCTGCCTGGATATCTCGATCCAGGCCCTGCGTGAGGCAAAGGTCCGCATCGGAGATCACGGGCTGTTCGTCGTCGGCGACCTGGCAAATCTGCCATTCAAAAACGAAGCCTTCGATGGCGCAGTTTCGATGCACGCGATCCACCACCTTGCGCTGCCAGAGCACCCGCGCGCCTATATGGAGATCCATCGTGTGCTTGCCGGCGGACGAACGGCTGCCATTGTCAACGGATGGCATCAACCCTTCCTGGACCGCATGGCCACACCCTTGATCGCTGTGATGCGGATCATCACCGGCCGTAAAGCAAAGAAGAAGAGAACCGAGTGGGTAAATGACCAGGACACCACAGGCACGTTCGTCCAAAAGATGACTCCCGAGTGGCTCAAGCGTGAGATCGGATCGAAAATGACCCTCGAAATCAAACCCTGGCGCAGTGTCAGCACGCGTGTCCTGCGCTGGTTTGTCCGGCCTTTTGGCGGACGCACATTTTTAAAATTTGTCTTCTGGCTTGAAGGCGTCTTTCCAAAATTCTTTGCAGAGAACGGGCAATACCCTTTAATTGTCATCAAGAAATAAAATGCAGAGGTTCACGGATCAGCAATATCTCACAAATGATCAATACAAGGATGCATCCAACCTGGATGCACGGATCTCGATCCACCAGAAGTTCAGCACGAATCGGCAGGGGTGGTTTCGTTGGGTTTTTGATACACTTGTAAAACTGCCCGGCAACGCCAGCATTCTGGAGTTGGGCTGCGGTTCTGCCGGGATGTGGAAGGAAAACACGGACCGAATCCCTGCCGGCTGGGTGATCACTCTGACAGATATCTCCGACGGGATGCTCGACGCCGCATGGCGGAATCTGGTCCCTCTGGGACGCAGTTTCAAGTTCGAGCAAATGGATGCGCAGTCCATTCGGTATAGCGATAAAACCTTTGATATGGTCATTGCCAATCATATGCTTTATCATGTGCCTGACCGTGAGAAAGCGCTGCACGAGATCAAACGGGTGCTCAAGGATGACAGCGCCGTGATCGCAACGACAGTCGGCAGGGATCACATGCGGCAAATGTATCAGTGGTTGAAGCGTGTCAATACCAACAAGCGGCCGGACATGTTTTTCAACCCATTCACCCTTGAAAACGGGATGGAACAGCTGCAGGGAATATTTTCCCGGGTGACACGCGCGCAGTATGCCGATGATCTGCAGGTAACCGAGCTTGGCCCGCTGATCGCTTATATCCGTTCCTCGATCGGAGCGGCGGATCTATCTGAAGGGAAGCTTGGCGAGTTAGTGGAAGAATTATCAATGGTTCTCGAAAAAGAAGGCAAAATTTTAATCACTAAAGACTCTGGCATATTTGAAGCCTTGAGATAGGAGAAATCACCATGAATTGGAAAGATCAGGTTGTGTTGGTTACCGGCGGAACGGGCTCATTTGGCAAAAAGTTCATCAGGATATTACTTGAAGAAAATCAGCCGAAGAAGGTCATTGTTTTCAGCCGCGATGAATTGAAGCAGCACGAAATGCAAGTCGGCGGGTACAACCAGGAAAACCTGCGTTATTTCATCGGCGACATTCGCGACCGAGAGCGCCTGGTGCGCGCGCTGCACGGTGTGGATATTGTTGTTCACGCGGCGGCATTGAAGCAGGTGCCGGCCTGTGAATACAACCCGATGGAAGCGATCAAGACCAACATCATGGGCACGGCAAATGTGGTTGAAGCCGCACTGGATGCGGGCGTGAAAAAAGTATTGATGGTCAGCACCGATAAGGCAGTCAGCCCTGCAAATCTTTACGGGGCCACAAAACTCGCCGCGGAGAAGTTGACGATTCAAAGCAACGCCTATGCGGGAGGGTCAGCAACCAGATTCTCATGCGTGCGATACGGGAACGTCGTCGGCTCGCGCGGTTCTATCGTCCCCTTATTCCTGAAACAGCGTGCCGGCGGCAGGATCACAGTCACCGACGACCGCATGACCCGCTTCTGGCTTTCGCTTGACCAGGGTGTCCGTTTTGTGATCTCCTGCATTGAACAAATGGAGGGCGGCGAGGTCTTCATCCCCAAGATACCCAGCACCAAAGTTGTAGATCTTGCAAAAGCGATCGCCCCAAATGCCGAGATCAACATCATCGGCATTCGCCCCGGCGAGAAATTACATGAGATGCTCATCTCAGAAGACGAAGCACGCCATACCATTGAGCTGGATAAGATGTACGTTGTTCAACCTGCCGAAGCCACCTGGTTTGGGTATTCCTGGAAGGACAAAGGTACGGCATTGAAGGAAGGAACCTATTATTCCAGCGACAACAATTCAGAATGGCTTGACATTGAGGGCATTAAAAAATATATCGCGCCATTCGAAGAGTTATTCAAGCAGGGCAAGCTGGAGGGGTAAAAATCATGGCACGCATTCTCATTACCGGGGCCAGCGGCCTGCTCGGTCTTAACCTCGCGCAGGAGACAATGAATGAGCATGATATTTTTGCCCTCGATCGCGGCAAATTGGGGAACGCCCCGTTCAATATCCTGAGATCAGACCTGCTA
Source organism: uncultured Anaerolinea sp. (assembly GCA_964385315.1). GTDB lineage: Bacteria > Chloroflexota > Anaerolineae > Anaerolineales > Villigracilaceae > Villigracilis. The sequence goes on from CAYLOW010000089.1 coordinate 5,200, forward strand.
CCCCCGGATGCATTGGATACCGCACTCGATGCTGTGCAGCCCAATTGGCTGATCAATTGCGCCGCCCTCGCCGACCTGGAAGCCTGTGAGGAAGATCCGCAGGCTGCATGCAGCCTGAACACAGACCTGCCCGCGCGAATGGCAAAATCCTGCAAAAAACGCGGCATCTCCTTCGTTCACATCTCAACTGATGCGGTCTTTGACGGTCAAAAAGAAGGCTTTTATACTGAAGATGATGCCCCCAGTCCACCTGGTGTTTATTCGCAAACAAAACTTGACGGTGAACAGGCAGTGCTTTCGGAAGACCCCACCGCGATTGTGGCGCGCGTTAATTTTTACGGTTGGAGCTTAAGCGGCAAAAGAAGCCTGGCAGAATTCTTCCATAACAACCTGACACGTCATCAAAGCATGAGTGGTTTCACGGATGTAATGTTCTGTCCGATGCTGGTCAACGACACGGCACGCATCCTGATCAAAATGCTTCAAAAAAATTTAAGCGGCTTATACCACACGGTGGGACCGCAGGCAATGAGCAAGTATCAGTTCGGGGTTGAAATTGCGCGCGAGTTTGGCTTTAACAAAAGAGATATCACTCCCAAATCAGTAAACACATCCAGCCTGACGGCACGGCGTTCCCTTAATTTATGCCTGTCCACCCAAAAGTTATCCACAGCTCTTGGCACACCTCTCCCCGAGTTCTCCACAGGTTTGCACGAGTTTTATACCCAGTTTCAGCAGGGTTATCCACAGATAATCCGCAATTATCAACTTTCACGATAGATTCTCCCCTTCCTGTCACCTTGGTTATCCACAGCCACAACAGGTTATCCACAGGCTTTTTCACAGAATTTTCCACAGAAATGGCAAAATACTCAACAGCATGGCGAAGCCTCCTTTAAGCTGGTTGATTATCTTGATTATCAGGCGCTTTTGCAGTTAACTTGGATAAGAGATCACTGGAAGTTATGAAATGAAAAGAGTTTTTTTGTGGTTTATTTAAGCAAAAGCATGTTCAAATAAACCACTTGCGGTACAAACAAACGACCTAGGTGCCTGCCCCTGGCTGAAAAATTTTGATAATCGACTGGGAATCAAAAACCATCGGTTTTAAGCATTATTCACGTTAAATAAACAGGAGAAAACAATGGAAATAAAATTTGGGAACCGGACAATTGGTTTGAACCATCCAACCTATTTCATTGCTGATATTGCCGCGAATCATGACGGCGACCTTGACCGCGCGAAGGAATTGATCCGCCTCGCGAAGGAGGCAGGGGCAGATGCGGCAAAATTCCAAAATTTCGATGCGCCAAAGATCGTTTCTGATTACGGCTTCAAGTCGATGAACGGCGGGCAGATCTCCCACCAGGCAGCGTGGAAGAAATCGGTATTTGAGGTGTATAAAGGCGCATCCATTCCATTTGACTGGTCCATGACCCTGGTGGAGGAATGTAACGAGGCGGGCATTGACTACTTCTCCTCGCCTTACGATTTTGAGGCGATCGATTTCCTTGATCAGTATGTGCAAGTTTACAAGGCTGGTTCAGGCGAAATCGACTGGATCGAAGCCCTGGAACGCATGGCGGGCAAGGGTAAACCATTTTTTATCGCCACGGGCGCATCCACAATAGGTGAAGTGCAAAAGGCGGTTCATGCGATTTTGAAATTAAACAGGCAGTTGGTCCTGATGCAATGCAACACCAACTACACCGCCAACCCGAAAAATTACGATCATCTTCATTTGAACGTTTTAAAAACCTATGGCACCATGTTCCCCGATGTGATCCTGGGCCTGTCGGACCACACCCATGCGGTTGCCCCTGTTCTCGGCGCGGTGACTTTGGGCGCGCGCGTGATCGAACGCCACTTCACCGACAGCAACGACCGCGAAGGCCCCGACCACAAGTTCGCGATGAATCCTGAAAATTGGGCAAAGATGGTCGAAGAAACCCGCCTGCTGGAACGTTCCCTTGGCAGCCCCGATAAATTTATCGCTGAGAATGAGCAGGATACACAGATCGTTCAGCGCCGTTGTTTGCGCGCCGCACGCGAGATAAAAGCCGGTGAGATATTCACCCGCGATATGATCGATGTACTGCGCCCAGCCACCCCAGGTGCGATCAAACCTGACCAGATCCAAAATATCATCGGCACAAAGGCGCTGGTGGATACGCCCTATGGCAGGGAATTGCGCTGGACAGATCTGGGGGCGTAGTGATGGACATTATTAATGGATAAGAGATAACAAAAAACTCCAGGCTCATGGGCTTGGAGTTTTTTGTTATCTCATTTTACTTTTATCCAGATTTACTTCCCCATTTTCTTCTTCAGCGCCTCAGTCAGCGCGGGGACGATCGCGAACAGATCCCCAACAACACCGAAGCGCGCCTGGCTGAATACGGGCGCATCAACATCCTTATTGATTGCCACGATGAGTTTTGAATTTCTCATGCCAACGAGGTGCTGGATCGCGCCAGAAATACCGCAGGCAATATACAGATCGGGGGCAACCACTTTGCCTGTTTGACCAACCTGATGGGCGTAGGTGATGTAGCCGCCGTCCACAGCCGCGCGGGATGCGCCAACGGCGCCGCCGAGCAGGGAAGCAAGTTCTCCGAGCAGCGCAAAACCTTTTTTGGCAGTTTCAGCTTCGTCCAAGCCGAGAGCGGGGTTGTTTGAAACACCGCGCCCGCCAGAAACGATCACGGCGGCATCGCCAATGTTAACGGCGCTTTCGGTCGCAGCGTAGCCTTGCACAGTGGTCAACGCGTCAATTTTGGCTTCGGCTTTCACCGCAGTGCCAGCCTTGCCTGCCACACGTTCGGGTTTGGGGAAGGCACGCGCTGGGATGGTGGCCATGACGGGTTTGCCCGAGCAGACAGTCTTCTCCAAAACCTTGCCTTCATAAATGGGACGGGTTGCAACCAGTTGATCCCCATTCATCTCAAATTTTGCGACATCGGTCAACACACCTGTGTTTAGATCCACGGCCGACATGGCGGCGAATTCACGGGTGCGCGCAGTCGTCGGGAACAGGATCAGGTCGGGGGCAGCCGAAGCGGTAAGGGCCGAAAGAGTGGAGGCATACGGTTCAGCGCGATAATCCACCAGTGCAGGGTCATCGACAACGATGACTTCATCCGCGCCAAATTCAAACGCGGCTTTGGCGATCTCTTCCGTATCCGAACCGAACACCAGGGCGACCGCAGTGCCAAAACCTTTTGCGAGACCGAGAGCCTCCCATGAAGCCGGCTGAACATCGCTATTGAAATGGTCAATATAGACAAAAGTTTTCATAGCACTTTCTCCGCGAGAATTTTATCGGCGAGTTTGTCGGCGATCTCGGCGGGGGTTTCACCCGTGATCATCTCGACTTTTGTTTCCTGCACAGGCGGGTTCATCAGTTCAATACGGGTGACAACAGGCGCGGCAGCGGCGGCGCCGACATCTGCAAGCGACCAGACGGGTATTGTTGCCTTGCCCGCTTTGCGGATACCCATGAATGATGGATAGCGTGGTTCACCGATACTTTGAACCAGGCTGAGGATGGCGGGCATTTTTGCGCTGACGGTTTGACGTCCCTCTTCAGTGATGCGATCAACGGTCACGCTGTCACCTTCCACCTTGATCTGACCCACGAACCCAAGCATGGGCAGCCCGAGAACCCGGGCGGTCTGCGCGGGGGTGGTACCTGCGCCATTATCGAGAGTCTGCCGCCCGAACATGATCATGTCCGCGCCGCCTATCTTTTTGATGGCCGCCGCAAGAACACGCGCCGCGCCGACCGTATCCAATTCGGTAAGCGCAGGATCAGAGACGAGGACCGCATCATCTGCGCCCATGGCAAGCGCGTGTTTGAGCGCGTCTTTGGCGGATTCTGGCCCGACGCACAAGGCTGTGACCGTGCCGCCCAAAGCTTCCTTCTGCTGAAGCGCGCCTTCGACCGCGTACTCATCGAACGGGTTGATGACCAATGGCGCGTCCCCCCACGTTACCTTCCCATCCTCGGCTTTGACTTTCGCTTCCGAGTCAGGTACTTGCTTAATACATGCGATGATTTTCAAGATGCCACTCCTATATTGAATTTATTATTTTCGATCATTCAATGCTATTAACAAATACCGCTTTCATGACCCGGTCACAAAAGCCGTGACTACCAAACCGTCCGCGCAGATCACTGCCAGAAACCCGATCACGCTGAAAACTTTCTGTTCCACTTCCCAGCGCTTTCTATTCTCCAATCGTTTAAGAAAAAACTCCTTGAACGGATAAAGGGAGGGGGAACGGGTAAGGCTGTTATGGATATCCTGATAGTACAAGTCCGTTTTGAACCACAACTTGTAAGTGTTCGAGAGGAACAGGAGACTAAAGAGAAGAAAAACAAGTACAAATCCGAACGGGGGTTTATTAAGGTTTGAAAAATTCACTGTAAGTATATCTTTGCTAGCGGGTCATTTAATCCGCACAACACTGATCAATTTTCCTGACCGCAGTTCAAATTCGCAGGCAAGCCCGCCTAGGGTATAGGCTGAAAAAGTGTCACCATCATCATTGAGTTTGACGCGCGAAAAGGCGGTGTCCTGTTCGGGCTTTTCAGCCCTCCAAATGAGCTCCCGATTGCGATCAACCAGGTACAAGTTGGTTTCGCTGCGCGGAAATCCGATGGGGTTTTCCAAAACAATAGTCCCCGCGTTTATTTGGATCGTTTTTTCAATTTGAGTGTAAAGAGCCTCAACATCCATACGGTGCACCTGTTTTCAGCTTATGGGATGAAAAATTTTGAATTTTTTTGTCGGTGAATGACTGAATTATATCGCAAAAACGAGATCGCCAACCGCTCGGTAGGGAAAAAAAGGTGTGGGCATGTGCCCCAATGGAATTACCCGCCTAAACAACAAGTTTTTTACCACCCTAATATTTCCAAATAAAAAGCCCGACGCGTCTTTCGATTTGCGCCGGGCCTAGGGGATGGGATGGTCATCCGTCATGGTTCCTGAATTCCCATGTTGCTGAGTTCATCGGGGTTGTACTGGGACACGAACAGATCCGCGCCAGCGAGGAAACTCAATGACAAAACAACCACTCCTGCAAGTATGTACAACATGCTGCAACTCCTTTCTTTGAGATATGCATACTATAACGATTTTTTTGGAAAATAGTTGCTCCCCTAACAGTACTGTAATGGTTTGAGAATACAATTTTGTAAGGATTCCAGGCAGGACGTTACCGGAAATAAATTTGTTCCTAAAAACCCAATACCCGCCAGGTTAACCGATCGGATGCATGGATGATACGGCCTGCCGTGTTTGCTGCGCAGGAAATAAGGAGTGAAAAGTTGTATACTTCACAAAATAAAAATTGCCCAAGGAACAGGCTTCCATGAATTGGTTTACGCAGGATCATAACAAGGAAGCGGCGCTTGCGCCTCAAACGCCGGGACAGGTCATCCGCTGGCCTGTATTCTATGAACTCATCCTTCGGATTGCCACCCGAAATAAGGAAAAGGTATTTCAGCAATTTGTTACGGATACAGCAGAGTTAAAACCGGGCGAAGCGGTGTTGGATGTCGGGTGCGGTACGGGAACACAGGCATTGGCAGCCAAAGAGCGTGTCGGTGAAGCAGGGCGTGTTTCCGGCATTGAACCTTCACTGGAAATGGCGGCCTTTGCCCGGCGCAAGGCCGCCCGCCAGGGTCTTTTGGTTGACATACACCCCGGGGTCATTGAACAACTTAACCATCCTGACCGGTCCTTTGATGTCATACTCTGTATCATCGTAATGCACCACATGCCAGATGAATCCAAACTTAAGGGAATCAAAGAAATGGCGCGCGTACTCAAACCGGGAGGCCGCGTGCTGGTTGTCGATTCAAACCTACAGCTTCTTCCATCCTTCGAGCGGGAAGGGTTTTCGCAGGTAAAAGCCGGGAAGATGCCAATCGTATACGGCTATGATTTTATTCTATGGAAACGCGATCCATAATTAGATCAAGAAAGCCGGATCCCATTCCCCTGACTTTTTTGGGAGATGTGTTAAAAATTTCCTGTTTATAATTTCAAAATATTTACAATCGACATTCCAGAGCCATCGAGCCTGCCTTATGCGGCATGGTGCCGGATGTACTAATGAAGATCGTTCATCAGGGTGATGTTTGCCGGATCTATTCCGCCAGCTTGATGAAATTGGAGCAGGTAACAATGAATGAAAATCAGAATCTACCTTTCTTTGTTTTGAGCGGCAGGCGGCAATACCGGGTGCGGAGTATTCTGGCCCTTTATTGGTCATTGCTTTATATATCGATCCGTCGACTGTTTCGCGGGCCTCAATTTCCCAATTGGAATTGGCCGCTTGAAACAACCACACATTTCATGAAGGCACAAGCCTCCACCACTTTCGAAATGGCCAACCATACGGACGGGCGCGAATATGAGGATGCCCTGGTATTCGGTTCTCCCGCCGCGACCCGGGTGATAATCGAACCCGTTCCCCTGCCGGTAAAGGGGCATTGGTATGAACCAAAAGCCGGAGCGCGGGATGTTACGGTTTTATATCTGCACGGAGGCGGCTACACGTATTATTCAAAATCCCACGAGAACCTGATTGCCCTGGTCACTTTGGCGGCAGAGTCGCGGACCTTTGCATTGGATTACCGCCTTGCCCCGGAACACTCGTTCCCGGCACAACTGGAGGATGCGCTGGCGGCTTATCGCTGGCTACTTGAGACCGGGGTGGCGCCGGAACGGCTGGTGGTATTGGGCGATTCGGCAGGCGGGAATCTGACCTTGGCCCTGCTGCTCGCGCTGAAGGACGCCCGGGTACCCCTCCCGGCCCTAGCCATTTGCCTGGCGCCCTGGGTAGATCTTTCCAACTCCGGTAACAGTATGACCACGAATGCGGACCATGATTGGATAGAGAAACGCATGGCGGACCGGTGGGCAAAGTGGTTCTGCAAAGGAACAAGCACCCATGATCCGCTGGTGTCGCCCAATCACGCCGACCTGCGAGGCTTGCCGCCCATTTACATCCAGGCAGGCAGTGCCGAGATCCTGTACGATATGATCTGCGCCTTCGCAGAGAAAGCCAAAGGTCAAGGCGCGGATGTTACATTGCAGGTATGGGAAAATATGACCCATGATTTTCAAGCATTTGGTGACATCACCCCCGAAAGCAAAGAAGCACTCCTGCGCATCGGGGAAGTGATCACGGAACGAATTAAGTAAAGTCAAAGGAGATAAAAAATGCCGGGAACCGATCCATCAACCCTTTGGGCCATGCGCGTGCTAACCAATGACTATCTCATTGACGGCTTCATTGATCCAAAAACCCAGGCAGCAAGGCTTTCAATGTACGGCTATGGCAGCGACTCGAACGCGCCGATCTGGCTTGCTTCGGCGCGATTCCAAGCCACTCACGACTTCGCTGCCCCTGTTCCTGCCGCGGATAAACGGGCTGCCGTTTATTTCGATTCGCTGATCGCCATCATGCCGGCAGATGAGCCCGGCATGACCTCTGTGCTTAAACAGAATTCTGCATATCAATATCCGCTATCCGCGAAAATTTACACAGGGTCCTATCACATCAATGGAAATGTGATGTGCGCCGATAAACAATTCAGAGGATACGAAGAAACCAGGATCCTTATCCTGCGGGATGTTGAAATCAATCATCGTCGACCCGGCTCCCAACTCACCGGCCTCAAAGCCCCATTCATTATGCTGGCGACCAGACAGATCCAAGCCCTGATTCCAGCCGCGTGAGTCAATAAAAAACAGGCATGACGGCTGCGTCTTCAAGTCTCCGCCCCTGATAAAACGAGGGTATCATTTCTTTTGCACGGAGAATCCAGATGGATATTAAACTTCTTGCTGCGCTGCTGCCTGTTGTTTTCATGCTTCATGACTTTGAAGAGATCATCATGTTTAAGCCCTGGCTTGAGAAAAACCGGGACGAGTTGAAGCGCAGATTTCCCCGAATAGACAAAACCTTAAGCAAAAACCACAACCACCTTTCCACATCCGCCTATGCAGTTGCCGTACTGCATGAGTTCTTTATCATTACAGTCATTACTTACTTCTCGCTATATTTTGGCTCTTATCACTGGTGGTTTGGGGCATTCGCGGCATTCTCACTACACCTTGTTGTTCACTTAGCGCAGTGGTTAATATATGGCAGGTATGTTCCAGTCGTCCTTACTTCGATCCTTGCCCTGCCGTACTGCATCTACACCCTGGCTGAGTTTCTGAAAGTTACCGACATGACACTTGGACAGTTATCGCTCTGGGCAATATTGGGAATGGCATTAACGCTTGCAAGTTTTATCCCTGCCTTTTTCCTGGCTTCCCGCTTTGAGAACTGGAAGAATCAAAACTATTTGAGGCAATAGACTGCCCTGTCAAAGGAAGTAATGAGGTATGAAAAGCTGTATGCCAGCGCATCAAAATTCGATACCACCTTCCCCACTATTTTTAAATGAGTGATGGTGGTTGTGTAACGACAAAATCACTTTAGGAGTTGAAAATCATGAAATCCGATGAACTACGATCGATCCAGGCACCATTAAAGGAACAATATAAAAACGAACCTGCCGCCGCCTTTCTAACGCTTTCAGCACAGGGGCGACTCGGGGAAGGCATTACCTGTAATGTGCATACAGGCAAAGCGCTCGTCGAAGCCGGATTGCACCCGGCCACAGGCGGCACCGGCTTGAGCGCATGTTCAGGAGATATGCTGCTCGAAGCTCTCGCAGCCTGCGCAGGGGTAACGCTCAATGCCGTCGCAACCTCCCTGGGAATTGAAGTCCGTGACGGCACAATCTTCGCCGATGGAGATCTGGACTTTAGAGGCACCTTGGGGGTTGTCAAGGATGTCCCGGTTGGATTTCAAAACATCCGACTGCGCTTCGAGCTGGATACTGACGCTTCGGGAGATCAACTAGCCACACTTCTTCGCCTAACCGAACGCTATTGTGTTGTCTTTCAGACTCTTCGCCAGCCGCCTGAGTTGAGCGCTTCCCTTATTCGCGCAGCGGGCTCACAGGCAGGGTCCTGATCTTACTGCCCTGCCCTTCCAAAAGTGGAGAGTAAAGAGTGAATGGAAATCAATCAAGGTGACATCTACTGGGTACCGTTGAAAGACCCAAATGCTTCGGAACCAGGCTTTACCCATCCGCATGTGGTAATTCAAGATGATGTCATTAACCGCAGTCGCATTCATACCGTGGTGGTTTGTGCATTAACGACCAACTCAAAGCGGGCAAAGGCGCCCGGCAATGTGTTGCTTGTAGCCGGGGAGGCGAATTTACCCAGGCAAAGCATTGTGGTGGTTTCACAAGTGTCCACCGTGGAGAAGTCACAACTGGGTGAATATATCGGGTCACTATCCCGGCAGCGGATAGACCAGATCCTGGCAGGCATGCAGTTTATACAACGCATGACCGGACATCACGAAATGGAAGAAGGAAATTAGCGAGAAACATCCATGAGATTAGAAGCAGCATCAATCAATGCACCGCGCGGGCTGGCCGAGATGATCGCGGACCTGGGTACCGTTGAAAATGGTTTCGGAGGCGCACCGGTCGCTACCGGTGTACTGACATTGGATGAATACATCCGTAAGTGCATTGAAATGACAGATGTTACAAAACTGCTTCCAGGGCATGTGCCCCAGACAGTTTTCTGGGCCATCGATGAGAACGAAGAGGCAATCGGAATGGTACGGGTGCGGCACTATCTTAATGAAAGTCTAAAAGAACGCGGAGGCCACATAGGGTATTACGTGTGCCGGGATAAACGCGGCAAGGGCCATGGCAAAGCAATGCTGCGCCAAGCCCTGGCAGAGTTAATAAAAATTGGTGAAACGAGAGCACCCCTCACCGTTAATATGGATAATATCCCATCCACAAAAGTCATTGAGGTTAACGGCGGGGTATTGGAAAGTGTGGGACAGAGTCCTGAGGGTGAGAAATTTGGACGATATTGGATCGACTTGAATAAATTCGCCTAGCATGTACTTTATATGATGTCTACCGATGAGGCGGTAATTCACCGCCCGGGTAGAACCAAGATATTTGGATCTCATTTACAGC
>CAYLOW010000090.1:0-15256 GCA_964385315.1 uncultured Anaerolinea sp.
CAAAGATACTGCAGAAATGTCTTGAATCTGTCCACATGCAGATAGTGTATAAGACAGGAGCAAACAGTTTGTCAGGAGGTTCTTAAACCACATAATGATGGATTGAGACAGTTATTGTGTTTGGTCTGCCAATTCCCACCAAAGCAGGGTGCCGGCCATTCCTGCCAGGCTGGTTAAGATGACAATAATATAACTGACTGTCCCCAGAGACTCGCCTTGAACGAACAATGCCGGAATGGACCAGGGAAAGTAGTCTCCCCATCCCGCGCCATTGATCAGCTGGGCTAATACCATCAAAAGGATCATTACTCCTATTGGAGGCAAATAACCATGCCAGGCGCTGGCGGCGAAGGCGACCGGCGTGACCAGAGCGATGGTTAAACATGCTGCAACAATAATGGAAATTGCGCTTTGCATAAAAACCTGCGGCGATACAGGCGGAAGTGCAAGCGCGGTGCCAATACCGAGTGTGATCAGAGATGTCGTAGTAGTCACGGCTGCCGACCAGGCTGCGATCACAACAAATTTACCCAGCACAATTGCCGACCTTGGGGTGGGCAGCGCAAGCAGGTCTTTTACTGTGCGGTCTGAATATTCACGTCCGAATACCCAGCTGGCGATCAGTCCAAAAAGGATAATACCGCCGGCTCCAACTGCCATGGTAAGAAATCGAAGATAGGTGGGCCAGTCGGCTGCGCCCATCGTGAGTTGCGCTTTCATGCTGATCAACCCAACACGACGCGCCAGTTCAGGGTCTTTCAATACGACCATGAAGAACCCGCCGCCCAATGGGACCATTGCAAACCCGAGTGCAGTGAACAGAGGCATTTTGGATCGGCGCGCCTTGAGAAATTCGACCCGGATCGATTGGAGCAGGCTGTTCATTCTGAGTCTCCTTTGCCCGCGCCAACGAGCCGTAGAAAATAATGTTCAAGGTCCTCCTGTTCCACGTTGAGCATCAATGGCGCTTGCCCTGCGTTCACCATGCGGATGGCGATATCATCCGGATGTTCTATGGCTATATCATCCATCACTTCGATCAGGTTGTCAGGCGCAGCCATGGCGGAGAACCCGGCGCCGGTGAGCAGGGCCAGCGCTGCATCACGATCGCGCGTGCGAATGACCAGCCGCCGATGCCTGTTCCGTTCAATTTCAGCGACATCGAGTTCCTGGATCAAGCGTCCCTGGTGGATGATACCGATTCGATGTGCAAGCCGCGATACCTCACCGAGAATATGGCTCGACATAAATACTGTGACTCCCTGGTCGCGTACCAGTTTAAGGAGCAGGTTGCGGATCTCGACGATACCTGCAGGGTCGAGTCCGTTGGCGGGTTCATCAAGGATGATCAATTCAGGGTTGTGCAGCAGTGCCTTCGCCAATCCCAGCCGCTGAGCGTTGCCGTGTGATAACGTGCCGGCCCGGCGATCTGCATAGGCGGATAATTCCAAAAGTTCGATCACTTGTTCAACTGCTTTTGGTTCTGTGCCGGGACGCAGCCGGCGCATTACTTCCAGGTTTTCACGCACGCTAAGTTCCGGGTACGCATAGGGGGTCTCAACCATGTAGCCAACCTGGTTCCATGGTTTACTCCCGCCGGGGCAGATTAATTTCCCCAATACACGGGCACCGCCGGAGGTCGGACTAACCAACCCGAGCAGCATGCGAATGGTCGTGGTCTTGCCTGCGCCATTAAGACCAAGAAAAGCATAGATCTCCCCCCGGTCAACCCGCAGCGATAAACCATCAACGGCGGTTACATCTCCATATCGTTTCACGAGCTGATAGGTTTCGATGGCTGTGTCCATTTTGCCTCGATGGTATTATGTGCCTTGCTGCCCTCTACCCACTCCCAGCATTTCGAAAAACGACTGTACTACATGCGGATCAAAATGCCTGCCGCTTTGTTCTGTGATGTGTTTCTTCACCTTATCCTGCGGCCATGCGGGCCGGTATGGCCGGTCTGACCGCAGTGCATCCCATACATCGATAACCGCGAAGATACGCGCTTCCAGAGGAATTTCTTCTCCCTTTAAATTATTCGGGTACCCTGTACCGTCCCATCTTTCATGGTGGTAGTAGGGAATATTCAAAGCGGGGCGCAGGTATTCAATGGGTTCCAAAAGCCGGTACGCGTATTCCGGGTGCTGACGCATGATCTCCCACTCACGTTCGTCCAGCGAACCCGGTTTATGCAGGATCGAATCGGGAATGCCCATTTTGCCGATGTCATGCAGCAGCGCTCCGCGCCTCACGTTTTCCAATTCATCCCTTGAGATTCCCATCTCAGTAGCCAGGTCAAGGGTCATTTGCACCACGCGGCGCGTATGCCCTTCAGTTTCCTGGTCACGCAACTCAAGCGCGTGTGCCCATCCCTCCAGTGTGCTGTCGTAGGCCATTTCAAGCTCTGCCGCGTCCTGTTGCGTTCGTTCGTGCAGCGTGGCGCGGTGGATGGCATTGGCGGCAATATCTGTGATAGCAGCGAATACGCGGATGTCAGATTCTGCATATTCGGTTGTGCGGCCGATCCAGATAAAACCGATTAGGTTGTCCTGGGCGAATAATGGCGTGCCTATTGCTCCGCGAATGTCCTTGTACATGGCTCCCGAATAATTAAACCCGGTTTCATGCTCGAGGTCGACAGTGAAATAAGGCTGCCGTGTCTGGCGTATGACAGCGTTGATACCGCTGTCGCCTTTTTGGCGTGTACCGACCAGCTCCAGCCAAATACCATGGGCGATTACCAGGATGGTATCCCCGGTCAGCGGATCAATGAGCTCGATGGATGCCACGTCACAATTGAATAGGATGGTAAGCTGCTCGATGATCACGGGCAGCATCTCGGCGCGGGTCTCCGAGGTTCGCAACGCCGCGCTCAAACTGGCAATGGCCTGCATTTCGATCTCATGATGCTTTTGGTCGGTGATGTCATGTGAAAATACGGCATTCCTCATTTCCCCTTGCAGGGTCGAATATATTTCGTTGACACATTCAAACCAGCGCCATCTCCCATCTTTATGCTTGATTCGCAGATCGAATGTCGACGTTCCCTTTTCCAATGATTTGGCATACTCCAGGGTGGCCGTCTGTAGGTCATCCGGGTGCAGCAGATCGCTGGCCAGCGTTCCCAATAATTCTGCAGGGGTGTATCCCAGGGCGCCTTTATAATTTTGTGCGACATATACAAACCTTCCCTGGTCATCTGTTTCAGAGATCAATTCAAAACTGTGTTCGATAACCCGCTTGAACTTCTCTTCGCTTTCGAGTGCGGCTTCTTCCGCGTGTTTCCGATCACTGACATCGCGCACAATATTCATGACCGCCGGTTTGCCTTCATATTGAATCATCTGCGCGGTGATTTCGGTATGGACCCGATGCCCGTTTTTATGCAGGAGCACCGTTTCAAAATTGATCGTCCCTTTTGATTCAAATTCGATCTGTCTGGCTTGTAATTGTTCCTGTGTCGTGAATGGCTCAATCATCATCGGGCTGAGCTGCAGCATTTCCTCCCGGGTATAACCGATCATCTTTGGAGCAGCATCATTGACCTCGATAAAATTGCCTGGTAAACCGTCCGGAATTATTGGGAAAATTGCGATCCCGTCTTTGTTGATTTGAAAAAGTTCGCGGTATTTTTTTTCATTTTGTGAGATCTGTTCCTCTGCCTGCTTACGCCCGGTAATATCCTGGGCAATGGCGATAATTGCCTTGCGGTCATAATAAGTGCCGGGATACAGGTGAACTTCCTTGGGAAAGATTTGCCCGTTCTTGCGCCGGCCCCAGAATTCGATTACTTGCGAAGTTCCATGGTATGCCTGCTGCACCTGGGACATTACCATGTTTAGATCGTTCCGACCTTCGGCCGAAACAAGGGCTGGTGTTTTCCCTATCAGTTCTTCGCGGAAAAAGCCATACATCTTTTCAGCTCCCTGATTAATGTCAATGAATGTCCCCGTTTCGTCCAGTATGTAGACCGCTTCAGCCAGGCTGTCAAGAAGTCCGCGATATGTAATTTCGCTTTGCCGAACCTGTTCCTCGGCTCGTTTGCGCTCTTCCAATTCCTGCTGCACTTTCCTATACAGCCTCGCGTTTTTCAGGGAACTTGAGGCTTGTGCGGCGATCGTGGTTAATAATTCAATCTGATGTTCGTTGTACACATTCTCATGCTTATAATCCTGGAGAGCGATCACCCCGATGACTTCATCCTCTGTGTGTATCGGGACGCCAATATAAGCGCACGATGGTTTCCCCAGCAGGTTGAGGCCATGCTTTTTGAGTGCACCCTCCATATCCTTCTCGACAACGAATGGCACATTGTTACGGATAATATAATCTGTGATGCCTGCTCCCAGGGGGCGCCCCGCAGTATTTTGTCTTACTCCTTCGACCATGTATATAGGAAATGAAATATACTGGGTCTCACTATCAAATAATGCGATGTACAGGCAGCTGTTATCCAGCACCTTCCCGATTTCTGTAAAGATTCGCTCAAGGATCTCCGCCGGTTCAGCCAGTTGTATGAGGTTCTGTCCGATTTGATTCAGGGCTGTCAATTCGGCGTTTCGTTGATTGATCGCTTCTTCCGCCTGTTTGCGTTCAGTGATATCACGCTGGATGAGGATCAGTTCTGGCTCCCCGCTCTTATTGTAGACCCGGTTGCCGGTTGCTTCCACCCACATATAGCTGCCGTCTTTTCGTTGTAATCTATATTCAGCCCTGCCCGGAATGCCGGTTTCGATGATCTCCTTCACCGCTTTAAAATTTTTGGCTCTATCCTCAGGATGCACATAACCCATCCCCGAAGTGTTGATGATCTCATCCGATTCATATCCATGAAAACGCTTCGCGGTCTGGCTTGCAAACACGATCACGCTGTTTCGATCCAGGCGCATGATATCGTCACCGGTATTGTTTACCAAAAAACGATACTGTTCTTCGCTTTCCCCCAGGGCCTTTTCCGCCTGCTTGCGCTGCTCAACTTCCTGCTCTGCCATCTTCAAATGCTTGCGCATGTTTGTTGCCAGCAGGTCAACGGCGATGGCCGCAACCAGAAAGAGAATTGTCACCATCATCGGATAGATCCAGATCGAACTTTCCCCTTCAAATGGTTGAAGGATGAACCAACCCCTGGCTTCACCAATGGTCAACCAACAGACCGCCAATAAAGCGAACCCGACACTGAATCGAAAAAATACGCGATCCAATGTCAGACCGGCGAAAATGAAGATCAGAGGAAACGCGATCATGGCGATATCACGAATTCCCTGACCCACTGTGGCAATGAAGGTTACAGTGCCAAGCACGATCAAGACGGTAAGTAAACTGCTGGATTGCAAATACCCGCGCCTGAGCAATATGAATGGCAGGATCAACAGGATGCTGCTGCTTAAGGTGACATTCACCAGCCTTATATCGTCATTTAAAACACCGGTGATCATAACGAATAGGTAGGCCGCCCACACCGAAAAAATAATGGTGGATAAGATCTGCGCTGTTTGCTGATCTTCCACTTTTTCAAAAAATTTAGGTGAGACCGATCGCTTCATTGCAATCCATTCCCTTGAATATTAGATTATGGAGGAAAATGGAAACAAGTCCCAATTTCTGCCATTTACGTTAAATTGAAGAAACAGATGTTTGGAACGTGTTTGTTTGGCGGCTTACGTATATTTACTTAATGAATTGATTATCTGCCAAACGATGTGCAGTGTCAATGGATTTCGATCAAAAATTCATTGTTTACATGAAAACCATCATTGAGTTTTTGCATTCTGCAGTGCACAATGGGGTGCAGGAAATTATGTAAACAAAAAAAGTATTAATGGCCAGCGTGTACAAATAAAAATTACATATGTACAAGTCTAATTGTGATTTTTATCACAATATTACATTTACATGCCGATTCCCATGATAAAGGTCACTAAAGGAAGAAAGCGAAGGTGGCTATTATATTCACATCAATATACGTTTATTTGCATATAGCCTTAGAGAGGTATTTTCATGAATAAATCACTTGAATCCGAGATCACCCAACTCCATGCTGAAATTTGCGCCGGCCTGGCCGACCCGAACCGGATCATGCTCTTATATTCCCTTTCGCAAAACCCGCGTAATGTGACCGAGCTGTGCAGCGAGTTGGAGATGCCGCAGCCGTTGATATCACGGCACCTGAAGGTGCTGCGCGAGCGCGGCATGGTGACCACTGAAAGGCGCGGCACGGTGATCGTGTACAGTCTCAGTGACACGCGATTGATCGAAGCGCTTGACCTGCTGCGGGCGGTCATGCATGACAATATTTCAAAACGCGCAGAACTGGTTCAGGCGCTTGCATAAAATTTATTAAAGGAGAAATGTTCTATGAAGACTTTCCTTATTCTTGGCTCGGGCACAGGCGGCACGATGGTTGCCAACAAAATGTCCGCTGCACTGGATCCGCAGGAGTGGCGCATCATTGTGGTGGATAAGGACGAGAACCACTATTACCAGCCCGGTTTTCTGTTCATTCCTTTTGGCATTTATTCTCCCGCGGATGTGGTCAAGCCCAAGCGTAATTTCCTTCCGCCCACGGTGGAGATGATCTTTGGTGATATTGAATTGATCGAACCGGATCAAAACCGCGTCAAGCTCGGTAATAACAGATCGATCAATTATGACTATCTTGTTGTGGCAACAGGCAGTTACATCCGCCCTGAACTAATGACCGGGCTTGTGGATGGCGGCGGCTGGAGAAAGAATATCTTTGACTTTTATACGCCCGATGGTGCGGCGGCGCTTGCCCGGTATTTTAAATTTTGGAAGGGTGGGAAGCTGGTGCTGAATGTGGCTGAGATGCCGATCAAGTGCCCGGTTGCGCCGTTGGAATTTCTCTTCCTTGCAGACTGGTTCTTCAGGGAACGCGGCATTCGTGACAAGGTGGATATTACCTTTGCCACACCGCTCCCGGGTGCATTCACCAAACCGCGCGCATCGTCCGTTCTTGGAAACATGCTGGAAGATCGCGGAATTAAACTTGAAACCGAATACTCGATCATGGAAGTGGACAATGCCAAACAGGTGATCCGTTCGTACGATGAACGTGAAATTCCCTACGACCTTTTCATCACCATCCCGACCAACATGGGCGCGGAAGTGATCGGTGCATCGGGTATGGGCGATGAGCTGAATTTTGTGCCGGTCAACAAAAACACCATGCAAAGCACCAAATGGGAAAATGTCTGGTTGATCGGTGATGCCAGCAGCGCCCCTGCTTCAAAGGCTGGTTCGGTTGCGCACTTCATGCTCGATGTGGTCGTGGAAAACATCCTGCGTCACATGGAAGGTTTGGAACTGCTTCCCAAATTTGACGGCCACGCCAACTGCTTCATCGAATCAGGCAATGAAAAAGGGGTCCTGATCGATTTTAACTATGATGTCGAGCCCCTGCCTGGCATGTTCCCCCTGCCCGGTTTCGGCCCCTTCTCGCTGCTTAAAGAATCACCCGCCAATCATTGGGGCAAGATGATGTTTAAGTGGATCTACTGGAACGTCCTGCTCAAAGGCGGCGAAATGCCCTTCGAATCGCAAATGTCCATGGCAGGCAAGTGGAAGTAGGAGTCGCAATGGATAACGAACTTGCTCAGATTAACCAAAAGCTCGATTTCCTCATGGCGCAGTTTGAAGCACAGCGTGTGCAGCAGGCGGCAATGAAGGAATTGGTGGATGATGCCGTCCCGATCGTCAACCACGTCATTAAACTCTCGATCGATGAACTGGCCGAAGTCGGGAATGATTTTGAACTCAACGATCTGCTCTTTCTCATCAAGCGTGTTTTGCGCGATACAAAAATGCTGGTCGGATTGCTTGACCAGTTGGAATCGGTCGCGGAGCTTGCCGGGGAAGGGCAGCAGTTCGGTAAACGTATCTTTCATCAGGTCACCATGGAATTGGACCGCCTCGAACGTGAAGGATATTTTGGGTTCGCCCGTGCCGGCATAAAGATCGCCGACCGGCTGGTTCACGATTTCAAACCTGAAGAAGTGGAATCGATCGGTAATCGTGTAGCTGATGCATTGCATACTGAACCTCCTGCCAACATCTCTCTCTTCGATCTGCTGCGCACCCTGGGCGATCAAAAAGTCCGCCGCGGACTGTACCGTTCGCTCAATTTACTTAAAGCCATTGGTGACTAAAAGTCACATTCACGACATAATTTGATAAGGAGAACTAAACCATGATTGCTGACCTCTCTGCAATTGCCTTCAACCCGGAAGGCTTTATGACCAACCCCGCCCAGTGGACCAAGGAAATCGCTGAAGTGCTCGCGAAACAGGAAGGCCTCGAAACCCTTACCGCCGACCACTGGAAGATCATTGATTTTTGCCGCCAGACCGGGTTGGCGACTGGTAAATCACCCACCCTGCGGCAAATTACTACAGGCACGGGTATTTCCACCAAGGACCTGTTTGCCCTCTTCCCAAAGGGTCCCGCCAAGAAAGTTGCCAAGATCGCCGGCCTCGGCAAACCCGAAGGCTGTGTGTAATTAATAAATAAAAGGAGAAATCTTATGGCTGAACAACCCCGCAAGATCGCATTTATTTGTTCAAAAGGTGATCTGGACATGGCATATCCCGCCCTCATCATGGGCTGGGCCGCCCTCGGCAACGGTATAGACGTGACCCTCTTCTTTACCTTCTGGGGTCTCGACCTGGTCACCGAGAAGCGCGTCGACCGTCTGGAGATCGCGCCCGTGGCTAACACCAGTTTCAAGATGAGTATGATGGGACTTCCAACCGGCAACCTCGGCATCCCCAACATCATGGGCATCATCCCCGGTATGACCGCTTTTGCCACCTGGTTCATGAAAACGAAAATGAAGGCACTTGGTGTTCCCCCGGTCCGCGAATACCTTCAAATGCTTTCAGACGGCGGCGCCAAAATGTACGGCTGCAAGATGACCGTGGATATGTTCGGCATTAAGAAGGAAGACTTCCTGCCCTGCATTGATAGTGTGGTCACCGCCAGCGACTTCATGGATATGACCGAAGGCGCGCAGATCATTTTCATCTAAATATTAAGAACCATACGAAATATAAAAGACGCCTTGCAAAGGGCGTCTTTTATATTTACTGGTGTGAATGCTCTCACTGGCGTGAATAACATCCCGGACAAATTTTGCATCTACATTTGTAGAAAATTGTAAGCCGAAAGGATTCCCTCAAATGCCTGCCGGCAGTCGGCGAGGGCTTTCGCGCGCCATTGTTCATCCGTCGGGAAATATAGTTCTTCGAATTCGCGGCGAACGGCATTTTTTGCGTTTTCACTGGCCGCCCCATTCCAGTGCAGTTGATTCTCAAATGTCATGGCGCGTAAACTGCGGATGCGCGCCAGCAGGGAATCGCCAAAGGTGCCGAACTCAAATCCGCACACAAATAGCTTTTTATTGGGGAATTTCTCGTCGCGCAGGTTGTAATAATATTCTCCCATATCCCCGCTGATCGCATAGAATTCTTCAGGGTCGATCTTTTGCACCAGGGGATATTTGAATTTCTGCGAGGCCTCTTTTGAGGAGATGGGATCCACCGGCGGGATGATGACGCTCATTTGGTCACTCGGCCCATAGCCTGTGTGCATATCCATCTGGATGACCATATCATAGTCTTCCAAGGCCTTGCGATACAACTCCATCAGTACCTTCGTGCCTTCTTCGTGCTGGGTTCCGCCATAATAAAAACCCTGGGGGGTGTGGTGCTGCCCAAGCAGGGTCGCGGTTGAAACGCGTGAGACCCCCAACGTTGCCATCGAAAGCAGGACCTTGCTCCAAAATGAAAAATTTTCCATAAAAAATGATCGGGCAGGATGTTGGGGCGTCAGCAGGTATTCGAGTGCTTTGAAATCAGGGTTCATTTCCCTGTCAAAACTTCCATTTGTAAAATTGCGATTCAAGTCCACACTGTTTTCATTTACCTTGCGTCGATTTTTCATGCCCCAGGGATTGATGGTATGGACCAGAAGCAGGCCGGTGTTCTCAGGATTAAGGCGCGGAGAAAATTCATCCATGAAAATCTTTAACATCGCAGACCCGACATACCCTTCTATGCCGTGTTGGGCGGTGGAGATGATCACCAGTTTCTCCTTCCTGCGCGGCTCTGTCCAAAGCCAGTCGATGCTGAGGGTCGGATCGGTTTTTATGGGATACGACTCAAGATGTGAATCCTGCCATTTGTCACGGATCAGTTCAACATCACGCACAAAACGTGCACGTGAGTCATCATAGGTTTCCGGAAAGAGTGAATCCATTAGAAAGGTCCTAGTTTGATCGCCACGGCGATCCCCAATAATGCAATGGTTGCCAGGATGACCCACAGCCATAATTTGGCCGTCCAGCGCAGCCATTTGGGATAACTGACCACAGTCAATCCGAGGCTGATAAGCAGGACAGGGTTGGTGGGGTAAGCCAGGTTGGAGAAACCATCGCCGAAGATGTAGGCCAGCACGGCGGTCTGCCGGGTGACACCGATCAGGTCGGCCAGAGGCAGGACAATGGGCATCATCAGGAACGCTTTGGCGGAACCTGAAGCGATGAAAAATTCAATGCCGAGAGCAAGCCCGTAAACCACCAGTGCGCCCGGAAAGGCACCAAGTTGGGTGAAGGGTTCAGCTGCGGCATGCAGGATGGTGTCGGTCACGCCGCCGCTGTCAATAATATAGCGGATGCTTGCGGCCATTAAGATCAGCGGTACCGAGGGAGCGAGGCCGCCCCAACCCTCGATCAGGCCCTGCCAGACCGTCCTGCCGCCCGCGCCTGAGAGGAATCCCGCACCCAATCCGCCGATCAGAAAGAGAATGCCGACGATCGGCAGGGCGTAATCAGAGACCGCGGGGACGAACGGCCCCATGAGCATGACCGCGAAGATAAAGATCAGGAAAAAGCCGAAGAAGGACAAGGCCCGGTTCTGTTTCGGGTCTTCGACGGTCAGGGAAGCGTCCATGCCCTTATATTTTTCACGCTCCGCTGAGTCTTCGCCATGAACAAGGGATGCGCTCGAGTCTTTGTCAATTTTTCGGGCGTAGGCTGAGAGGAAGGATGCAAAGATCAGGTAAATGATGATGAACACGATCACGCGGAACCAGGCGCCTGAAAACAGCGGCAGGCCGGCGAGCTGCTGCGATACGCCCAGCGTATACGGGTTGGTGATGGCTGCCGAGAAACCCATATTGGTCGCGAGGATCGACATGCCGAGGCCGACCAGTGCGTCCCAGCCAAGGGAATAGGAGAGGGCGATCATCACTGGCACCAGCAGGACAACCTCTTCAAAGGTGCCAAGTGTTGCGCCTAGGAACATGAAGGCAAGTGAGACCATCCATAGCAGCCTATATTTGCGTCCGCTAAATCGGCGTACGATGCTGCCGATAAAGGCGCGTAATGTGCCGGTCTTATCCATCACGGCGAATGCGCCGCCTGCGAAGAACAGCACGATGATGATGACGATCACCGTCAAGCCGCTGCTGCTGCCGAGGACTTCAATTGGGGCGATGAACCAGCGCCAGATGGGATAGTTTGGGTGTTCGATCAACTGGAAGGAGGCGGGGTCGATGGTTTCGCGTCCGTCCACCTGGATGCGGGTGTAATGTGCAGCGGGGATGACGAGGGTGAGAATGCCCGCGACCATCATCAGGACAAATAAAATAACGACTGATTGAATGAATGCCCGTTTGCCGATCTGTGCGCCAGCTTTTTGTTCCATTGGGTGCTCCTGTGTAAGAATCCACGAACTTTACCACAAAGTAAAATTTTGTTGGAAGGTCATTTTTCAAAGGAAATAACTGCATGGAAGGATATCTTTTGCTTTGAATTCAAGACCGCCTGACCTGCCGCTGGCGGAGTATGGGGGATATGCCTTTTTTGGATGGAACTGTTGGGGGACTGGCAAAAACGAAAACATAAGCCAAAATCAGGCCCGTTGCCAGGCTGATCTTGGCTTATGTTCCCCTTGAATTTGAGCCTTCTTCATTAATATGTAAGGAACGTTACCATGCCTGATTCCGCCCGCCTGGCTGAACCCGGTACCAAAATCCAAAGTGCATTTGATAAACCACCGCAAGAGACAAATATGCCCATATCGTTTGATATCAGCCCGGAACTTGACCTGATCATTTATTTCTGCACCGGCATCATAACCGGGGCTGAATATTTCAAATTAATGTTGAAGAGTTCTCGTTGTCGCTTACCGGACTCCCGTCCGGGAATGACAATTTGATGGACATTGCAAATTTGGCAGGTTTTTATGGGGTATTTTCAGGCGGGGGGCGTATAATCAATTATATATTGCCGGTAATTCGATCGTATGGGGATGGGGTGCGGCAAAAAAGAACCGGCATATGACCCAACCCAAATCAACCCCGAAGACAGCATTATCATGGCGCGCGCGTGTGCTAGATTTTTTCCATAGCACAAGTCCGCGTAATTTGTGGTTTGCATTCGGTTTATTGGCAGTAGGGGTGACCATCACCGGGCTTATCACGCTCTATACCAAGGCGGAAGTGGAAACTGCCGCGCAGCGCGAGTTTGATTTTATTTGCAGCGAGATCAAGCTAAATATCGTTGACCGCCTCGCCTCCAACTCCGGGGTCCTGTATAGCGGGGCGGCGCTCTTCGATGCATCTGATTCTATCACGCGTGATGAATGGCGGATATTTACCGATCAACTTCGGCTTGACCAGGAACTACCCGGCACGCAAGGCATCGGTTTTGCATTGTTGATCCCCCCCGAACAGTTGAATCAGCATATTCTTGAAATTCAAAAGGAAGGCTTCCCGGATTACACGGTTCAACCCGCGGGCAAACGGGAAGTCTACACTTCCATTATTTATCTCGAACCATTCTCGGGGCGCAACCTGCGCGCATTTGGCTACGATATGTTCTCTGAACCTGTGCGACGCGCGGCTATGGAACAGGCTAGGGATGAGAATACCGCTGTACTTTCCGGGAAAGTGACCCTGGTGCAGGAAACCGACCAGGATGTTCAAGCGGGGGCATTGATGTACGTTCCCGTTTATCGTCATGGGATGCCGATTGAGACCGTCGAACAGCGCCGCGCTGCGATCAAGGGGTGGGTGTACAGCCCTTACCGTATGTCCGACTTGATAAGCGGTACCTTGAGCGAATGGGATGTGAACCAAAAGGACAGACAAATATATCTGCAGGTTTACGATGGTGATGTGGTTTCCCCGGATACCCTGCTGTATGACGGTCAGGTTGATGTTGGCAGTTCCCCGGCAGATATTTCAAGGGTGATCCCGGTTGATCTGGAAGGTCGCCGCTGGACATTGCGTCTTACCCAGGCTGGCGGGTTGGCTGCTTCGGCTGATTATGATGGGGTTTGGATCGTTCTATTTGGCGGGACGAGCATCAGCCTGCTCTTGTTTGGGCTGGCGATCTCCCTGCTCAGAACCCGCGTCAATGCGCGCCGAATAGCAAACCTATTAACGGCTGAACTTCGGGAAAGCGAAGAAAAATATAGTATCGTTTTCAACAATCAGATCTACGCCATCTGCATCTTCGATCTTGAAACCCTTGAGCTGATTGATGTGAACGAAGCCTATGAACAGCTCTATGGATACAGCCGCGAAGAACTTCTAGCCGGAATGACCATCCATGACATCACAGCGGAACACCAGGCATCAAATACCGCGACCGTTAAGGCGACCCGTGAAGGGACCACCTTTATTCCTTTAAGATACCACCGCAGAAAGGACGGTACGGTTTTCCCGGTTGAGATCGTTGGCGGCCCGTATGTTTGGAAGGGGCGCAAGGTTATGTTTGCCCTCGCACACGATATTACCGAACGGAAACAGGCGGAAGACGCACTTAATGAGAGCGAGTCATTCAGCCACTCGATCTTGAATTCTGTAACCGCGGAAATTGCCGTGTTGGACCATAATGGCGTGATCCTGAAAGTCAATGAGCCCTGGATGCGTTTTTCCCAGGAGAACGGCATTGAGCCTGGCAAACCCGCGCCGTATACCGGAGTGGGTGTCAACTACCTGGATTTTTGCCCTGCAGGTTCTGAGGATGCTTCAGTGAATGTTCGCGAGTCGATCCAGTCAGTGTTGGATGGACGGTCAGGTGGTTTCCACCTGGAATACCCGTGCGATTCACCGGAGCAAAAACGCTGGTTCAGCATGAGCGTCACTCCCCTGGCTTCGTGGAACCACAGTGCGATCCGCGGTGCAGTTGTTACGCATACCGACCTCTCCGCGCGCAGGCAGGCGGAAGAGGCGCTGAATGAAAGCAGGAGACTGCTTAATGAAACGCAGCAATTGGGCAAGCTGGGCGGATGGGAGTTTGATATCCAAAACCAAAGTATCGCCTGGACGGACGAAACTTTTAAGATCCATGACTTTATACCGGATGAACGGCAAACCCTTTCAACGGATATGATCACAAGAAGCATTGATTGTTATGACCCGAAAGATCGGGCCTTGATCTCCGAAAGTTTCCAGCGCTGTATTGAGCAGGGGATTTCTTATGACCTTGAACTGCCATTTACCAGCGCGGCGGGCCGCCGCTTGTGGGTGCGCACCGCAGCTCATGCAGTTTGGAATGATGGGAGGGTTGTCAAGGTCACCGGCAGCATCATGGACATCACGGAGCGCAAACTGGCTCAAAGGGAGATCTATGAGAGCGAAGAGAAATACCGCACAGTGGCGAACTTTACCTATGATTGGGAAGCCTGGCGGGCACCGGATGGCACTTACCTTTATGTTTCACCCTCCTGTGATCGGATCAGTGGGCGCACACCGGCAGAGTTTTTCGCCAACCCGAACCTTATGTCGGAGATCACCCACCCGGATGACAGGGCTGCGCTTATTAATCATCAACAGGCTGCCAATCATAAATTTCGTGATCAAAACCTGGAAATTGAATTTCGCATCCTGACCCCGGCTGGCGATGTTCGTTGGATCATTCATTCGTGCATCAGTGTCTATTCTGAGAGCGGGCAGTGGCTGGGCCGCCGTGAAAGCAATCGCGACACGACCGCCCGCAGGCTGGCTGAGGAACAGATCCGCTTATTGAATATCAAACTCGAACGGCTGGCAGGTACCGATGAACTTACCGGCATCAACAACCGCCGCAGCCTGTTTGATCTCGCCAGACAAAAATTTGCGATCGCCTCGCGCTATAAACAACCGTTCGTGGCCATGATGTTCGATATCGATCATTATAAGAGTATCAATGATATATACGGCCATGAAACAGGTGACCGGGTGCTCATGG
>CAYLOW010000091.1:0-15253 GCA_964385315.1 uncultured Anaerolinea sp.
CCCTTGGGCGCTTCGACGCGTCCATATGCCTCACCTGCCGGGACTTTAACCTGGTAGTTTGGTTTCTGCGAGTTGACCGGTCCCTGGGGAATTTGCTTGACAGCCTGCTCCAGAATACGAAGCGATTGACGGATCTCGTCAAAGCGGATGAGGTAGTTGTCCATCATATCGCCGTTGTGGCGCACAGCTACATCGAAATCAAAGCGGTCGTAGATGGAATAGGGATCCGCGCGACGGATGTCGTACGGTACGCCGGAGGCGCGCAGTACCGGTCCTGTTACAGAGTAGTTGACCGCATCCTCAGCGCTTAATACCTTCGTCCCCTTTAAACGCCCAACGAGAATTTCGTTTTCGCTCAGGAAGCGTTCCATTTCGTCAACCTTGGCTGGCAGGCGGTCAAAGACCAGGTCTTTGATCTTGTTCAACATTTCGTCAGTCACATCGCGCACCACGCCGCCGAAACGGAAATAATTGCACATCATGCGTGACCCGGAGACAGCTTCAAAGATATCGAGGATCAATTCGCGTTCTTCAAAGGCGTACAGCGACGGTGTATACATCGAGCCGAGGTCGTTGATCAACATGCCGACGAAAATGAGATGGTTTTGAATGCGGCTGAGTTCGGCCATGATGACCCGGATATATTCAGCACGTTCGGCAACGGGGATCTTCATCAACTTTTCAACGGTGATGACATACCCGAAGTTGTTGCTCATTGAGTTGAAGTAGTCGAGGCGGTCGGTGTATGGTATGGTCTGGACGTAGGTGTTGCGCTCGCCGATCTTCTCATGATTGCGGTGCAGGTAGCCCATGACCGGTTTGAGACCCATGACGGTCTCACCGTTCAATGTGACTGCCACACGCAGCACGCCATGAGTGGAGGGGTGATGGGGTCCCAGGTTGACAACGACCTGGTCGGTCTTCATCTTCCCGTCTTCATCCTTCTGGGTGACGCGTTCCAGGGATGCATACAGGTCCTCTTCCTTGTCGACCACATATTTTTCCGGGTCGAAATCCTTGGGGAAGTTGAGGTTGTCGTGAAAGATATTCTTGTCTTCCGCGAGGGCGAACTTGCCTTCAGGCCAGCGGCTCTTGTAGGGTTTGATTTCCTCTTCGTAGAAAGCTTCCTTCCAATCCTTGCGGAGCGGGTGGCCTTCATAACCTTCCCACATCAGAATGCGGCGCAGGTCGGGATGATCTGTGAACTTGATCCCGAATAGATCCCATATTTCCCGCTCCTGGTATTCCAGGCCGCGCCAGATATGGGTCAGGGAGGGAGCCTCGATCGGGTCTACGCGTTCGATTTGAACTTTAAAAACCAACCCGGCGCCGCCGGTTGTCTTATAGGCGTTGTAGACCAGTTCCATTTTGTTTTCGGCGATGTAGTCCACACCGGTCAGGGAAGTGAGCAGATCAAAGCCGAACTCGTCATGGAGGGCTTTTGCCACTTCGACGATATTTTCCTTATTGACAATGAAGCCCGAGTAGCCGGGGCGGCTGTCAGCGGTGACCTTGCCCGGGAAGCGGGCGGCCAGGTCCACGGTTTGAGTTTCGATCACGGTTGCCATTATGCACTCTCCTGCGTGGTCTTCGCGGCTGCAATATCACGAATTTCAGCATTGCGGCGCACGTCAATCAGATCAGGTCCTAGAATGGGCATGGGGACGTAATTGCCGTCTTTCTTTTCCTTGTTGTACCAGCGAACCTGCTTGAGGGATTCCTTGTCGATCTTTTCCTGCAATTTGATCATGCCTGCGATCAAAGCCTGCGGGGTGGGAGGGCAGCCGGGGATATAAATGTCAACGGGCAGGAACTTGTCGATCCCTGCGACCACGTTATAGCCTTCCTTGAAAGGTCCGCCGCCTGAAGCACAGGCGCCCATTGCCACAACGTATTTTGGTTCGGGCATTTGGTTGTACAAGCGAACGATGACCGGCAGCATTTTCTTTGTTACCGTACCTGATACCAGCATCATATCTGCCTGGCGCGGCGTGGGGCGCATGACCTCCATACCGAAGCGTGCCATGTCGTAGCGCGCGGTTTGCGCCGCGATCATCTCGATCGCGCAGCAGGCCAGACCGAACATCAGCGGCCATACGGACGAACGCCGGCCCCAGTTGTACAGGCGGTCAAGCGTGGTAATGGCCACAACATCCTGCATATCTGCCGGAATGTCGTAGTTGGGTAAACTTAATTTTTCATTGTCCATGAATGTTCTCCTCGAACCAGTCTTGGTAAATTGCATAAAGGATGTCGTCGTTAACGAGAGCGAGGTCATCCTCAAATTCATTAAGTTGGATCGTCCATTGATAGATCTGCCCCAGCGTTACTTCCTCGATCTTGATCCCGGGATGCTGGCGGCGTAATTCCAGGGCGATGGCGTAGGTGGTGTCCCAGGTGAAGGTCATTGGCAGTTGACGAGTTTATTTTTCACAAGCGCGAATTATAGCAGGGAGGGAGCATAAGTCAACTTATTTATGCAAATATATATTTGCATAAATAAGAAAGTGAGTATAATCACCTTGGCTGGGTGACAAACCCGAGTCTC
Source organism: uncultured Anaerolinea sp. (assembly GCA_964385315.1). GTDB lineage: Bacteria > Chloroflexota > Anaerolineae > Anaerolineales > Villigracilaceae > Villigracilis. Next base: position 2,549 of record CAYLOW010000091.1, read on the forward strand.
GTTCACACCGCTCATGACCACCCTTGTTGGCCGCCTTTTTAGCCAAAATGAACGCTTTTGAATAATATGATCACTGCCCGTCAAAAAGTCCTTGCACACTTCAAAAAGAACCGCTCTGCCTCGGCGCGGGAGATCGGCCGCGCCTTAAACATGTCTGCTCCTAATGCGCGGCATCATCTGGGAATTTTGGTCTCAGACGGGCGGCTGGAGGTGACTTCGGTTCAACAGCATGCAGAGCGCGGTAGGCCTGAGAAAATGTATTCTCTCTCGCAATCTGCACAGGGTGATAATCTGTCTGTTTTGGCTGAAGCGTTACTGGAGGGGAGGGTTGATCTGGATGCAGTGGGGAAAAGCATCGCGCTTTCGCAAGGGCTGACTGGTATTGCAAACCAACCCATGCCGAAGCGCCTGTCTCTGTTGATCGAAAAACTAAATGAGATGCATTACCAGGCACGTTGGGAAGCCGGTGCAGAAGGTCCGCGGGTTATCTTTGGAAGATGCCCGTTTTCAAAAATTATCGAAGCTCATCCCGGGTTATGTAAATTGGACGGAACCATGTTGGAAACGGCATTGGGCAGGCCGATCGTGTCTTTTAAAAAACCAGAATCGAATATGCGAGGATTTTGCCCATTAATATTTTGGGTTGAGTAGATACACAGGCGGGGAGTCGTTCGTGATTTTCTTAATGGCGGATAAGTTGTTCCTGCAACTCCGGGGATATTGTGGCAAAATAGGCGCATGCAAAAATTCTTTTTTCCATTTATTTGTGCTGCCATCCTTGCGGCTTGTGTTCCCGCAACGGAGCTGCCAGTCACCCCCATGCCTTCCCAGTCTCCGCTGCCGAATGCAACCCAGCCTCCTACCTCCACCCCCTTGCCGGATGCCTTATGGATCAGCCCTGCCGTCCCGGCGGATCTTATTAAAATAACAGAATCATGGGATATTCCACTCACGAATGACCCCTTGCTTGCCACTCAAAAACTGGCCGTTTCAAACTCATCACAGGGCTCTTTATGGATTTATACCCTCGTGGCGCCCTTCCCGACCGGGACAGATGATGTAGCCTCTCAAACATTAATTGATGCATGGAAGGGCAGCCTCGCTGCACCGATCGCTGGTCATACGATTCTGGTGGCGCAATCCACTCTGGCGGCGTTAACCACCCTTTGGGGCGTACCCTCTGGAGGCCCAGTGAGGGTTTTGCCGGCGGAGGCGTTAATGGAAGCCGCGTGGACCGAATCTGCCTGGGCCATTATTCCGTTTGAGGAAATTCAACCAAAATGGAAGGTTCTCAGTGTTGACGGCCAGTCTCCGATTCATAAGGATTTCGATGCGCAGGCTTATTCGCTGAAAGTGAATTTTGAATTGTCATCTGGGTCTTATGCCTTACCGGCCTCAAATCGTGACCCCTCCAAACTGGCCACGGTTATTTTGACAGGCGTGACCGCGCTGGTGCGAGCAACCGCGGCGACGATGGAGCTAAAGGGAGTGCCCTATCCCGCTGATTTGATCGGCGGCTGGCTGCGTGAAGCAGATGTGACCCACATCAGTAATGAAGTGACATTTGACAAGGATTGTCCGCCGCCGCGCGCAGGGTATCGTAATTTTATTTTGTGCAGCGACCCGAAATATATGGAGCTGCTGAAGGCCGTCGGGGTTGATGTGGTGGAGCTATCGGGCGACCATCTGCGTGACCGTGGTGTCACCGCCCTGTTGGAAACCCTCGCGATTTATAAGGCGAATAACATTCCGTATTATGGCGGGGGTGCAAATGCCGAAGAGGCCCGCATGCCGGTGTTGATCGAGGTTAATGGAAGTAAAATTGCCTTTATGGGTTGTAATGGAAAGCGTATTACGAAATACCCCAAAGCCACTGACATCAGCCCTGGTCCCGCGTTATGTGATTATGATTATTTCGGGAAACAAATAAACGAGTTGAAGGCGCAGGGGTATTTGGTGATCTTCACCTTTCAACATGAGGAATGTTATTCGGCCATGCCATGCTACACCCACGAGTCGGCGTTTCAGGGTGTGGCGGACCTGGGTGCGACGATCGTCAGCGGCAGCCAGGCGCATTATCCGCAAAAGATGGAATTTCGCGGTGATTCATTCATCCATTATGGGTTGGGGAATTTATTCTTCGATCAGATGACCTATATCCTTCCCAGCGGCGAGGTGATCGATGAAACGCGGCGGGAATTTTATGACCGCCATGTTTTCTATAATGGACGTTATCTTGGCGTGGAGTTGTTAACCGGAATGCTGGAGGATTATTCACGTCCTCGCCCGATGACCGATGCAGAACGGTCTGCCTTCCTATCAGACTATTTTTATTACAGCAACTGGATTCCAAAACCTCCGATCATCATTCCCCAGCCAACGGTTACGTTGACGCCGATTGCATTGCCTTAAGACAGTGTGGCAGTTTTTCCAGAAATTCCCATAAACGGGTTATGTATGGGCAGGCGGTATCGGTTATCGCTGTGGACCACGAAGCATGGTTTCCATCAATTCCACCAGCTTTTTCAGGCTTAAGGGTTTTGTCAGATAGGCGTTTGCGCCGGCTTCGAGGCAAAGTTCACGGTCGCCAGGCATGGCAAGCGCGGTGACCGCGATGATCGGGACAGAGACAAACTCTGGTGTGGCGCGCAGTCGTTTGATCGTTTCCATTCCATCCATGCCGGGTAATTGAATGTCCATTAGGATCAGGTCGGGTTTTTGTTCCTGTGTCCGTTGAAGGGCTTCCAGTCCATCCATGGCGATCATGACTTTATATTTGTTTTCCCCAAGGTACTCACTGATCGCCACCCTATTGGCGGCATTATCCTCGACGAGCAGGATGCGCTTCAAGTCTCCATTGGGTCTGGCTGGAGCGCCATTCGGTTGATTGTGACCTGGTGTTTTTAAGCTTGCCGGGTCAGCCGTGTGTACTGATCCGATGGGGATGCAAAAATGGAAACAACTGCCTTTGCCCGGTGCACTTTCCACGCCAATACTGCCGCCGTGCATTTCAACCAATTTCTTTGCAAGGCTTAGCCCCAATCCTGTACCTTCATATTGGCGGGATAGTGCGCTGTCCACCTGTATAAAAGGTTTGAATAGTTTCATCAAGTCCTCGGGTGAAATTCCGATCCCTGTGTCAGTGATGGAAAATTGGATCTGGTCTGTATTTTGGTCAGCTTGTACTTCGAGTCTTACTTTCCCATGTTCAGGGGTAAATTTCACAGCGTTGTTCAACAGGTTAACCAGGACCTGTTTCAGCCGGCGGGGATCTGCGTGGATCATGGGCACTGATGAAGGCTGCGAATACTCGACGGTGATGGATTTCTTGAGCGCCAGTTGTTTAATGAATACAAGGCTCGACTGGCAGACAAACTCCACTGGAGTGTCTTCAAGCTGAAGCTCGAACTTGCCAGACTCGATCTTGGATACATCGAGAATGTCATTGATCAGCCCCAGCAGGTGTTGTCCGCTGCCCTGGATTACTTCCATGGCCTGCTTTTGTTTTTCATTGACCGGGCCGTAAATTCCTTCGAGCAGGATCTCGGAATACCCCAAAATACCGCTCAGCGGTGTACGCAGTTCGTGGCTCACGTTCGCCAGGAATTCATCCTTGGTGCGATTGGCCCGCACCAGTTCGGCGGTGCGTTCCTCGACACGTGCCTCCAGTTCATTTGCATGCTGCCGGATCAACTCCTCATTTTGCTTGCGTTCTGAGATATCCATGTATGTCCCAAGCACGCCGCTGATCTCTCCCTCGGAATTAAGTAAAGGTATTTTGCTCGTTAGCAGGGAAATGATCTTTCCCTCGGGTGTTGTTTGTATCTCTTCAATTTGAAGTTTGGGTTTGCCGCTTTCGATCACCTGGCGGTCATCATTTCGATATAACTCTGCCTGATCCCTCCAGCCCATCTGGGTATCGTCTTTCCCAATGATATCCTTCGGGTTGGAAAATCCCGCATCCTGGGCAAAGATCGCGTTACAGCCCAGGTAAATTAGATCCCTGTCCTTCCAAAATACCCTTACGGGTATGGTGTTGATGATCCCCTCGATGATCAACTTTGATGCGTGCAATGCCTCCTCCGCCTGCTTGCGTTCGATTTCCGCATCAAGTGCATCAAGGGCGTAGGAAATATCCAGACCGATCTCATCTAGCAGCTGCTGATTGTCATCGTCAAAACCTCGCGGTTCGGATGAGTATACTGAGAATGCACCAACCGGACGATTTTTTTGACGGATGGGGACTGAAGCTGAAGAAAAGTAGCCGTGTTGTAAAGCCCTTTCACTCCATAGAGCCATGCGGGGATCATTGGCAATATCCTGGCAGATGATTGTGTGCCCTTCATGAATGGCCCTGCCGGTTGGACCTGCGCTCATTTTTGGATCGCGGATATTTATTTTCAAATTGTCCAAATATCCATGTTCTTCGCCTGCAAAAACGATCGGTTTTATAAAACCGTCTGACTCGTCGATCAAGCCGATCCACGCCATGCGGAATTTACCGTACGCGGTCGCGATGTGGCAGATCTCTGAAAATAAAGTTGTCCGGTCTTTCGCGCGCACGATCGTTTGATTGATCTGGCTGATGGTGGCGTATAAGCGGTTAATCCGATGAAGTTTATCTTCAGTCTGTTTACGTCTGGTAATATCAATGGCAGTGGACAACACACAAGTCTCATGGTTGAGTTCAACGATCTCCATCGAGCCAAGAACAATGCACGACTCTCCGGATTTAGTCTTCAAGACAAGCTCATGGTTGTGAATAAAACCCTGTTCCAGGACCAGATGTGAATATTCCTGAAATTGTTCGCGGGTCGTGATCCCTAATTTTAGTGAAGTCTGCCCGATAAGTTCTTCACGGCTGAATCCAATAAGTTCAGAGAAAGTACCGTTGACGTCAATATATTGGTTGTCGGAAGCGCGCGTTATTGCAAGGCCTACCGGCCCGGACTGAAATGCCTTGCGGAAGCGTTCTTCGCTCTTTTTTAACGCATCTTCAGCGTCGTGTTCCTGTTTTGGTTCGATCAATATTGCCTCTGCCTGATGGCTCGATTATTCAAAAGATTACTGGCAGGCTTATTTCATTGTGAAGTCGCCGGGTTGATATCCCTTTGGGAGATCGCGTGCGCTTTGCGTCTGAAGTGGATTTCGGATGATCGTGTGTGGGATACGAATATTGGCAGGTATAGCCAATCTATTTGGAGATCGGCAGCGTGTAACCGCCGTCCAACGCGATGGTCTGCCCCACGATCATCGCAGCGGCGGGGGTGCATAAAAACGCCACCACCTCTGCCACTTCTTCCGGGGTAATCAGCCTCCCTGCGGGAACTTGTTTGATGAAATCCTGCAAAATGGCGTCCTGGTTTCCCATGGAGGCGAAGTAATTAAGCGCATCGGTCTTGACCACACCCGGTGACACCGCGTTTACGTTGATGCCCTTCGGGATCAGTTCCACACCCAGGTAACGGGTGAGTGATTCCAGCGCGGCCTTACTCGCACCGACTACAATGTAATCCGGAAGCACCCGAACCGAACCCGGGCTCGAGATGCTGACAATCTTCCCGCCGCCGCTTTTTTCCATTAATGGGGTGGCGCGCTGTGCCGCGAAAAGCAGGGCGCGCGCGTTGATGTTCATCGTCCACTCCCAGCCTTTGGGCTTTTGCTCCAGGGCGGGGCGGTTGTAGCCTGATGCCGCGTTGTGGATCAGGATGTCGAGTCGATGGAATTCTTTTTCAACTTCATCAAATAGGCGGTTTAGGGCATCCAGGTCACCGACATCCGCTTTTACCAGCAAGGCGCGCCGTCCCAGTTTTTCGATCTCGTGCGCGGTCTCTTCGGCCGGGGCGCGATTGCGAAAGAAGTTAACGATCACGTCTGCGCCCTGTCTGGCGAAGTTTAGGGCGATGGCACGTCCGATCCCACGGCCGGAGCCTGTAACAAGGGCGATTTTGTCTTGAAAGATCATGGTTTACCTTTGATGATTTGTCGCATTGAAGAGGGCAATGGATTCCTTGAACTTCGATCAACTTCCATCGGGTTGCCGGGGAGCAGACGGGTTAATCAAAGTAAAGGTTTAGGTCTGAACAATCAAATTTGTTTCCGCAATTGGGGCAGATGACCTTGCAGTTCTTTTCGTACATTTGAGCCCCGCAGCGATCACAAACCCAGATCCTTTTTCCGTTCCATTCCAAATCCCTGAAGAGGGCTTGGTCGAATTCATTGATTTTTTCCAAACCAAGCCGGGTCAATTCCTGGTTGACCCGCTCGAGATCGAGCTTCAACCTGCCGATGTTGATCCCCCTGCAAACATCGGGGTAATCCTTTAGCAGTTTCATGCATCGCTCGATCATTTTGACGCCCCCTTCGTAATTTCCGCGTGATATATGGAAGTAGGCCACCGCCGCCTGTAAGACACCCTGATACAGAGTGCGAATTGGACCTTTCTCGGTGTGCCAGGCATCCTCCAGTTCCTCGTGCGATTCAAAGAACTGTTTCCGGTTGAACAATCTTAATCCCTCCAATACTTTTGGAGGCAATACACCATCACAATCATCGCTCATGCCGCTCACCGCTGCCCAACCCTGATCTATTGCTCGCTGTAGATCGTTCTGAATTCTTCATTAATTACGCCTGCTCACTCTTAAAAGTATATCATGCAGCCTGTGTTCAAATGGTAGAATCAACTCATGGTAAAAAAGGTGTTCGGTGATAAACGCGCAATTTTGGCTGTATCCCTGCTTGCGTTGTTTTCGCTGGTCGTGCTCGCCAGCGCGATCAAGAATGTCGAATTTCGCCCGGCGCGCCATTTGAGTCATGAAGAAACAGTGATTGTCAGTATTCCAGTCGATGCGGTGACCGGGAGCATTGCAGACATTCCATTGGGAAAACAGATCACATTGATCCTTTCCCTTCTTCTTTTTGGCATCCTGGTCGTGGTGCTGCTCCCGCCTGAGATGCGGAAGAGGCTGCTTAAACAACTTGTACGAATGCTGCTGGGCATCCTGCTGCTGCTTTACCTTTTGAAAATAAAGCCTGATATCTTATCGAATCTATTTCCATCCCAAAATCTCGGGGCGGGGCAGGGCGCCCCTCTCCAGGTGGATGCCATCCCGCCTCCGGTCTTTGACCCGCCGCAGGTTTCGGGCTGGGTTTCTTTTGTTACCGCATTTTTACTATTTCTGCTCGCTGCCATTGCCTTCCGGGGACTCTACAACTGGTGGATGCTTCGTAATCAAAAAACAGTCGTGTCCCTGCCGTTGAATGAGATCGCGGAGGCGGCACGCACTTCGCTGCTGAACCTTTCCTCTACTGGCTCCGCGCAGGATAAGATCATCCAATGTTATGCCGATATGAGCCATGTGGTGGATGCGCGGCGCGGATTGAACCGCGAGTACGCCATGACGCCTGCTGAATTTGCCGTACGCCTTGAAAGCGCCGGTTTGCCCCCGGAGCCGGTTAAGCGCCTGACCCGTCTTTTTGAAGCCGTCCGCTATGGTTCCCGGCTCTCAGGGCAGCGTGATGTCGATGAAGCGATTACCTGCCTCACCTCCATTTTAAAATATTGCGGGGAGGTTGTCCCGTGACCCGCCGGAGGGTACTTCTTCTTGCACTCCTGTTCCTATCAGCCCTGATTCCCGCATATTTGCTGCATGATCTGGCCGAACGGGTGATCATTGTGCCGCTGGTCTATTTATGGTGGCTGTTACGTTTATATTATTCCATTCTGCCCCAATTGATTTTATGGCTGCTGCTGATCGTGGTTGTCCTGATATCCGCGGCGGTATCCCTCGCGCCGCGCTTTAACACGCAATGGGTTATCAAGCCTGAAGTGAAACCTGCCCCGGGCCAGATCGAAAACCTTGTGGGCTGGCTGGAAAAATCACAACGCAACGGCAACTATTACAAATGGCTGATCGCAAACCGGCTGGGTAAGACTGCCAGGGAAATTCTGGCGCAGCGTGAGGGGCAGCCGGTCAGTAAAAAATTCGGGCGGCTGGCAGGGCGCGATTGGGCCCCCCCGCAGAAAATAGACGATTATCTGGATAGCGGCTTGAACGGCTCCTTCGGGGATTTTCCGCGTCCGGCCTGGTCGCGGCGCGGACGGCCCCAAAAAAACACGCCGTTGGATATGGACCCGGGGCAGGTACTTGAGTTCCTTGAGAATGAGATGAAGACTGATACAAGACACAAGCCCTAAAGTTATTTCATGCGGGTAAAAATATTCCAAAAAATGAAACCTTCAAGGCTTCACACCATGGAGACAAAGCATATGGAAATTGTAAAAGTAGCTGAACTAAGCAGTAAGGTGATTGACGAAGTGGAACGCGCGGTGGTCGGCAAGCGTGACTTGCTCGAGACGATCATGGCTGCCACCCTGGCGGGCGGGCATGTTCTGTTGGAAGATTACCCCGGGCTCGGCAAGACCTTGATCGCGCGCAGTTTCTCTTCTGCGCTGGGTTTGGATTTTAAACGTATCCAATTCACACCCGACCTTTTGCCGGGTGACATTACCGGCGGCTATATCTTTAACCGCACCAAAAACCAATTCGAGCTGCGGCGCGGCCCGGTCTTCACCAACATCCTGCTGGCTGATGAGATCAACCGGGCTTCGCCCAAGACCCAGTCTGCCCTGCTGGAAGCCATGCAGGAGGGGCAGGTCACAATGGAAGGGGAAAGCCTGAAACTGCCCGATCCATTTTTGGTGCTCGCCACGCAGAACCCGATCGAATATGAAGGGACGTTCCCGCTGCCCGAAGCGCAGCTGGATCGTTTTATGCTGAAACTGACGGTTGGGTATCCCAGCCTCGAAGGGGAAAAGGAAATTCTACAGCGCCGCCGCGAACGAAAACAGGATGAGCTCGCGCTCAAACAGATCACCAAACCGAAACAACTGCTCGAAATGCACGCCGCGCTTGAAACTGTCCATGTGGACCCTGACTTGGAAGGCTACATCTCGGCCCTGGTTCACGCCACACGCACCGATCGTCGGGTCGCGGTCGGCTCAAGTCCGCGGGCCTCGCTGGCATTCCTTAAAATGGCGCGGGCCCATGCCGCCCTTTCAGGTCGTGACTATATCCTTCCGGATGATGTAAAGAAATTTGCGGTACCCATTCTCAGCCATCGTCTGATGCTGCAGCCCGAACATTGGATGTCGCGCGAGATGAACAGCGATATCATCCGCGATGTGTTGAAATCCACCCCCGTGCCGGTTCTCCGCTGACGTGACGCGTTCCTTTCTTTTATCGGCGCTGGTTTATGGCTTGCTGCTGGCAGGGTTGATCTCTCTGCGCGGCGAGTTGATCGCGTTCGCCATCCCGTTTCTAGTGTATCTTTTATACGGATTTTGGAACGCGCCCGGGGAGCTTGACCTTCACATCCAGCGCAGCCTTTCGCGTGACCGCATCACGCCTGATGCGGAGGCAGTTGTCACCGTGACAGTCACCAATCACGGTGGGGATATCGAGGAACTTTCGATCGAAGAAAAGATTCATCCGGAATTGAATATCTCCAGTGGCTCCACCCGCCACCTGATCCAGCTTCCCGCGGGCGGAGTCCATACTTTTTTCTACACCGTGACCGGTGAGCGCGGCTCTTATCACTTCAGGGGCTCCCGCGCGACGACGACGGATCTATTCGGTTTGACCCGTCGTGAGCAGGTCGTCAGATCAGAGGACCGCCTATTCATATTCCCCGGTTTCAGGCGCTTGAAAAAGGTGTTCATTAATCCGCGCCGGACTCGCGTATATGCGGGCACGATTCCCGCGCGCGTGGGCGGCACAGGGATCGAATTCTTCGGGGTGCGCAAATATCAATCAGGCGATTCACCGCGCGCCATCAACTGGCGGGTCAGTGCGCGGCATGCTGAAAGTTTATACTCCAACGAATATCAACAGGAGCGTGTGGCCGATGTGGGCATCGTGCTCGATGCGAGGGTCAGGACCAATTTGTTTCCCCCTAATCACTCCATTTTTGAAAGCGCGGTGACCGCCGCCGCCGCCCTCTCGGATGTTTTTCTGGCGCAGGGCAATCGGGTGGGCCTGCTGGTGTACGGCGAGTATCTCGGCTGGACCCTGCCCGGGTATGGAAAGCACCAATATGAGCGCATCATGCAGGCGCTGTCGCATGCCGAGATCGGCGTCAGTTCGGTCTTTGCCGGGTTGGAACATTTATCGCCCCAGATGTTCCCGGCCGAGTCGCAGATCGTCCTGGTCAGCCCGCTGGTCAGCGATGATCTGGGGGTCCTGATCCAAATGCGCGGACGGGGTTATCAGGTGATGGTTATCAGCCCCGACCCGGTTAAATTTGAACTTGGCATATTGCCCGCCACCAAACAGGTGGAGACCGCCGCGCGTGTCATCCGCATGGAACGCGATCTGCTGATCCGCCGGCTGGAACGCGCCGGCATCCAGGTCGTCGAATGGGATGTGTCTAATCTTTTCGATCAGGCGGTCGGTCCGTTATTGTCGCATCAGAGGAGGTCTTTGTGACGTTGGTCGCACTTATATTCAGTATCGTGATCTCTTCCGCTTCACTCGCGTGGGGATTTACCCTCAGCGGGTATGTATCTTTTTCGATCTGGATCATCCTCTTCGGCGCCGGCTGGCTGCTTGCGATATGGCAGCGATGGAATTGGTACTCCACCCTTGCCCTGCCCGTTTTCACAGTACTATCCGCCCTTGGGCTGTGGTTCGGATTTGTACCGGGCTGGCTGTTTGCCGGGGGAATTTTTGCGCTCTTTGCCTGGGATATGTCTGAGTTTCGATTGCGCTTGATCTCGATGGCTAAAGACGACGACACACGGGGGATTGAGCGCCGTCACCTTGCGCGCGTCAGCCTGCTCACCCTGGCCGGGCTGGCCCTCGCCTCCATTACCATGCTTCTGCGCCTGCAATTTACCTTTGAATGGATCGTATTTCTGGCGGCCGTGGCCCTGCTTGGCCTGGCACAATTGGTCGCCTGGTTTAGGAGATAGCGAAAGACTGCACCTTCAGGGGGCCGGTCAACATGGAGACGGTTATGGAAAATCGGAGCCTAACGGCTCCTGTTTCTTTTGTGTCTTTTCCCTGCGTGTCTCTTGATATCTGCGCTAACCAGCGGACGTGGTTTTGGTATATGTGCCGATGAAAAACGGTTTACCTGATGCAAGGGTTACGATTCTTGCTTCCATCTCGCGTAAACCCAAATCAGTTGCGATGGTTTTGAATTGTGACGGCGGAATTAATTTCATGATGGGCGCCAGGTTTTTTTGACTTTCATATTGGCTTTCTGATACTTTCGCCAGGTTTTTTGCGGGCAGTTGAAGAACAGATGCTAACACACCGTTTATTTGCAGCGACATTGCTATTTTTGGAAGCAATACCTCTGGTTCAACGTACTCAAATAATAAACCCGCATATATGAGTGAATAGGCTGATTCTTCGAGGGAGCATGTTTCCAGATTGGCTTCGACAACTTCCAATCCCGCAACGATATGTCCGTAACGCAGGCGTAATATTTCCAGGTATTCTGGATTCAAATCGATCGCGGTTACTTTTTTGGTAACATCTGAGTTCACAAACTCAAGACCATTCCCTGTAGTGCATCCCAGGTAGGCTATAAAAGTGTCATCGTATTTATTCAACGCTGCTTGAAAGGTTTGGGCTAGAAATTGCTATTGAGCGATTTCAGGATTACTCATATGTCCTTCATAGTCAGATGCTGGAATTTGAAGCCAAGGATTATTCATCAGCGTTTCCTTAAAAATTGTTTCCCATGATATAGCAACGCCGCCCAACGAATTATGGGTTGAAGTGACGGAAAGGGTCTATGCTAAAGGAAACGGATTGTGCGTTGCCGCTGAGAAGCGGTCCTGGTTGAAGTCTGATGACTTCAGGGGTGTTCGTGATGACCATGTTTCTGAGTGCGATTTGTTGGATGTTTTGCCTTTTCAAGACCCTACATGTTTTGAGGCTGCAGACGAATCAAGGTGCTTAATTTTTGCACGACTTCATTGTATATGGCAGGGGGTAACTTACAGCTAAATTTTGCCTGACGTGCTTTCCAATCAAGACTTTTAACTTGGTCAGATAAAACTGCACCGCCTACTTCCAGGCCTTCGGGTATTTTGACTTCAAAAGGATACCCTTTGACCTGACTGGTAATAGGGCAGAGGATGGCTAAACCAACTTTACCGTTATAGCCTTTTGGGGATAAAACCAGTGCTGGTCTGTGACCTGCCTGTTCATGCCCTGCTTGTGGATCAAACATGAGCCAAATAATATCGCCGCTATCAGGAATGTATGCCATGGATTTACCAAACCTCATTTCCCATGGTAAAACCGGTATCAACTTCATTGTGGAGATTATTTTTGTTGATACCCGCTAATAATTCTTCAAGCGTCCAACTTGGTGCGGCAACCGGCGTAATAATGATCTGACCTTCAACGATACTAATTTCCACGAAGGAATCGTTTTCCAATTGAGCGTCGAGGGCAAATGCTTTTGGTATTCGCAGGGCAAGACTGTTGCCCCATTTTTGAACTTTTGTGAGCATGAGGGAATCTCCTTTAAGTATCTACAAAAGATACACCTTTTTACTCAATTAATCAAGTGATATTCTCATTCTGGGTGTGGTCTAAAGTTTCGGGGGATCTTTGCGTTGGTAAAGGGCTTTGCCGAATTTGAAATTTCTCCAAGGATTGGATTTTGGTTTTTTTGGATCCAAAG
>CAYLOW010000092.1:0-14934 GCA_964385315.1 uncultured Anaerolinea sp.
TTTGACGATATTGCCAAAAACGCGGCAGTCTTCCAAGACACTCTGTGTCATGAAATTAAAAATGGAACGATGGAATTCCTGTTTGTCTCGCTTTTCCAATGGGCAAAATCCCAGGGTTATCACGGTTTCTACCTTGGGCTTAGTTCCCTTTCAGGGGTTGGCGAACAGCTCGACAATCCAGCCATCGAAAAGGTCATGCACTGGGTGTATGAGAACGTGAGCCTGTTTTATAACTTCAAGGGAATACATTCATTCAAAGAAAAATTCCACCCGGCGTGGTCACGGCGATATTTGATCTATCCGGGCGCGGCACATCTGGCTTCAAGCTGGCTGGCCGTAGTCCAGGCAGGGTCTGGAGAGAAAATAGCATCACCTCTTATTTAAAGAGAAAATTGACCGATCCAGTATACGTTCTACATAAAAGTAAACGACCCACTCATGGGATACATGTGTGTCGGGTCGTTTTAATATGGCAGCAATATTATTCTTGCTGCCACCTTGCTTTTTCGTAAGGTTCCGGTTTTTTTATACTATTTCTAGAGATACGGCCGATAATAATAAAATGGATTTCGCCAGAAGTGCCCGGTTTTCGTGCTTTCTGATTTATGTGTGTATCCATTTTTCTAAAACGTACGGGGGAAATCCATGAGGGCGATTTGTCCCCTCCACAGGGGGGCAACCTTTCCAATTCGATCACAGCAGTCGCCTCGGAATACCTGTTAATGAGAATTAAAAAATCATGAATAACATACTTGATATTAGAACACTCTTCATCGGCTATGTGGTAAGTAACGCGATCTGCGCGGTGGTTATGTCATTTTTATGGCAGCGGAATCGCAAGCGTCTGCACGGATTGGGCTTCTGGATGGCAAACTTTATCATGCAGTTTTTGGCTGTTTTGATGATCAGCTTGCGCGGTGTTATCCCCGATTTTTTTTCCATTTTAGCTGCAAATACCCTCGCGGTTGCCGGCATCATTTTCGTTTATATCGGAATGGAAAGGTTTGAAGGTAAGGCGGCCTCTCAGATCCATAACTATGTTTTATTGACGACATTTTTTTTCATTCACGCCTATTTAACCTATGTTCAGCCCAGCTTGATATGGCGCAGCCGTAATTTTTCCGTTGCGACGTTATTGGTTTGCATTCAGATCGCCTGGCTCATACTCCATCGGGTAAATGCCAGCTCACGGCCGGAAATCTCACTCGGCAAAATTATATTTATCGGTTTTGCACTTGTGAATGTATTCCGACTTTTATTTGATAACAATGCATCAACCAACAGCAGCTTTTTAGATTCAGGCATTCTTAACGCCCTGGCGACCCTGATCTACCAAATGTTGTATATTGGCTTGACTTTCTTTTTGTTTCTAATGGCAAATCACCGGTTGATCACGGAATTGGAAGAGGATGTGGCTGAGCGTAAACACGCGGAAGCAAAGCTTGAAGTTAGCATGGAAAAATATCGTGGCCTGAATGAAGCGGCTTTTGAAGCCATATTTATCTCAGAAAAGGGGGTTTGCATAGAACAAAACCATGCCGCTGAAAAATTATTTGGTTATTCCTCCGAGGAGGCGGTTGGAAAACTTGAAACGGAATGGATCGTTCCTGAAGATCGGGAAATGGTAATGCAGAATATCCTCGCGGGCCACGAAGGTGTATATGAAGCAACAGCAATAAGAAAAGATGGGACAACCTTCCCGTGCCAGCTTCACGGAAAGACCATAGCATACCAGGGGAAAAATACCCAGGTTATTTCCTTGCATGACATTTCCGACCGTAAATCGGCAAATATATCGCTGCTGGAATCTGAAAAACGCTATCGTACTCTTATTGAAAATGTGGGTGAAGGGATCGGCTTTGTCAATCCAGATGAAGTATTTATCCTGGCGAATCCTGCGGCAGATGCAATCTTTGGTGTGGAGCCCGGTAAACTTTTGGGTCGCAGCTTGCTTGAATTTACAACGCCTGATGGCTATGCCGAGATCCGAGATCAAACCAGGCAGCGGTATTTGGGCGAAAGGAGCGGGTATGAAGTGGAGATCCATCGTCCTGATGGAGAAAAACGGGCATTACTTGTAACAGCCGTTCCGCAGTTCGATGAGCAGGGAATTTTTACGGGTACTTTTGGTGTTTTTCGTGACATTACCAATCGGAAGCAGGCTGATGAAATAGTGGCCAGGCAAAGCGAACAATTGCGTATCTTATACGAGGCCAGCCAGCGATTAAATCGGACACTTGATCTGAGTGAGATCTACCAGGCTGTTTGCGATTCCATGTCCAGCATCGCTTCGAATGATGGATTTTTCATTTCAGCTTTCAGCCATGATACACAGCTGATCACCTGCCGGGCCTGTTGGATGGAAAATAACTGGCTGGATGTCTCTGAATTTCCTCCCATTCCTCTGGAAGAAGAGGGGAAAGGAACCCAGAGCCTTGTTATCCGGACGGGCCAATCCCTGCTGCTCAACGATTACCAGGTACAGGCGAAAACAGCCCGGAGTAGTTATTATGTTAATGACGAAACGAACGAGGTTGTCGATGAAATTCCTCCGGATGAAGATGTAACCCGCTCGGCATTGATCGTTCCGCTAAAAACGGGTGGCAGGGTTAACGGGGTAATTCAGGTGATGAGCTTTCGGATAAACGCGTATACTGAAAATCAATTAAAACTATTAGAGGCATTGGCCCTGCATATTGCATCTGCGGAGCAAAATGCCACCCTCTATAGCAGGGTGCAAACAGAATTGAATGAACGCAAACTGACTGAGAAGGCTTTACGGGATAGCGAATCCCGTTACCGGGCATTCATTCATTCCGCGATCAATGCCATCATCAGTTTTGACGCGGCAGGAAATATTGCGGATTGGAATCCTTGTGCTGAGGCTATATTTGGCTATCCTGAAGCTGAAATCCACGGTCAGTCATTTTCCCTGCTTCTGCCGGATCGTTACCATCCTGAATACGTGGATGGCATTGTCTGTGTTCAATCCAGTGGAGAGAGACGGATCATAAGAAAGACCACTGAAATGGAAGGGCGGCGAAAAGATGGCAGTGAATTCCCCTTGGAGCTTTCGCTGTCAGAATGGCGGATCGCTGATGAAAAATTCCAAACGGCAATTATCAGTGATATCACTGAGCGTAAAGTAATGGAAATCTCATTGCAGAAGGAAGTTCATGAAAAAATCATTGCCCAGGAATCGCTGGCGGCTGAAAAGGAACTTTTATCTATAACTTTGATGAGTATTGATGACGGGGTTATTGTGACCGATACAGAGGGTATTGTGATCCTGTTCAATCGGGCGGCAGAATTGATAACCGGTTTTGTCTTATCGGAGGCGATCAATAAACCGGTTACCGATGTTCTTAGATTAAATATTTCCTCCACGCTCGATAAGATTTCCGATCCCGCCATTTATCTGGTCGAGATGGAAAAAGCTCAAAAGAAATATGCGGCGTACCGCAGCCCGGTGTTAATTACCAAAACCGGAGAAAGGCTGCTTTTATCCGGCAGCATTACATCGCTAAAAGCCGCCACACTGGAGGAGGAAACAGTCGGTTTTGTGATCGTATTCCAAAACGCGACTGAAAAACAAAAAGTGGAAGAACAAACCATGTTGTCGCAAAAGATGGCGGCGATCGGGCAGCTTGCCGCGGGCGTAGCCCATGAGATCAACACCCCCATTCAATATGTTGGGGATAATCTCAAATTTCTCGAGGGGGCTTATTCAAATTATACTGAGATGCTAAATGCCTTTCAGCGGGTGACCCATGAGAATGTTGATAAGATCCTTTCACGGGCAGATGTGGAGCGGTTGGCAGGGCTGGCTCGAGATAAAAATATCGGTTACTTTGATAAGGAAATTCCCAAAGCCATCCAAGAGTCATTGGATGGCGCTGAACGGGTGCGCAAAATCGTCCTGGCAATCAGGGAATTCTCCCACCCTTCTGAAAAAGAAAAGAAGTTTTATGATATCAATCACGGGATCGAGACTACTGCCGTTATTTCCCGTAGTGAGTGGAAGTACTGTGCCGAGTTGGAGACAGATTTGGAGGGGGACCTGCCATTGGTCTACTGCCAGATCGATGAAATTAATCAGGTGGTCCTGAACATGATCGTCAATGGAGCACAGGCGATTCAAGAGAAACAGCCTGCCGGATCAGACCAAAAAGGGATCATCAAAGTATGCACCCGTCTGCGTGATAACAGAGTCTTTATCACCATTCGAGATTCCGGGATCGGCATTCCCCGCGACATTCGTCCACGTATCTTTGACCCGTTCTTTACAACCAAGGGCGTTGGAAAAGGGACCGGCCAGGGACTTTCCATGGCGCACAATATTATTGTTAATAATCACCATGGCATCATCGGTGTTGATTCAATTCCCGGTCAGGGAACGACCTTTACCATTGAGCTGCCTGTTAATTTTTCAGAATTGGAACAGGGATGAACAAAGAAAAACATTTGATCCTTTTTGTTGATGATGACCCGCTGGTGCTGAGGGGTATACAGCGGTCCATTATGAAATATGGTGATCATTGGGATGCGGAATTTGCTGATTCTGGCAGGGAGGCATTACTAAAATTATCCGAACACAATTTTGATGCCATTGTCACAGATATTCATATGCCTGGTATGGACGGGATTCAATTGTTGGAGGAAGTCAGCGGAAGCCACCCCGGAGTGATACGGTTTATCCTTTCAGGGAATACCAGAGATGCACAGCTAATGAGATCTGTTCACCTGGTTCACCAGATCATTCCCAAACCCTGTGTGATCGAAAAAATTCACGATATTATCGAGCGCGCCTGCTGCCTGCGGGGAATGCTTTTGGACCCGGACCTCTTGAATATTGTCACCAACATTAGGGTTCTGCCAAGCGTTCCCAGATTGTACAACCAGCTTCTTGAGGAATTTCGATCGGAAACCGCGAGTTCGCTGTCTGTGGGAAATATTATTTCACAAGATGCCGCCATGACCGCCAAAATCCTCCAGTTGGTTAATTCAGCGTTCTTTGGCATATCAGAACCGATAAGCAGCCCTCAGCGGGCAGTTACTTTTTTGGGCATGAGCAGTGTCCGCTCGCTTGCCCTGGGGTTACAAGTGTTTTCGGAATATCAAAATCAGAATAACTTTCCGATCTCTGTTGATGTTATCTGGCAGCACAGCCTGCATGTCAGTAATTTGGCTTTTATGATCGCGCGCAGCCTTAACCTGGAAGATCGGGAATGTGATGATGCGCGGGTTTCGGGTGTATTGCATGATATTGGATTGCTGTTGAGTTTCCAGATCCCCGGTTTTTTTGATCATGTAAAATTTATGGAAAATGGTCAGGTTTTCATTGAATCTGAACTAAAGTACCTAGGTACTTCGCATGCGCAAATGGGCGGATACTTATTGGGCATCTGGGGTCTGCCGAACCCCATTGTGGAGGCAGTGACCTATCACCACTTTCCCGGGAAGCAGCCTGCATCGCAGCCTGGTCTGTTAACCGCCTTGCATTTGGCTAATGGATTATTAAATATGTACCAGAATGAAAAAAATGGAGCCTTTGATCTTTATTTGGATATGCAGTATTTAAGAACGCTGGGGCTTGCCGAGCGTCTTTCAGATTGGGCCCCAATGATCCGTGATTATATGATTAAGTCTACTCCCCTTTGACAAGGACGCGAACATGAGTACAAAGTCCATATTGATCGTTGATGACGAAGTTAATGTCCTTAATTCCCTTTCCCGCATGTTAAGTAAAGAGAATATTTTTGATATAAAAACAGCCCAAAGCGGGCGGGAAGCCCTGGAAATCATCGCGAATTCACCCGAATTGGCACTTATTGTTACCGACTACCATATGCCGGGAATGAACGGTATCGAATTATTGGCACAGGTGCGAAAGAATGCCCCGGATGTTACCCGTATTTTATTAACAGGTGCAGCAGAAATCGGGATGGCCCTGGATGCTGTGAATAAAGGCTCCATCTTTCGTTTTCTACTCAAACCCTGTCCGCCTGACACCTTCCTATCAGCGGTTATGGATGGATTTCGCCAAACCGAACTTATCATGATGGAACGGGACCTGCTAAGAAAGACGCTTTTCGGCAGTATCAAAGTCTTGATCGATATTCTTGCTGTTACAAATCCGGGGATATTTGCACAGGCAGGCCGTTTGCGCAATTTCGCACGTGACGCTGCAATTGCTCTACATCTCGAGGATTTATCCTGGGAGATAGAACTGGCTGCCCTGCTAAGTCAAATAGGAGCGGTAACTATTCCCCGGAACGTTCTTGAAAGGTGGCAGAGCGGTGAGGTGATGGAGGAATCCGAAATAAAGGTGATCAAATCCATCCCGCGAATGGGGAGACTATTGATCATTAATATCCCCCGCCTGAAGGACATCGCTGAAGCGGTGGGGTATCAAAGTTGCAGCTACGGCAATCCCTCTGCTCCTGAAGACCCAATTGGCAATGAGATACCATTACTGGCCCGTATTTTAAAGGTCATTATTGACTTTGATGGTCTGATGGAAAAAACAAAAAACCCGGCCTCGGCTATTCAGACGATGCAGGAGCAGGCATCAGAATATGACCCGAGTATTTTTAGAGAGTTCCGTCACAAGGTGGAGCAAAGCAGCCATCGTTCATCCTATCAGATGACCCATGTCCTACGAGGTGAAAAAGAGGTGAATATTGGCGGTTTGAGACTTGGCATGGTGCTATCAAGGGATGTGGTGGATAAAAAAGGAATCCCGGTTATTTCCAAGGGAGCTATTGTAAGTGATGTCCTTTTATATAAATTAATAAACTCATTTAATTCTCACACAATCAACGAATCAGTTTTTATTGAGAGTGCATTTTGATTTCCCGGTGAATATTCTGCCGGGAGGGGGGACAAAAAAATCCAACCAAATAGTGATGTGACCTTCAGCGTGAAAAAACATGACGCTTGTTATATTCGTTTTTCTGAATGTGACGTAAAATATATTCAGAAAGGTGAATATGAGTAAGCATCAAAACTCTCTTGAACCCATTGCTTCCCTGTTCGAAACCATAGCTCCGTTAACCCGTTTGCAAATCCTGCTTGCAATCGGGACTGGGGAAGCATGTGTCTGTCACCTGGAATCTGCGCTTGGTTTTCGGCAGGCATACATTTCCCAGCACATGATGGCGCTTCGCAAAGCGGATATTTTGCTTGACAGGCGGGAGGGACGTTATATTTTTTATCGTCTGAAAGATGCCGCACTGCTTGATTTGATCATTGCTTCTGCCCGCCTGAGCGGCGTCCCCGTCGCATCTATTACTGCGCTCATTAATTCCCGGGTCAATCCTTCTTGTGAATGCCCGCAATGCACACCAGTTCTTTCGCCCACAGTAAACCCGTAACCTTATGTCTACTCTTACTCCATCTTCCCTCCCATATACAAAAAAATATTTAATCGCCATACTCACAGTCGTTATAATGGCTTGGCTGGCTGCCTACAACATCATCCAGCCCCTTGCGGATTGGATCTCCTATTCCTTGTTGGGATTTGCGCGTGACTCCCGCCTGGGTGTGTCGCTGGCTTTCTTCCTTTACGATGTACCGAAGATTTTGCTTTTGCTTTCGGGCATGGTCTTTGCCATTTCCATCGTCCGCACTTTTTTCAGCCCTGAAAGGACGCGCGCCTTGTTGGGCGGCAAACGCGAAGGCGTTGGCAATGTATTCGCAGCCCTTTTGGGTATTGTTACACCATTTTGTTCATGCTCTGCGGTACCGCTTTTCATTGGCTTTGTGGAGTCAGGCATTCCTTTGGGGGTGACCTTCTCGTTTCTTATTGCGGCGCCTACGATTAATGAAGTCGCCATTATCCTGCTGATCGGCCTATTTGGCTGGAAGGTGGCCGGGTTATATATCGCATCCGGTTTGGCTGTTGCAATTTTGGCAGGCTTCATCATTGGGCGGTTAAAAATGGAAAAGTATGTTGAGGATTTTGTCTGGAAAATTCACCACACAGCAGGCGAGGTTGAAGAAAAATTAACCTGGGTTGACCGCATTGAGCGTGCCTGGCAATCAGTGAAGGAAATTGTTGGCAAGGTTTGGTTATACGTTGTCGTCGGCATCGCTGTAGGCGCTGGAATTCACGGCTATGTTCCCGAGGATGCGCTTGCATCCATTTTGGGTAAGCAAGCCTGGTGGTCTGTGCCTGCCGCGGTTTTGATCGGCATTCCGTTATATTCCAATGCAGCGGGAATTGTACCGATCGTTGGTACGCTGATCGAGAAAGGCGCATCAGTAGGGACCGCGCTGGCATTCATGATGTCGGTCATTGGCTTGAGCCTGCCTGAAGCGGTGATCTTAAAGCGGGTACTTAAATTGCCGCTGCTGATTACATTCTTTGTTGTGATCGCTGTGGCGATCATGTTAACAGGATACATGTTCAATTGGATTTTATAATAAACGAACCCGAAGGGCTTCACCCTGACAGATTCATATCATAGGAGTAAAAATGCTTACCATCAAAGTTCTCGGTTCAGGTTGCGCGAATTGTAAAAAATTGGAGGCCGTCACCCGGCAGGTTGTTAGTCAAATGGGCGTGGAGGCTGAGGTTGTCAAAGTCACCGAATACCCCGATATCATGGCGTATAACGTCATGTCAACACCAGGGTTGGTGATCAATGAGAAGGTGGTTTCCTCAGGACGCATTCCATCTCCGGCTGAGATCACCACGTTTGTTGCGAATGCCCTCGAAGCGGCATAAGTAAATAAAGAACAAATATTAAAAAGAGGGATCAAATGTCCAACGAAAAAAAAGCAACTCATAAGCTGTCCACCCTTGATCGCTACCTGACTTTGTGGATTTTCCTTGCCATGGCAGTTGGCGTAGGCATCGGTTTTCTCTTTCCCAGGGCGGTCGCGGATTTCAATAAAGCCGTATCGATTGGTACGACCAATATTCCGATCGCGATCGGCCTAATATTAATGATGTATCCACCATTGGCAAAGGTTCATTACGATGAACTCGGTGATGTTTTCAGAAATTGGAAAATTCTCACCCTCTCCCTGATCCAAAATTGGGTGATCGGCCCCATTTTGATGTTTGTATTGGCAATCATTTTTTTGCGCGGTTATCCCGAATACATGACTGGATTGATCTTGATCGGTATAGCGCGCTGTATCGCGATGGTTATTGTCTGGAATGAACTGGCGAAGGGCGATACTGAATATGCGGCAGGGCTGGTGGCTTTTAACAGCATTTTTCAGGTCCTGTTCTACAGTGTGTATGCCTATGTATTCATTACGGTTTTACCCACCTGGTTTGGCATGACGGGCAATATCGTGGACATCACGATCGGTGAGATCGCAAAGAGTGTGTTCATCTATCTCGGGATCCCGTTCATTGCAGGATTCTTAACGCGCTTTTTCCTTGTCCGTGTGAAAGGTAAGGACTGGTATCACAAGTTCTTTGTTCCGAAGATCAGCCCGTTGACCCTGATTGCCCTGCTGTTCACCATTGTGGTGATGTTCTCTCTAAAGGGTGACGTGATCGTGGAACTGCCATTTGACGTTGTTAGGATCGCAATCCCGCTTTTGATCTATTTCGTTGTGATGTTTCTCGTCTCTTTTTGGATGGGTAAAAAGGTCGGCGCGGATTACTCCAGGACAACAACCCTCGCGTTCACCGCCGCCAGTAACAATTTTGAACTGGCGATCGCGGTGGCGGTGGCAGTATTTGGGATCGGGAGCGGGGCGGCATTTGCGGCGGTCATCGGTCCCTTGATCGAAGTGCCCGTGATGATCGGGCTGGTCAATGTGGCGTTTTTCTTCCAAAAGAAGTATTTTGGCGGGGCAGCCGCCCCTGCGCCAGAAATGCTGGCTGCAGCACAGGAAGTCTGTCCGCCGGACGAAAAGCTGGTAAGGTAAAATCCTCCCACCCAGGAGATGGACTCTTTCGATGCCAAAAATAAAACATGCCCAGGTTGATGAACACGGAAATATTATTCTGCCGCCCTATCTGGCCAGAGAGCTGGGTATATTTCCCGGCGACGAAATACGGGTTGAACCCAACAGTCACGGGTTACACCTGCGTTCTCCGCTCACAACCCTCAAACGGGTATATGTGGAAATTACCAATAAGTGCAACCTTAATTGTTCCACCTGTATGCGGAACGTCTGGGATGTTAAATACGGCGGCATGTCGATCGACACTTTCAAACTCATTCTCTCCAGTCTGGAAGCCATGCCGCAAAAACCCGAGCTGTTCTTTGGCGGGTACGGTGAACCTCTCTCGCACCCGAACTGCCTTGAGATGGTTGAACTGGCAAAAACAGCAGGGCATTCCGTAGCCCTTATCACCAATGGAATTCTATTGACCGAGCAGGTCAGCCAGAGGCTGGTGGACCTGCGGCTGAATAAGCTCTGGGTATCGCTTGACGGGGCATCGTCTGAATGTTATATGGATGTTCGTCTAGGGGATTCCCTTCCGCTGGTACTCGAAAACCTTAACCGCCTGAGGATGCAAAAGTATAAAACCTTTGGATTTTCAACCTGGGCCGGGGTTCCAAAGCTTGGTATCGCCTTTGTGGCCATGCGCCGAAATATCCACGATTTGAATGAAGTCATTAAACTGGGAATGCGCCTTGGGGCGGTGGAATTTTCTGTCAGCAATGTACTGGCGCACAACGCCGAATTGCTCGATGAAAATTTATACATGCGTTCGATGAACGTTGCACCCAGCGCGCAGATGAGCCCGCTGATTCACCTGCCTCTTATGGATATCAACGAGAAGACCATCCCTGCGCTGGCAGCCGTGTTGAACGGCATGAACCGCCTTGAACTTTTCGGGGGTGCATTGAATGAGAACAGGGATCAATGCCCCTTTGTCGAGCGGGGCAGTCTTGCAGTCCGGCAGGATGGCAAGGTCAGTCCCTGCCTGCCGCTCCTCTATACACACGAACACTATCTTGATACGCGAAAACGCACTTCAAAGGAATTTTTTGTTGGGGATATTCATCAAGCCAGTCTGTTGGATATTTGGAACGATTCCGAATACCTGAACCTGCGAAAAAGATTGGATGATTTTGATTTTTCGCCCTGTGTTTTTTGTAATAGTTGTGAAATGGCAAATGAAAATATCGAAGACTGTTTTGGAAACATTCAACCCACCTGCGGTGGATGTTTATGGGCCCAGGGACTGATTCGCTGTCCCTAATTCAGATCTACTCAAGAAAACGCCCGGCTTGCGTTGGAGAAACACAATACCCATCCATGAAAAATATATCCTATAAATCCATTCCCTTTCTATTTATCCTTCTTCTAGCTTTACTTGCTGCCCCGGTGCATGCGCAGACGCAGCAGCCAATTGTCCATGCTGTCATGTTCTGGATGCGGGGTTGTTCCCATTGTGAAAATGTTATTCAGAACGTGCTGCCGCCCTTGCATCAAAAATATGGTGAACAATTTGATCTTATTATGATCGAGGTTAAGGGTACCGCTGATGTCGATTTGCTGCTAAAGATTTCCGCCTCATATGGTATTCCAAAAGAGAATACAGGGGTGCCCTTTCTAATAATCGGTGACCAGGTGCTGGTTGGTTCCGACCAGGTGCAAAATCAATTGCCCGGTTTGGTGGCTGATCATCTGGCTGGTGGCGGGTTGGGCTTCCCGACAAACCCGCTTCTGGCAGGCCTATTGCCAATTGCAGCCTTACCTTCCGATTCAATCTCAACTTCAACATCGGAACCGGCTGTTGCCGTTCAGACAGTTCCCACACTTAAACCCGAGCTTGCGCTTGAAAATGAAACCCCGGTTGAAAGCACTCCTGAACTCCCTGTTAAGAATAACGGTTTTACGCTTGCCGCCATTGTCATGGCCTTCATGGTTCTCGCATCCATTTATTCTTTTGGAAGCTTGTTGATCGGCAAACTTTACATTCGTGCTGCGTGGATGGATGCCGCCATTCCCTGGCTGTCCCTGGTTGGACTGGCAGTTGCCGCTTATTTGATCTTTGTAGAGACCCAATCTGTAAAGGCGTTTTGCGGCCCAGTCGGTGATTGCAACGCAGTTCAATCAAGTTCATATTCGCGCCTCTGGGGTATATTGCCTGTCGGCGTTCTAGGGGCGCTGGGCTTTATCGGTATATTTGCCGCGTGGTGGAGTGGCCGTCAACATTGGGGCTGGCTTTCCACCTATGCGCCTGTAGCCCTCTTTGGCATGGCGCTGTTTGGTACCATCTTCTCGATCTACCTGACTTACCTGGAGATATTCGTCATTGGGGCTGTGTGTATCTGGTGTATCAGTTCAGCCATCATTATCACCCTGCTTTTGCTGGCCAGCCTAAACTCAGCTTTGGGCGCGTTTTCTTCCGGTACTGAAGAGGAAGATTTGGAGTAATAACAACAGCCCCCACTGTTTTCAAAAATCTGAAATCGAGCGGGGGCTGGCCAAAGTTTCCCAAAATTAGATGTCGGGGGGAATTCCCTGGTCCAAATTACCAGACGCAATCGGGCGAGGTGTTTATCCCTGCTAATTTCCCCACCTGTTTGTACATGGTTACATTGGTGAAAGGCTCACCAAGAATTCCATCGTGGATCGCCCATGAACGTTTACGGATGCTGTTTGCCGCCTCTGCCTGTCGGAAAGGATTGGACCCGTCCAATTGCACCAGCAAATCACCGCCTGTTTGAAACCCTGTGTGGATACTGTTCATTAGACGCCTGCCCATCTGATAATTAAAGCCGTAGCGTTCAAAGATCACAGCGTTGTGGTAGTACAAGGGCTCAATGAAATACATATCATGTCCCAGCGCTTTGACGAATCCTTCAAAAGCATCGATCGCCTGTCCCAAAAGCCGTAATCCACGCCGCACCTGTCCTGGAGCCAGCCCCGCTGCCAGGGCGGCCTGTTCTGCTTCAAGATTTCTTTGCAGAGTGCCGAACTGTGTTGGCGCCCCGTCAGGCATTTTATCCACATCAAACCGTGGAGTTCCTGGCGCATTTAGGATGTAAAGCAGGATGTGAATTTGGCCGTTCAGCGTGTCTGTGAGGTGGGCATAAAAAAGGGGATCAGGGAAATCCATTTTATGATAAAGACGCATTTCCACATCGGAGGAGCCGGGGGCAAACCGAAATTGTAATAGGTTATATCCCGCTGCGGAGGTAAGGGGCGGGATCTCGAATTTTTCAAGAAGGGCCTTGGGGATGTAGCGGGCATAGATCGCGCGTTTTTCAGGTTCGGGCAGAAGGTTGATTCCGCCGATTGTGGAAGGGGACATGTAGACTCCTTGTTTTCAAGCGCAGCTATCTGATTCTTGATGCTCTCTCGTTGTCCCGTGCTTCATCGCGTTTGGCAATGGTTGCACGTTTATCATAGGCTTTCTTGCCTTTGGCGAGGGCGATCTCGATCTTGGCACGCCCGTCTTTCAGATACACGCGTGTCGGGACAACGGTATTGCCCTTAATCCGAATGTCATTCCACAACTCGCGGATCTGCTTTTTGTGCAGCAACAAACGACGCCTGCGTTTTGGTTCATGGTTAAAATATTGTCCCGCCTGTTCGTAAGGGGCTATATGTGCCTCGACGAGCCAGGCTTCCTGTGCGTTGGGAATATCCACAAAGGATTCCTGAATACTGATCTGTCCTGCGCGGACGGATTTGATCTCAGATCCCTGCAGGACAAGCCCCGCTTCGTATCTATCCATCAGGAAATACTCAAAACTGGCTTTGCGGTTGGTTGCGATTACTTTGATGTTTTCAGTCACAGGTTGATTTTACCGCTTGTTGCATAAAATTTTATAATTTTTGCAACAAATTTGGATAATAAAAAATTGGACATCATCCCCATCTGAGGATGACAATTCCTGCGAGGAAGCGTAAGAGGGCGATGATAATGAGCGCGTATACCAGGCCGACACTATCTGCTATGGCAGGGCCGGCAAAGGAAGCGGCCAGAATGGCGACATTGAGGACGATGGCATACCACGCCAGATGTGAGGGGCGGTCGTGAGCGGGGATCTTTTCGAGCATGTAGTTAATGTATGCGCCATTGACCATGGCAAAAATAACACCGCCAATCAAAGAAACAATATAGAATTGCCAGACCTCTTTGGTCAGGGCCAGCAGGAAAGGATAGGCGAACATCCCGGCTGCGCCCCAGCCGGTCACTTTTTTATTTCCATAATGCTGGGCAATGCGCCGGAATTGAGTTGAACCGATCAGTACCGTAAGGTAGAACAATGCGGTGCCCGTGCCGATATTACTGTCATTAAGATGGAGGACGCGGACATTGTAGAGTGGAAAAACCGGTGAAGGAAGGTATTGAGTTAAATGAAAACAGAACAGCGCTAGGAGTACACTCCGAAACGGGGTTCCCCAAATATCCAGCCGCAGGGCGGCTTTTATACCCTGGGGGGCATTTACACCCGGGGTGACTTCAGGCTGTGGTGATGGGGGAAGAGGAAAGATATCCTCCTGAATTGGTTTGAGGTGAAAAAGATGATAACTGCTCAACGCCGCACCAAATGCACCGATCGCAAAGACCACCTGGTAGCCGGGCTCGAGAGGCATGCTTTTCAGAATAAAGCCCGCCCCGAACGAGGTCAACATGTAGGTAATGGCAAAGGTGATATTACGGGTGCCCGCAACCTGTGCGCGAAACCGGTCCGGCACGGATTCAGCGAAGAGCGCGTTAAAACCGACCCCCATCGGCGTTAGCGGTATCGCCATTAAGAAGGCGAGGATGATCAATGCCCAGATCTGCCCCTGTTCATTAAAAAGCCAGGGGAGGGGAATCCATAAAAAGTAGCCGGCACGAAATATGACAGACGACCAGAAAACGGCACGACCGGTGTGGCGCTTTTCGATCCAGCGGCCGGCGGGGATGGCAAGAAATAGATTGACGACGGCAGCCATGGCAGTCAATAAACCGATCTGCATACCAGACGCACCGAGGCGGGTGGCGTACAC
>CAYLOW010000093.1:0-14395 GCA_964385315.1 uncultured Anaerolinea sp.
TAGCCTAGGCTCTGCCTTAGAAGCCCCCGCATTCATGCGTGGGGATTAGTCACGTTTTTGAGCACCGCTCCCGTCCGCACCAGCGCAGGGTGTTGATGAGAGTCTTGAGCATCGAATAAAAAAATGACTGTCGCCTTCACGGAGACAGTCATTTTTTTTATTTCGCCAACTTCCATGCAGCCGGAAGAGCGAAGGATGCGGCAAGCAGCTTGATCGTATCACCAGCCAGGAATGGAATAAACCCAGCTGTGAGAGCCTTATCAAAACTTCCCAGCTCGAATGCCAGCCAGGACACTCCACAGGTGTATATGATGGCTGTACCGGCCAAAAACGGGATGAAGGATGTTCGTACACTTCGTTCGAAACCACGCTCTGCGAGGAGTCCGACGATATAGGCAGAAAGGATAAATCCGATCAGGTATCCAAGCGTTGCACCGGAGAGATAAGCTGCCCCTGACGCGCCGCCCGCGAAAATGGGAAGTCCAAACGCGCCAAGTGCGATGTACAAAGCCATCGAAGCCGCGCCGCGTTTTGATCCGAAGGCAGCTGCAACAAGAAGGACGGCAAAGGTTTGGCCGGTTAAAGGGACAGGGGTGAAGGGCAGCGGGATCTTCACCTGGGCAAAAATCGCAACAAAGAACGAGCCGATCATGATCAACGTTAAGTCACGCAGCCAGTTTGCCATGCGCGGGAAAGTACGGATGTAAAGTGTGTGGGCGAGGGTTGTCATTTTAAGAATTCCTTTTGTCTTGGTGGTCTTATAACACCGGGTTGATCAAAAAGATGCTGATATATAAGTTGCCCAATCTTGCTTAAAAAAGAATCGAAGGAACGACTCCTCCGATTCTTTTTTACGTTTTATGGAATAGTGATTCCTGGCGAGAAACTACTATTCCATCGAATGGGTTTATTTCTTCTTTCCAAATTTCTTCATCAAAATATCCTGCAAGGTCGGTTGACCGATCTCCTGCAATTCATAGCGGACACGCTGGTACGGCTTCTTGATCTTCATCACGCGGGTGAGGTCAATGGGTGTGCCGATGATGACCATATCCACGTCCGATTTGTTGATGGTTGTCTCTAGATCTTTGGTCTGTGCTGTGCCATAGCCCATTGCCGGCAAAATCGGACCGGTTTTTGGATACTTGACGTATGTTGCTGCGATGGACTTGACTGCAAATGGGCGCGGATCCACAATTTCCTTCGCTCCGAAGCGGCGGGCGGCGATGTATCCGGCACCGTAAGCCATTTCACCGTGCGTCAGTGTGGGGCCGTCTTCCACTACCAGAACGCGCTTGCCCTCGATCGCGGCCGGATCATCCACGAAGAGCGGGGAGGCAGCTTCGATCTGAACTGCCTTCGGGTTCATCTTGCGTAAGGACTCCCGCAATTTGATCACTTTCTCAGGATCAGCCGTGTCAACTTTGTTGATGACAAACACATCTGCCATGCGAACATTGGTTTCGCCGGGATAGTAGGTTGATTCGTGACCTACGCGATGCGGGTCGGCAACCACAATTTGAAGGTCAGGGGTATAGAACGAGAAGTCGTTGTTACCGCCATCCCATAAAATGATGTCCACTTCCTTTTCAGCGGCGCGCAGGATCTTTTCGTAATCCACACCGGCATATACGATCACGCCATTGTCGATATGAGGTTCGTATTCCTCACGTTCTTCGATCGTGCACTCATGCTTAACCAGGTCTTTGTAATCCGCGAAGCGTTGAACTTCCTGTTTGACCAAATTTCCATACGGCATTGGGTGACGGATGGCAGCTACTTTATATCCCATCTCGCGCAGGATGAGGGAGACGCGCCTTGTTGTCTGGCTCTTGCCTGACCCTGTCCGGACCGCACAAACCGACACAACGGGTTTGGTGGATTTAACCTGGGTGTAATTTGTTCCCATCAAACGGAAATCTGCGCCGGCTGCATTTACCATGCTGGCTTTGTGCATAACAGTTTCATGCGGCACATCGCTGTAGGCGAAAACAACCTGTTCCACGCCATGCTTTTTGATAAGGCTTAGCAGTTCCTCTTCGGCACGAATCGGGATCCCTTTCGGGTATAGACTGCCTGCGAGCTCCTTCGGATACACGCGACCTTCGATATCAGGGATCTGGGTTGCCGTGAACGCCACGACCTCATAATCCTTGTTCCCACGGAAGAACGTGTTGAAATTGTGGAAGTCACGTCCCGCCGCACCCATGATGAGAGTTTTGATAGGCATAATTATGCTCCTATTTCTAAGCCGCTCCGAGGACAGTGTCCGAAGAAACCCGGCTTTGGTTTTGAGTCTCTTCGTTTTTACTCAGCGCGACTAAATACACATTTTAAATTGCCGTTGCCGGGAATGTTACCCCAAAAAAATACCCGTATATACAATAACACAATTATAAATAAAACAGGCTAAACGTAAATAGAACGTTTAGCCTGTTTTTTACATGACCTCTGGCGCTTGAATTTCCAGCAGCCTCAGGGCATTTTCGATCGTCTGCTTTGCCGCCTGGACCAGTTGCAGACGCGCATTCCGCACTTTTTCGTCTTCGGTCTGCAAAACATTCACTGCATGATAGAAAGAGTGGAAGGTGTTCGCCAGGTCATAGGCATACGCCGCCATTACCAACGGACGATATTCATTTGCCGCCTGTTCCACCGTCTGCGGAAAACGGGATATCTGTTCGATCAGTTCAATTTCATGTTTTGTGAGATCATAGTCGAAGGTTGAAGGTACAATTCCGCCCGGCTTTTGATTATCGACTTTTGACTTCTTTAATATTGAGTTTGCCCGTACGTACGCGTTTTGAATATACGGCCCCGTCCTGCCGTCAAAGGATAGAGCCTCGTTTATGTCAAAGACAATATCTTTATTATTGTCCACTGAAAGCATGGAATAAACCAGGGCGCCCAGCCCGATTTGGGTTGCTATCTTCTCGCGCTCATCCGGCGGGACCTCGCCGCTCTTTTCAGATTCAACCGCCAGAACCCGCTTTACGGCTTCATCGGCCACATCCTTGAACAGCACCACCCGTCCGCGCCGCGCTGACATGGCTCCTTCGGGCAGGCTCACAAAACCATAGCCAAGGTGATGGCATTTTTCGGCTTGAGGGAACCCCATTAACTTGAGAATTGCAAATGCCTGCTGCAAATGCATGGACTGGCGTACATCCACGACGTAGATGGACCGGTCAACATGATATTGTTCAAACTTGACCTTTGCCAACGCGAGGTCCTTGGTGAGATACAGGGTTGTGCCGTCTGAGCGCAGGATGATATTCGTGCGGTATTTTTCCTTGGTGAGCCCCAATTTTTCATCGATCTTTACGATCACGGCGCCGCCCTGCGGACGCTCATCGGTGGCTATATCCTTTGAAATTAATTCATTCACAATGATTTTGGACGGTTCATCCAGATCGCTTTCGTAGAACCATACGTCAATGTTCACATCCAATATTTTAAGTACATCGCGCAGTTCTTCCAGGCTCCATTCGCGTGTTTCGCGCCATAAGTCACGTACTGATTTGTCACCTGCGTCCCATTTACGGTACATGTCGCGACGTTCTGCATCATACATTTCGCGCAATGCCGTTTGTTCAGGTGTTTCATTCTCTTTTTTTTCAAGCAAAGCAGTGGCTTCCACATAAAGTTTCGCAAGCCATTGACCGCGCTCATGCACGCCGTCAGGTTCCTGCCCTTTGTAAAATTTGTTGTACATCCACATGACTGTGATGACACCAAGACCCAGGTCGCCTGGGTATGAAGCGCGGATCGTTTTGTAACCTGCGAATTCCACCAGCCTTGCAAGTACCTCGCCTAAAATTGTATTACGAGCATGTCCAATGTGAAACGAATGATGTGTGTTTGGTTGGGCATATTCGACCATCACTGTTTCATTTTTTGCCGCGCCCCGTCCAAAATTCAAAGCTGAAGCAAGTACTTCTTCCACAACCCGGCTGGCATAAACCGAGGACGAAAAATATAAATTGAGATATCCCTTGATCGCATCAATGCGGCTGATCCCGTCCACCTTTCCGATCCAAGCCTTGACCCGTTCAGCGATTTCCTGCGCTTTTTGCGGTACGGGAAGTTTATTCCCCTTGCCTGCACGCGACTCATTAGCTGCGGTTTGGAAAAATGATGTGGCAAAACCCCATTCGCCCGAGAATGGAATTGGCTGCCATTTTAGTTCTGCCAGTGCGATATCATTTTCTATACAGAATTCTTTGATTTTTGATTCAATGAGTTGTTGTTCTTTTATAAACATATGCTGATTATAGTCGAGGTTGTGAGGGGAGAGGTAAACAAATAAACGGGAACGCCGCTGGAATGGCGTTCCCGTTAAATGATCCGTTGAAAGATTAAATGGACGTCTTTCGCCTGGTCAGTTGATTATTTTGAAGCGGCTTTCTTTTTCTTCTTGGGAGCGACTTCTTCAACCACGGGGGGGTGGGCGATAAAATCAGCGAGGCGTTTCATCAAACGGCCCTTGCGGCGTGAAGCGTTATTCTTGTGGATCACGCCTTTTTCAGCAGCCTTATCAAGTGTGCTGATTGCTTTCAATACAGCCTCTTTTGTTTCAGGATCGTTTTCTGTGAAGGCTTCACGGGCAGCAGTGACGGCAGTGCGTGCCGCACCACGGAGATTACGATTGCGAAGGCGGCTTTTTTCATTCTGACGATTGCGTTTGATTTGTGATTTAATGTTAGCCAAGGTATTTTCTCCAAAATTACTATCTTTTTAACAGCGCTGTATTTTACATGAGGGAGGTCTATTTGTCCAGTGGATTTTTGACGAATGTTGGCCCAAAATGGGAATGTCTTTTTTCGTGGCTTTCAACATTGCCTGAAATCAACCTGACGATTATTCATCATTTATCCTTTCACAGTATAATTCCAGCAATGATTCCGAGACCTACTTTCCGAAGTTACCTGTTTTCAACCCTTGCGCTGATCCTTATCGGTTGGGGCGGGATCGCGGCGCTATTTTATTATTCCCTGCCTTTTGTTTGGGCCAGATGGGGATTTTTTGCCCTTGCCATTATGGCGCTGACAGGCACCGCCTTGCCTGTGGTATATTTTTTTCACCGTCGTTTTCCAGCTGATCCGCCTGTTGCTTCGAATGTCATCGTGCGGCAGGCTTTGTGGGCTGGTGTGTATGTTGCCACGATTGCCTGGCTTCAACTGGGCCGCCTCGTTTCCCTGTTCGTAATTCTTGGTTTGGCGGGCGGGTTGATCGCCATTGAGTATTTCATCCGTCTGCGTGAGAAAGCAACGAGAACTCCCCCGGTGATAACAGACGATGACTCTTCGTGATCTCCCATCTGTTGACGAATTATTGCAGACCAAAACCTCCGCCGAAATGATTGCGCGCTTTGGCAGGCCTTTGACCCTGGCTGCCATCCGTGAAACATTAGAGGATATCCGTGCCCGATACTCCTCTGGTGCGATAACCGTTATACCCTTGCATGACCTGGTACTTGCCCAAAGTGCTGCCCTTCTCACAAAGTGGGTTAAACCAACTTTACTTCCAGTGATTAATGCTTCAGGTGTGATCCTGCATACAAATCTGGGGCGCGCCCCTTTAAGTGAAGCCGCTATCAGCGCCATGGATGTGGTATCCCGCGGATATTCCAACCTTGAGTATGATCTCCAAAAGGGCGCTCGCGGTTCACGTCTTACTCATGCTGAGTCGATTTTGCAAAAACTGACCGGAGTGGAGTCAGCTGTTGTCGTGAATAATAACGCTTCGGCGGTCTTGCTGATCATGTCAGCACTGTCATATAAAAAGCGGGCGATCATCTCGCGCTCACAAATGGTTGAGATCGGCGGCGGCTTTCGTATCCCGGATGTGATGAAGCAATCCGGTGCAAAACTGGTTGAGATTGGCACGACCAACAAAGTCCATTTGAGTGACTATGAAGAGGCACTGCAGGAGCAAAGCGCTCTTATTGTGCATGCGCATCGCTCGAACTTTAAAATTATCGGTTTTACCTCCGAACCTGAATTAGAGGATATTGTTGAGCTTGCACACCGTGCAGGCGTAGTGGTTGTCGATGACCTCGGCTCCGGGGCTTTGTATGACACTGCCAGATATGGCCTGGTCCATGAGCCGACTGTGCAAGAATCTCTTATGGCTGGCGTGGATGTGGTTTGTTTCTCGGGTGATAAATTGATGGGGGGGCCGCAGGCGGGTATTGTCATTGGTAAAAAAGTCCTGTTGGATAAGATCAAAAAACATCCTCTGGCGCGTGCTGTCCGCGCTGATAAGGCATGCCTTGCTGGGGTCACAGCCACGCTCTTGCATTATCTCAAAGATGAGGCTGACCGCGAAATACCAATAATTAAAATGATGGCGCTAACACCTGGACAGATCAAAAGCCGGGTGGAAGCGTGGATTCGGGAGTTGGGTGTGGGTGATATCGTCGAAGGTGAGTCCACTGTGGGCGGCGGAAGTTTACCGGATGAATCTTTCCCCACATTCCTGTTGTCGCTTACAGTTGATTCGCCTGATAAATTCTTGAAGCGGCTGCGTGCGCAGAATCCGCCCATTATTGCACGTACCGCAGGTGATAAAGTACTCATTGACCCGCGCACAGTACTGCCCGAACAGGAAGGCACACTGTTGGCAGGGTTAACAAATATGCTCGAGGAGATTTGATGAAGTCGGAACTTGATGACCTGATGTTGGCTAAAAATATGAACGCATTCATCGTGTTTGGGCATGCAGAAAATAATCCGCCGATGACCTATCTGACAGGCGGCGGGCATGTGAGCCATGCAACTTTGATCAAAAAACGCGGCGGGGAAGCCGCCCTCTTTTTCGGTGATATGGAACGTGACGAGGCCGCGAAAAGCGGGTTGAAGTTAATTCCTTATAGTACGTATGATATGGCAGCGTTGCATATGAAGGCGAACCGGGATGGTGCACTGGCTGCCGCAATGCGGTGTGAAATGATGTTAAAGGATTTGGGCATTACCTCAGGCCGGGTGGGCGTGTATGGAACTTATGATCTGAGCGCGATCCTCGGCATGCTTTCCCATTTGAAAATACTGGTACCCGAAATTGATTTTATCGGTGAGGCACGGGAGGATTCGATTTTCATGCTTGCCATGGAAACTAAAGACGAGACCGAAGTAGACCGTATCCGCAGGATGGGTAAAATTACCACTGAAGTAGTTGCTGCGGTCGCGGATTTTCTGACATCCCGTGAGGTGCGCGAAGATCAGGTCTTAATGAAGGAGGATGGCTCACCTTTGACAGTGGGTGATGTGCATGCGAAAATTCGCCTCTGGGTCGCAGAGCGCGGTGCCGAGCTTCCTTCAGGCTTTATTTTTTCCATCGGGCGCGATGCAGGTGTTCCGCATTCTGCCGGGAACCCTTCTGACCTGATGAGACTTGGTCAGACGATCGTATTTGATATTTATCCTGCTGAAGCTGGCGGCGGATACTATTATGATTTTACCCGTACCTGGAGCTTGGGCTATGCCACGGTTGAAGCACAGACACTCTTTGATCAGGTAAAGGAAATCTTTGATCGGGTTAATGGCAATTTTGACTTGAATGTCCCCTTCAAAAATTACCAGCAAATGGCTTGTGAGTTTTTTGAATCCAAAGGCCATCAGACACAGCTGCACACCAAATCTCCGGTTGAGGGTTATGTTCACAGTCTGGGGCACGGTGTTGGTCTTAATATTCACGAGCGTCCGTTTAGCGGTTTGACAACCGGTGATGAGCAAAGACTAGCCCGCGGTGTTGTTGTCACATCTGAGCCCGGCTTATACTATCCTGAAAAAGGCATGGGTTTCC
Organism: uncultured Anaerolinea sp.; assembly: GCA_964385315.1. Lineage (GTDB taxonomy): Bacteria > Chloroflexota > Anaerolineae > Anaerolineales > Villigracilaceae > Villigracilis. The sequence continues at coordinate 7,807 of CAYLOW010000093.1, forward strand.
GTATCGAAGATACTTTTTGGGTTCGGCCGGATGGGCGAATGGAAATCCTGGCTGATTATCCGTATGATTTCGTGCTGCCCATGAAAAAATGGAAACCCTCAAATTGATCGTTTATCAATGGAATCTAAAATAATGACTGAGCTTAAACCCGCCCGTATTCTCGCCCTTGAGACCTCCTGTGATGAAACAGCCTGTGCCATCGTTGAAAATGGACGCGTGCTTCTTTCGTCAGTGGTTGCCTCGCAGATGGAAATTCACGCGCGATATGGCGGCGTGTATCCGGAAGTTGCTTCCCGCCAGCATGTTTTGAGTGTCACACCTGTTGTGCAACAGGCTCTCACCCAGGCACATCTCACTCTGCAGGGAATCGATGCGATCGCGGTCACGCAAGGACCCGGTCTTGCCGGATCCCTCGTGGTAGGCATGAACATGGCAAAGGGACTCGTACTCGGTGCCGGGTTGCCGTTGGTGGGAGTCAATCATCTCGAAGGACACCTCTATTCAGCATGGGTGTACGAATCGGGTGATATTGTTCCGCCCGAACCGCAATTTCCATTAATGGTGCTGCTTGTCTCAGGTGGGCATTCCGAACTTAATCTAATGACCGGTCATTTGACATATCAACGTCTTGGGTCCACCCTCGATGATGCTGCTGGTGAAGCTTTTGACAAGGTTGCCCGCCTTCTCGACCTTGGCTACCCCGGCGGCCCCGCTATCCAAAAAGCGGCTGAAGGTGGTGATGCAAGCCGCTTTCATTTTCCGCGTGCATGGCTGGACGGCACATATGATTTTTCATTCAGTGGATTGAAGACAGCGGTCCTGTACGAAGTGCGGGAATTGAAAAAGATAAGCGGCTCATTGCCAGTACATGATCTGGCGGCGTCCTTCCAGAAGGCGGTGGTGGATGTATTGGTTAAGAAGACGATCAACGCGGCACGTCAATTCGGCGCAAAGGAAATCCTGGTTGCAGGAGGGGTCTCTGCCAATCATGCCTTACGTCAGACATTCAAGGCACAGACTGAATTCCCCGTTCATATTCCCCCATTATCCTTATGTACTGATAATGCCGCCATGATCGCTTCGGCGGGTTACCATCGTTTTACGCTGGGGCATGTCTCACAGTTGAATATTGATGTATTGCCCACCTGGCCCCTTTCACAAATGGCAGGAACTTAGGTATTCTTGCAGGGAAACCAATAAAGTTTGAATAAAGGAAAGAGCGGACTGGCTTGCCCAAGCCAATCCGCTCTGCACATTAGGAGAATGTATTTATTATTATATTCGGCAAGATAAATAATTGCTGAATATAACCTAAGTGGAGGGTGAGAATTCACGTTGCCCGGTCACACCATTTGGGATTATTTCCCGTCTTGAACCTCCAATACTGCCAGTAAATCAGGTAATGAAATGGGACCTTCCCTTAGGATGAGGGGATTTTCACTCGTACAATCCACCAGTGTGGATGGGATACCGCCAATTGTTTTTCCGCCATCTAAGATCAATGCGATGCGCCCCTTCAATTGGTTATAAACCTCCTGGGCTGTGGATGGACTCGGCTGGCCGGAAATGTTGGCGGATGTGACGGCCATGGGGCCCGCAGACCGAAGCAGGGCGCGGGTATCAGGATGGTCGGGGATACGAACTGCGATTGTTGGAGTGGAGGACACTGCGGGGGGAAGAGTGGACTTTTTTGGGATGACGCAGGTCAATGCGCCGGGCCAGAACCGGGCGGCTAAACGGAGGGCCATATTGGGGATATCATCTGAAATTTTGTCGAGGTCTTCCAAATCTCCAATTAAAATGGGAATGGCTTTTTCGATGGGACGGTCCTTGGCTGCATAGATTGATTCAATGGCCTGGTTATCAAAGGCAAGCGCGCCGAGCCCGTAAACGGTGTCTGTGGCAAAGGCCACGATGCCGCCGTTTCTTAAAACCTGGAGCGCGCGTTCAATTTCTGAAGCAGGGATGATTTCAGTATTCATAGAAATACGATTTCGAGCAGGCGATCATGGCCAGAAAGGTCTTGATGTAAATGGATGTTGACGTCGGTGAAAGAGTCGTAGGCCAGGCTGAGGACCTGCACGCCTAGTGCGGCTTCGGTCTCGAGTAGAATGATCCCATACGGCGAGAGGCATCCCGGTAAAAGCTTGAACAGGCGGCGGTAGATGTCAAGACCGTCCATTCCGCCGTCAAGGGCGATTGTGGGTTCGCGCCCAAAAATGGGGAGGCTTTGCAGGGTTTCAGTGGGGATGTAGGGAGGATTGGAGCAAATCAGGTCAAAAGATGAAAAGCGATGACCTGAACCTGGCTTTTCACCTGTCAGGTCTGGCAGCAGGTCGCATTCAACAAACTCGATCTGATCCTGTACATCGAATTTAGTTGCATTATGTTTTGCTATTTGAAGTGCTGCGGAAGAAATATCGCTTGCCAGGATGCAGGCATCGGGAATATGGTTTGCAATGGAGATGGCAATGGCGCCTGTGCCTGTGCCGATATCTGCAATATTTCTCTTTCCAGGATGACTCTGAAGCCAGGTAATCGCCTTGTCAACCAGCAATTCGGTTTCAGGACGGGGGATGAGGACATCTTTGGTGATGTCAAATTCCAGACTGTAGAACTCCCATTTACCCAGCACGTAAGGCAATGGTTCGCCAGACTCCAGCTTGTTTAATGCAATCTTAAAGTGATGCTGCTCTTCTCTGTTTATCTCATGTTCGGGATATGCAATGATCCAGGCACGGGGTTTATTGATAACGTGCGCGAGCAGAACCTGAGCGTCAAGTTGAGGGGAGTCGCTAAATTTTTCAAGCCGATGAGTTGCTGCTGCAAGCAGTTCTTGAATTCGCATGCAAGGATTTATTCGTCGTCATCCGTGCCCGAAGATGCCAGTTTGTCGGCTTCATCCTGAGTGGAGAGTTCATCAATAAATTGGTCGATTGCGCCATCCATAACGGCGGGCAGGTTGTAGCTTGAATACCCAATGCGATGATCAGTAACGCGGTTTTGCGGGAAATTGTACGTGCGGATTTTTTCCGATCGATCCCCGGAGCCGACCTGTGAACGGCGGTCTGCTTCAAGTTCAGTCCGGCGTTTCATTTCCTCTATTTCATATAGGCGCGCGCGCAGAATGCTCAGGGCGCGCAGTTTGTTTTGAAGTTGAGAACGCTCATCCTGACATGTGACGATCATGCCCGTTGGTTTATGGTACAACCGCACAGCCGTGGAGTTTTTTTGCACATTCTGTCCGCCTGCGCCGGAGGAGCGGTAGACTTCGATGATAAGGTCTGTTTCGGGGATATCCACTTCCACATCGTCCACCTCCGCCAGCACGGTTACCGTCGCGGTGGATGTGTGAATGCGTCCCTGTGATTCGGTGGTTGGCACGCGCTGTACGCGATGGACACCTGATTCGTATTTCAACTTGGAGTAGGCGCCTTTGCCCTTGACTTCAAAGATGACTTCCTTAAAGCCGCCAACACCAATTACGCTTTCAGACATCAATTCCACCTTCCAGCGTTTGGCATCCACGTAGCGCGTATACATGCGGAACAGATCTGCTGCAAAGATGGCTGCTTCGTCACCTCCTGCACCGGCGCGAATTTCAAAGATGACATTTCTGTCATCCCGCGGGTCTTTCGGTACAAGCAAACCCCGGATCTCTTTTTCGAGCGAGCTGATCTTGGGGCCAAGATCGTCAACATCGGCTTTTGCCAGCGCGATCATCTCGGCATCATTTTCTGAAATAATGAGGGCTTTGGCTTCCTCGTAGCTCTTCACTGTCTGGCGATATTCGCGCGCCTTCAGGATGAGCGGTTCAAGGTCCACGCGCTCTTTGTTGATCTCCCCGGCGCGTTGATAGTTGATCGTCGGATCCTGCAGTTCATCGCCCAGTTGTTCATAACGTTCTTCGATTGCTTTTAATTTATCCAGCATGTTTTAGTCCATTTGATCCGATTTAAAGCCCAATCGTTTTAGATTCCCTTTGATTTCTTAATGATTATGTGCGAAAAAATACGCGGCATCCGGCCGCGTGGGCGATATTATTCCAATGGATGGCGCACTTAGAATTTCGTGACAGCCGATAGGACCATCGAGAGAATTAAAATGATCGCAAAAACAGCGAACATGATCTGCGCTGTCTTTTGTTGTTTATTTTCCGTGTTTTTTGTTTGTTTTTTGGTTTTAACGATTTTTCCGGTCATAATCTTTCTCACTTATATGATATGTTTATAAAAGGCCTGAGACATTACCTTTTCAAGTTCCTCAATTGTAACAGGCTTCATCGCGTATCCGTCTGCTCCCAACTGCATGGCTTTGTCCACCATTATATCCGCTGCTTCCGAGGATAACATGATGACAGGCAGTTTTTTCCACTCTTTCCGCCGGCGCAGAAACTCCAACATGTCCAACCCGCTGACTTCAGGCATGTTAATATCAAGCATCATCAAATCAGGCTTTCCGCCGGCCAATAAAGCTTGCGCTGCAGTGCGCGGATGGGAAAAATACGTGGTCTCGCAGTCCAGCAGTTTCAGCATTAAAGTTATGGCTTGCCCCATTTCCTCATCGTCATCTACGATCCAGACAATTTTCATTTTACAGGCTCTCTTCCACCGGTTATTCCAAATAAGACTTGATCGCTTCTGCAGCCTTTTGGTTCATGCCTTTTACAGTCGTTAAATCTTCAATACTGGCTTCCTTAATCTTATCCATTGACCCGAAATGTTTCAAGAGTGCCTTCCTGCGGGTGGGGCCTATGCCGGGGATGGAATCCAATTGGGATGCCATGCCTTGTTTGGAACGTCTTGCGCGGTGGGCTGTGATCCCATAACGATGCGCTTCATCGCGGATCCTTTGCACGAGATAAAGCCCTTGCGAATGGCGTGGCAGGATCAGGGGTTGACTGTTATGCGGGAAGAAGATTTCCTCTTCCTGTTTTGCGAGACCGATCACAGGCACGGTATTGATCAATTCGAATTGTTCAAGGACTTTGACTACCCGGCTGAGCTGACCTTTACCGCCATCGATGATGATCAGGTCGGGAAGAAAGGAAAAAGATGCATCAGGTTTTGACCCGGGGACTTGATTTTCGTTTAGTACGGTCGAGGCGTGCCACCTTTTGAATCTGCGGGTCAGCATCTCTTCCATGGAGGCAAAATCGTCGGGTGCGCCGATGCTTGTACTGTCTATATTGAATTTGCGGTAAAGGTTTTTCGCGGGCGTACCCTGTTCGAACACGATCATTGCACCGACGGTTGCCACGCCTTGTGTGTGGCTGACATCATAACACTCGATGCGGTTGGGAGGTGCAGGTAATTTGAGCGCGGCTTGTAATTCACCGAGCGCCTGTTCCTGTTTGTGGGCGTCCGCCTGCCATTGGGCGCGCAGGGCTTGTAGGGTCTCTGAGGCGTTTTCGGCAGCCATCTCCACCAGATCGTGAGGCTGACCGTCTTTCGGTACGAATAATTCCACTTTTTGGCCGCCACGTTTTGATCTGAGCCATTGGCCAATGATTTTCGCCTCTTCAATTTCAATTTCTTCGGGCATCATGACCTGTTCCGGAATATTTGCGGCTTCAGTATAGAACTGTTTAACGAACTCGGTCATCACCTGCTGGTCGGCGGTATCTTCAGTGCCTTCAAGGATGAAGTATTCCCGGCCGATCAATTTTCCGCCGCGAATGAAGAATATCTGAACACAGGCTTCGCCGTCTGTGCGCGCCATCGCCAGGACATCCGAATCTTTGTAGTCGCTTGCGAATACGATCTTTTGCCTTTCGATGATGGAAGTGATGGCTTTCAATTGATCCCGCAGGGCGGCGGCTTTTTCAAAACGCATTTCCTCTGAGGCTTTGAGCATTTCATTTTCGATACGATTGACGATCTCTTCACTGTGGCCGCTGAGAAAATTCATCAAGTCGGAGATCATCTGGCGGTATCCCTCTTGTGTTGCGGCTCCGATGCAGGGGGCAATGCACAGCTTGATGTCAAAATAAAGGCAGGCTCGTTTGTCCTGTCCGGTGATCTCACGGTCGCATGTCAGGTAGGGAAAGATCCGGCGCAAAGCATCCAGGGTCTGATAGACCGCCCAGGCCGACGTGTAGGGTCCAAAGTAGCGTGAGCCGTCTTCAACCATTTGCCGGGTAACGGTCACCCGGGGGAAGGGTTCATTCCAATGGATTTTTATGTAAGGGTAGCGTTTGTCGTCTTTAAGCCGGATATTGTATTTCGGCCGGTGTTTCTTGATGAGGTTCATCTCAAGAATCAACGCTTCCAGCTCTGACCCCACAAGGATCCATTCGATGTCGGCGATTTCGCGCACCAGACGGCGGGTTTTTGAGTCGTGGCTTGAGTCTGAATGGAAATAAGACCGCACGCGGTTCTTTAAACTGATGGCTTTGCCGATATAAATGATCGTCCCCTCGGTATTGCGATAAATATAACAGCCTGGTTTGGCCGGCAGTGTTGCAAGCGTGCCCTGCAGTTTCTCAGAGATTTCCATGGACGGTAATTATAAAGTAGAAAACTATTGAAGGAATGTGATGATAATTAAAGATTGCCGGCATGCCCCCAATGTCCTGTTAATATTTTTT
>CAYLOW010000094.1:0-14208 GCA_964385315.1 uncultured Anaerolinea sp.
GATTTAAGAAAACCCTGATTATCTACAAAACAGGGTTGGAGAGGCGGAACGCAACCTGCGGTAAAATACTTTTTATTGTGAAGGAGAAAAATATGAAAAAACATACCCGCTTGTTTGACCTGCTGATCATTATCACCTTATTATTAAGTGCATGTAACCTGCCTTCCAAGAACGTGGAAGATACAGCCAGCACCGCCGCCGCGCAAACCGTGGAAGCTTTGCTAAACGCGACACCTCTCCCGGGTGTTGTTACGCCGAGCTTCACACCCCTCCCGGTCTCTGCGACATTAACGCCCATTCCCCCGAACATTTCAACGAACACTCCTGCAGCCACCCCAACATCAAACTGCAATGTCGCGCAATTCATCACCGATGTGACCATTCCTGACGGCACGATCATGACTCCCAGCCAGACATTTACAAAAAAATGGCGTGTTAAGAATATCGGTTCCTGCACATGGACCGGCTTCTCAATGATCTTTGACAATGGCGACCCAATGGGCGGGCCTGCATCAAAAGCGATCAGTACCCTGAATCCGGGGCAGGAAATTGATCTTGAGGTGAACCTGACCGCACCGGCTTCGGTCGGTACTTATCGCGGATATTGGCGCATCAACACAAACGCAGGTGTCCTTGTTCCTATCAACAGCGGGTATCTGGACAAATCCTTTTATGTGGACATTAAAGTACAGCTTCCTGCAACCGCAACCAATACCTCAGCTCCTCCCTTTGCGGTAACAGGCGTCACATTCACAAATACGGGAGGGTGCGGTTCCTTTACTGCCACAGCCAACATTACAGTCAATGGACCCGGAACAGTAACGTTTCATTGGGTCCGAGGCGATGGCGCAACAGGTCCGGTACCGCCAGCGGTCGTATTCGCCGCCGCAGGAACCCAATCCGTCAGCAACACATGGAGCACAACTTCAACCGATAACACAAAGAACTGGTTTGATCTTTATGTTGACACCCCCAACAACCAGCAGTTCGGGCGCGCTTCATTCACCTGCCCATGATAAATGAGTAAATGTTAATACAGAGCGCCCGGGAAACCGGGCGTTCTTATTTAACAGTATAATTATCAGCAACAAGTGAAAGGAAAAAATGTATAAAACAATAAAATATTCTGTGTTCGTAACAATCATAATGATGTCGCTGCTTATTACAGCCTGCGGCGGGGAAACCACAGCTCAAGCAACGCAGGCAATGAACATCATAGAAACCGCCGTTGCGGAAACCGTTGCCGCCCAAAACACGATTCAAAGCCAATACACATCCACACCTGTACCTGCGGCGGCGCCCGTCGGCACTCAAACACCCTTGATGTTTTCCCCGACCCTCACACCGCTCGCGCCGATTGTATCTCCCACCCGGCAAGTCAACACAACCCAATCCCAATGCGCCAGCGCCAGCATGGTGAGTGAAACCGTTTCAGACGGCATGATCTTCAGCCCGGGCCAGGTGTTCACAAAAACCTGGGAAATTATGAATACAAGCACCTGCACCTGGGATACCAGTTACAAGATCGTCTTTTGGAACGGCGATGTACTGGGCGGAGCCTATTATTACAATCTGCCCCAGGTCGTGGTACCCGGCCAGACCGTACCCATCTCACTCGTGCTGACTGCACCAAAAGAGGAAGCCACTTATAAGTCGGAATGGAAGCTGCAAACGCCTGACAGTGTTGAATTCGGCGTGGGACAGTATAGTTCCCCCTTCTTTACAGAGATCGAAGTCTCCGCTGACACCACCCCCAATTATACGATTACCGCCGTAGATTTCAGCATGGAGCGAGTCCCAGCCACAGGTTGTGTGGCAAATGAAACCCATACCCTGTATGTCACGATCACGACCAATGGACCGGTGGATCTCCAATATCACTGGGTACAGAGTGATGGAAACAATTCAAGCAATCAAACGCTAAGGATCAAAACTGCCACCACCAAGACCCTGTCCCGCAGCTGGCAGCTTCACCTTGCGACCAACACAGGCACGCGCTGGATCCAATTTGTGGTCACCGAACCTTTTAGCAAGGAATATCCGCAAATAGAGTTTACCAAGACCTGCGGAGGTTAAATCGTTCCCGGTTTTCCATAAGGCCATGAAATTTTAAACAATGAAACCGGCTGCAGCCGGTTTCATTGTTTAAGGGAACCATTTACTTCGTCGATACGTCTTTAATCTTTGGAAAACAAATTCCGGAGAAAACCATGTCCACAAAAACAAACCCCATCCTTTCATTTGTTCTGCTGATGATCATTACACAGCTGGCTTGTAATTTTTCAACGGGAAGTCAGGCCACGCCGGATACATTTGCCACGTTGAACAACCTGTATACGGCCTCGGCGCTGACGCTGGAAGCAAGCGGCACACCCGCAGGGTTCACCTCAACCCCGGGCTTGCCCCCGCCCACCACCAGCGGCACAGCGCCCTCCGCAACTGCCGGGCTCATTTCACAGACTCCCGCCCCGGCATCCAAATGCGATGCGATCGAGTTCCTTGATGATGTCACCTATCCTGATGGAAGCCTGGTGACTCGCAAAAGTTCCTTCGTCAAAACCTGGCGCATCAGGAATATCGGCACCTGTTCATGGACTCCTTCCTACGCGCTGGTTTTCACGAGTGGTGATCTCATGGGCGGGGCAGCAGCCATTGCCCTGACCAGGAACGTCAACCCCAATGAGACAATCGAAATATCGGCCACATTAATTGCACCCGATAAAAACGGGGATTATCGCGGTTATTGGAAATTGCGGAACGCCTCCGGCATCCTGTTCGGATTTGGCGAGCAGGCAAATACCGCCTTTTGGGTGGATGTGAAAGTGAACAACACTGAATACGTGGCCTATAATTTTGCGAATAATTATTGCAAAGCGAATTGGAGCAACAACATCAACACACTCCCCTGCCCCGGAGACGATAACGATGAGGCCGGTTATGTTGTAAAATTAAGTGAGCCTGTCCTGGAAAATGGCACAAGCGATGATGAACCGGGACTGCTCACAAGGCCGCAGGATAAAATCAACGGCATCATCAGCGGTCAATACCCGGCGATCACCCTCCAGGAAGGCGACCGCTTCCGCGCCATCGTTAATTGCGAACATGACTCAAGCAAATGTGATGTGATCTTCCGGCTCGATTACAAAAATAACGGGCAGGTAAAAACATTGGCAAGCTGGCATGAGATCTACGAAGGAAAATACTACCCTGTTGACCTGGATCTGAGCTCACTGGCAGGTGAAACGGTCAAACTCATCCTTGTGGTCAGCGCGAATGGGCCGCAAAAAAACGACAATGCCATCTGGCTTAATCCCCGCATCTTCCGTCAGGGAACACCAACCGTTACCCCGACCCCGACTGCCACACTTACCTTTACACCAACGGCCACCGTAACGCCAACCTTTACAATGACACCCTCTGCCACGCCAACCGCAACCGACACTTCCGCGCCGTAGGTGCGTTATAATAAAGTTAACTATTTTTGGAGGTTCCTGATATGAAATTTCAAAAAGCAAAATTGTTGATAGGCGGCACAATGCTGGCCGTCATTTTAAGTTCATGCAATATAGGCGCAACTCCTGTACCTACACAGGATATCGGCGCGATACAAACCCAGGCGTTTGGACAGGTCCTGACCCAGGTTGCGGCGGCAAATACGCCGACCCCATTACCGACCTATACCCCGTCGCCGACAGCCGCGCTGGCAGGACCTGCCACCTTTGCACCCATCGGCGGCAGCAATGGAACAGTCACACCGTTCGCATTCAACACCCCACTCCCCGGCCTGACACCGTTGGTATTGTTGTCGCCCATGCCAACCCTGGCAGCAGGCATGATGCCCACGAAAAATGGCTGCAATGACGGGCAGTTGATCGGGGAAAGCGCTCCGTATGATGGAGATGTCTTAAGACCCAGCAAACCGTTCGAAAAAAACTTTGACCTGATCAACACCGGGTCCTGCGCCTGGGATGAAGGCTATGTCTTTGTATTTCAGCCCCAATTTTCCACTCCCGGCTTTAAGGGTGGCGACATTCTCATTCGAAAAGCCGAAAATTACACCGCGCCGGGGAAGAAGATCACCTTTACCCTGAAGTTAATGGCGGACGTTCAATCCGGAGAACACGCGGGCTATTGGAAGATGCGGGACGATGGCGGTAATTATTTTGGTCCCCTGGTATGGGTCAAATATTATATTGGAACAAGGGATGAGCAGGCAGCAGCAGCCGAAGCAAAAGCATTAACAGCAACCGCAGAGGCTAAATAACTTTCAGGATCGCCCTGCAGGAGTGACCCTGTAAAACAAGTCAACACTTGATGTGATGCACCATCCCGCAGGATTAAATTACAAATAGGCTTGAATGACAGGAACCTGCAGGATGTCCAGTACATGGTCAGACAATAGATCAAAAGAGGACCCATGAAAACTAAATTCATCATCTTCGCCTTAATAGCCATTTTAGTGCTGGCTGCCTGCGCACCGGCGACTCCCGTTGTGCCAACCCCCGATGTGATGGCGGTCCGCACTTCAGCGGCGAACACCGTCGTCGCAGAGTTTACACTCACCGCAGCGTCCTTCACTCAGACCCCGCAGCCCACAGAGCAGCCAACAGAGACAGCCGTACCCGAACTGCCAACTGAAACCCCGACCGTTGCCTACGCCACCGACCCGACACAGATCGCGCTTGGCACCCCGGGGGAATTGTGTGACAACTATTCATGGAATCCCGCCACTTTGGATGTAACCATTCTGGACGGCGCACAAATGACTCCCGGACAGGATTTCGTCAAAACCTGGAAGATCAAGAATACGGGCATTTGTTCTTGGGGTGACGGCTACGGACTCATTTACGCCGGCTACGCCGATAAAATGAGCGGCGAACCCGTACCGCTTGGCACGCTGGTCGAAGTCGGGCAGGAAATTGATGTATCGGTCAACTTCAAAGCGCCGACCAAGGTTGGCGAATACACCAGCGCCTGGCAAATGGCAAATGCCAAAGGTTTTCCATTCGGCAAGGCCATCTTTGTGAAGATCATCGTCAAATAACAATTGACCGCAAAGCTCAAACAATCCATCAAGGATAAAGCGCGCCAGCTGGGATTTTTCCTGGCTGGCGTTACTTCTTGTAAGCCTCCAGCCCATTATCCATTTTTTAAAACCTGGGTGAACAATGGTTTGCACGGCACAATGAATTACCTTGCAGAAGACCGCAGCCTCAGCCGCCGCGCCGACCCGGGGCAGATCCTGCCTGAATGCAGATCCATTCTCGTGCTTGCCATGCCTTACGCACCGCTGCTCCCCGGGGGAGAGGACAAAATGAGGGTTGCCTCGTATGCCCTAGGCAACGATTATCATGAGGTCATCCCGCCGCGCCTGAAACAGATCGTCGAATTCATCGAAGAGCAGGTTGGTCATCCCATCCCCAACCGGGTTTACACCGACACAGGACCCGTTCTCGAGCGCGAACTCGCACAGCGCGCAGGGCTGGGCTGGATCGGAAAAAATTCCATGCTCATCAACCCCGGGGCGGGCTCCACATTTTTCCTGGCCGAGATCCTGCTGGGCATTGAACTCGAACCCGATGAAGCCATCATCACCGATCACTGCGGCACCTGCACCCGCTGCATCACCGCCTGCCCCACGCAAGCCATCCTCCCGGACCGCACACTCGACGCGCGCCGCTGCATTTCCTATCTCACCATCGAACTCAAGGATGACATCCCCATGGAACTGCGGCCCCGCATGCAGAACTGGGTTTTCGGATGCGACATTTGCCAGATGGTCTGCCCTTGGAATCGATTCTCCCAACCGGCTGATACAGTCTTTGAATCAAAGATCCCACCGTATGTCCCTGCCTCGGACCTGGCCCAGTCACCCGTTGAATTTAATCAACGCTTCAAACACAGCCCCGTCAAACGCGCCAAACGGCGCGGCTATTTACGCAGCCTGGCAGTGGCAGTCGGGAACAGTGGAAACAAAAACAACATTGCCCTGCTCGAGCAAACCATACAAGCAGCGGGTGACGAACCCATGATCCGTGACCATGCGCAATGGGCAAAAGAAAAACTACAAGGTGAACATGAATAAACTTCTTATCGCCACGAACAACAAAGGCAAGGTAAAGGAACTGCAGGACCTTCTCAAGGATACCGGCCTTACACTCGTCACTCCCGCCGACATCGGCCTCGAGCTTGAAGTGGAGGAGGACGGAAAGACGTACAGCGAAAACGCCGCGCTGAAAGCAGCCGCCTTCGCCCGCGCCAGCGGGCTGATCTCACTGGCTGATGACTCGGGGCTTGAAGTGGATGCCCTGAATGGCGCACCCGGCTTACATTCGGCCCGCTATCATCCCAGGCCCGGCGCAAATGACACGGACCGCCGCACCTACATGATCGAAAACCTCAAAGACAAACCGCGCCCGTGGACGGCGCGCTTCCAGGCCACCATTGCGATCGCGATCCCTGAAAAGGATGTCCACATTGTGGAAGGGAACTGTCATGGTGAGATCATCCCGCATGATCGCGGCACAGGCGGTTTTGGATATGATCCCATTTTTTTATTCCCTGAATTAAACAGGACCATGGCAGAACTGGATATGGAAGAAAAAAACCGCATCAGCCATCGCGCGAAAGCGGTCATGAATGCAATTCCTATTTTGAAAAAGATCCTTTCGATGTGAATTGAAACCGTGTTTATTTTCGGATACCCTTGTAAAATGGATGCTCGAAAATAATGACGGGCAGGACTATTTCACAATGGTCCAAACGCCCAAAAAAGGCGGCGGTTTCTGATCGATTTTTTCCTTTGAGATCAATCCCCTGCCTGCCTGAATTTTCATCAACCTCCACACAAAAAAACTCCCATCATGCAGCCGGCAGGCCGTAACTTATAAATGATGCAGAATCTGAAAGATTCAGTGACATCCTGCGGCCTATAAATCTCATGGATAATTAATCTCGCCGTGTAAAATGGATACACATTGTTACATTTAGCACATTAAGTTGGCTAACCCTAAAGGCTTTTGCGACAGGAGAGATCTTTGTGAAACAGGATCCGATAGGGACTTTAGAAAAAATATTTTTGGAGGAACTGATGCAACGTACAAAATTCTATATCGGCGGGGCCCTGATCCTGGCAGCTGTGGTTTACCTGCTCGTCTCATCCACACAGGCCAGCGCTGAATATTTCCTGACCGTAAATGAGGTGAAAGCCAAAGGCGATTCCATCGTTGGCAAGAGCCTGCGTCTTTCGGGCGCGGTTCTCGGTGACACGATCAAATACGATTCCCAAACCCTGGAGTTGACTTTTGATATCGCTCATGTCTCCGGTGATAATGCCGAAATTGAAAAGGAGGGCGGACTGGCCGAGGTGTTGTACCAGGCGGTCAATGACCCGTCCCGCCAGCGTCTCACCATCCACTATGTTGGAGCCCAACCTGACCTGCTCCGCGGGGAAGCGCAGGCGATCGCGACAGGAAAACTCGGCGAGGACGGCATTTTCTACGCGGATGAGATCCTGCTCAAGTGTCCAACCAAGTACGAAGAGGCGGTCCCCGACCAGGCCGCTGCGAATTAGACATAAAACCTGACAGGCTGCCCCTGTCAGGTTTTATGTCTAACGTAAAAGTTTTTATTCCACGACAAACCTGTGTTTGTAAAAGAACTTTTTATAGTCTTATCATAAGGAAGAAAATATGTTTGCAGAATTTGGATACGGAGTTTTGGTAGTCAGTCTTCTTGTCGCGACCTACAGTCTATTCGCGGCAGTGTACGGCGCGATCAACAAATCCGCCGCGCTGGTGGAAAGTTCACGGCGTGCCATGCTGTTGACCTTCCCGCTGCTCACCCTTTCAGCAGCGGCGCTGGTTTATTTACTGGTCACCAATCATTTTGAAGTTGCTTTCGTCTACGAAGTCACCAGCCGCAGTATGCCGACCTACCTCAGAGTGACTGCCTGGTGGGGCGGACAGGCTGGATCTTTGTTGTTTTGGGCGTGGCTGCTGGCGGCATTTACCTCCGCAGTAACCATTCGCAAATGGGAACGGGATATTGAGTTCCTGCCCTGGGTGATCGTGGTTAATGCCATCACACTCATCTTTTTCCTCAGCATGGTCGTCTTTTATGAGAATCCATTCACACGCTTCTGGCTGGTCGCCGGGAATGTGGAACCGCATATGTTCGCGCCCTTAAACGCGACCCTCTTCGCCGCCCAGGATGGAAACGGCTTGAACCCGCTCCTGCGCCACCCGGGCATGGTAATCCATCCGCCCATGCTTTATCTTGGTTTCGTCTCCTACGTTATTCCGTACTCTTTCGCCATGGCGGCCTTGATCACCGGGCGTACAGATGACCGTTGGATCCGGCTGACCCGCCGCTGGTCTTTATGGGCCTGGCTCTTCCTCTCCTTTGGTCTCGTGCTCGGCGGACGCTGGGCTTACGATGTGCTGGGCTGGGGCGGCTACTGGGGTTGGGATCCGGTTGAAATTGCAGCATTCATGCCCTGGCTGACAGGCACCGCGTTCCTTCATTCCGTGATGATCCAGGAAAAGCGCGGTCTGTTCAAGCATTGGAATATGATCCTTGTCATCCTGACTTATTCCCTGGTGATCTTCGGAACTTTCCTGACCCGTTCCGGCGTACTCTCTTCGGTGCACGCTTTCGCGAACAGCCCCATCGGCCCCTTCTTCATGGCATTTGTGTCGATCACCCTGGTGTCATCCATCGCCCTGGTCATCTGGCGCTGGCCCACACTTCAAGGCGAGACTGAAATGAAATCCATGCTCTCGCGTGAAGCGTTGTTCCTTTTGAACAACCTGCTCTTCATGAGCATATTGGTGGTCTGCTTCTGGGGGGTTGTATCTCCGCTGGCTTCTGAATTGCTCACCAATCAAAAAGTAACCCTCGGACCGCCCTTCTATGAACGCGCCACGGCTCCGATCTTCGCGGCATTGATGTTCCTGATGGGCGTTGCCCCGCTCTCGGCTTGGGGCCATTCAACGCTCCAGACTTTGGGACGCGCCATTTGGAAGTCTGCCCTCGCGAGTTTGATCATCACCGCTGTCCTGTTTGTGACCTACACCAAAAACTATATCGCCCTGATCGGGTTCTTCCTGGTCGCGCTCGTTTTGTTGGTTACCCTGCAGGAGTTCTGGCGCGCCGCCCGGGCTCGTCAACGGGCACAGGGTGAGAACTTCCTTACTGCGCTCGCCCGCCTGATGGGACGCAACCGCCGGCGCTATGGCGGATACATTATTCACATCAGCATGATGTTGATGGCGGTCGGTATTCTCGGGATCGAAGTCTTCCAGACTGAAACGCAGGGCGCGCTGGCTCAAGGCGAAGAACTGGAAATCGGAGGCTACACAGTGCAGTACCGCGAGCTGGCTTCCTGGGATGATCAAGGCGAGGGTGTGAACTATACCCGCGCCGTGATGGATGTATATAAGAACGGCATTTATCTTGGAAAACTCACCCCGCGCATTGATTATTACTTCGACTCACAGCAGAACATGACCATTCCCGGCAACCGCTCGACGCTCAAGGATGATCTTTATGTCCTGCTCGTGGATTGGGAAGAGGTTTCGAACACCGGTGCAACCTTCAAGATCTTCGTCAATCCACTGGTCAACTGGCTGTGGATAGGAAGCCTGTTCTTCTTCATTGGGGTCCTCTTTGCCGCCTGGCCCGACCGCGATCCGGCCGATGAGCCCGTGCGGGCGTCACGCAAGGCGCATCAATCCAGCGCAGCGGATTAATAAATAAAACGCTCAAATCTTCGACCCTTCGGAGTTTGCATGAAAAAACTATTCTATGTTCTTGCCTTTATTTTTTTACTGGGGAGTCTGTTCACCACCACCGCCTTAGCACAGGGCAACGGTCCCAGCGATGATGAAGTAAATGCCGTCGCGCATAAACTCTATTGTCCCGTTTGCGAAAGCACGCCCTTGGATGTGTGTCCCACCCAGGCTTGCAAGGAGTGGCGTGATCTAATTCGCACCATGTTGGCGGAAGGCAAAACCGAAGATCAAATCACCCAGTATTTTGTTGACCAGTATGGAGCACGGGTCCTGGCCGAGCCCCCCAAGGAGGGCTTCTTCTGGCTGATCTATCTCCTGCCGCCTGCCATCATCCTATTGGGCGCAGTGATACTCTTCCGCTCGCTCAAAGAGTGGACAAAACCAAAAGCCGCCCTGGCTGTTTCGAACGAGGCGCTTGGCGAAGCACCTGCCAATAAAGACGACTACGTATCACGTCTCGAAGCAGAATTGAAAAAGAAGAAATAATCGTAAACAGACCTGACAGGGTTCATGCCTGATCGCATGGACCCTGTCAGGCATCATTTTGGAGAATGGTATGACCGAAGAAAAAATGGAAAAAAACCGGGGTGTGCCCCTTTGGGCGCAGGTCGTCATTTGGGCAGCCCTGGCGGGGCTGCTTCTGCTGGTAGGGTTTGGTTTACGCCGCGCGCAAAACCCAATGGCGGAAATCGGCAAGCCCGTGCCTGATTTTGAACTTGAATATTATCCGGGCTACGAATACAACGGCCTCGAAAAAATGAAACTCTCCGACCTGCGCGGTAAGATCGTCATCGTCAACATTTGGGCTTCATGGTGCAAACCCTGTGAACAGGAAGCTCCCGACCTTGAGGAAGCCTGGCAGTTTTATAAGGACCGCGGCGACGTGGTTTTGGTGGGGGTAGATTATGTGGACACGCCCAAAGGCGCCGAGGGATATCTGAAAAAATTCAACATCAGCTTCCCGAATGCGCCTGATTTGAGATCCAATATTTCGAGCATCCTCAACCGCCAGATGGGTGTACCTGAAACCTACTTCATTGACCGCGAGGGGATCCTGCGCAATGTTAAGGTGGGTCCGTTCTCGTCTGTCAACGAAATCAAATCCATCATTCAAGGCCTAGAGTAACCCGACCATGGAAATTAGTTCAATCCTTCTTATCCTCGCCGTACTTGTTATGGCCGGCGCATATATATACCTGCCCTTCATGGCCCGCGCGCGCCGTACGCACGCCGGTGAATCTCACGAAGTCTCCGCCCTTAAAGCGGAACGTGACCGCGTCATCAATTCCCTGCAGGAGCTCGACTTCGACTTCGCCCTCGGCAAAATTCCCGAAGGCGAATACCCCGACCAGCGAGCCTCCCTCCTCCAAAAAGGCGCGGGCATCCTGCGCCAGCTCGATGAATTGGCCCCCGTGGCATCATCTGCTGTCAACGCCGAAGCCCGCATCGAAAAGGCCACAGCCTCAGGCCGCGCTGACGCAGGCGCAAAAACATCCCTGCCTGCCGACTCTGATGATGACCTCGAAGTCATGATCGCCGCCCGCCGCAGGGGACAAAAAAGCAAATCCGCCGGTTTCTGCCCGAAATGCGGCAAGGCTGTTTTGGTATCAGATAAATTTTGTCCGTCATGCGGAAAAACAATAAGTTAAAGTTCTCGAACTGTAATGCGCATTGGGTAATTAAATAATTACGAACTTAATTGAGGAATTAATGAAAATCCGTCACACACTTTTTTTGCTTGCCGCCATGCTCCTGCTTACCGCGTGCAACTTCAGCCTGGCCGAAGATGTCACCCCGCCGCCCAATTATGTACCGCCTGCGCCCGCGCCAACGATGGGACCGGTTTTCCCGGCCAGCGCACCAGACGCGGCAAAAGGCGCGGCACTCTATGCTGAAAACTGCGCACCCTGCCACGGAGCGACAGGCATGGGGGACGGTCCGCAAAGCGCCATGTTGCAAGGCCAAAATATAACCGTTCCCGCGCTGGGTTCGGCCGAGCTCGCGCAAACAAAGACCCCTGCCGCATGGTATCAAATCGTCACGCAGGGCAATCTTGAAAAATTCATGCCGCCCTTCTCCAGCCTGAACGACCAGCAGCGCTGGGATGTGGTTGCATATGCCATTTCCCTGCACACCACAACCGCACAGATCGAAGAAGGCAAAGCGCTTTGCGCCGCGTGCCCCGATCTTTTCAGCAGCCAGAAAATGATGTCGGCGCTTTCTGAAAACGAACTCGTCACATTGATGAAGGAAGGCGCAGGCGACATCCCCGCTTTCGGGAAGGATTTTACAGACACCGAAGCCCTGGCCGTCGCCGCCTATCTCCGCAGTTTGACCTTCGCCCCGCAGCAGACCGCCACGGCAACCGCTGTGCCTGCGACCCAGGCCTCAGCCGATACCACAAGCGGGACGCCTTCCGCCGAAACCACGCCTGCAGTTGATGTCACGCCAGGGGCAACCGAGGCTGCCGGCACAGCGGCCATTAACGTGAGCGGCTCGATCAATAATCAAACGGGCAAAGACCTTCCGTCCAACATCAAGGTTACTTTGCATGGTTACACCCACGACGGCACCGACATGAGCAAGGGCCCGGAAGAAGTTTTAACATTGGAAGGCACCGCCAATGCCGATGGAACGTTTGCATTCGAGAATATTGAGGCCAGCAAGGGCCTTATCTTCCTTGCTGAAGTAACAGTTGACGAACAGACCTACAAATCAGATTTCGCAGTGACCGAAGCAGGCATGACAACCTTGAGCCTGCCGGCGATCACCCTGCACGCCACGACCGATGATTTCAGCGTGTTGAAGATCGATTCCCTGCAGCTATTCTTTGACCTGGCCAACGCAGACGCCGCACAGGTCTTTTCTGTTTATACGATCACCAATACCAGCGATAAGACCGTCATCGTAAAAATGGGCGAGACTGAGGATGTTCCATTCATCTCATTCCCCGAAGGCGCAACAGGGCTCGGCTACGAAGCCACCCAGGACTCAGCCCCCTTCACGACCATTGCGGGCGGCTTTGCCATGCCGCCCAGTGACACCCCCTACGGCCTGATCGCCTATGCCTCGCTTCCAAAGGGAGACAAAATTTCCATCTCACAGACCGCCCTGCTGCCGATCGACAAAGTCACGTTGATGGTGCCGGAAGGCATGAAAGTGGAGGGTGATTCCCTGACAGACGGCGGAACGCAGCCCATGTCAGACTCGATGGTCTTCCACGTTTACACCTCCGGGGAATTGAAAAAAGGCGCGAGCCTCGCTTTTACCCTTCAAGGGCAGCCACAGACGACCGCCGTCAACCCTGATCCGACACAGAATAAGAATCTGCTGATCGGCATCGGCGCGCTTGGGGTGGCACTCATCCTGGCAGGCGCCTGGTTGTTCTGGCGTGACCGTAAACGCGCGGCGGACACAGACGGCGAAGATAACGAAGAGGACGATGAACCTGAAGATACCGAAACCCTGATGGACTCCATCATTGCCCTGGACGACCTGCACCGCGCCGGCAAAATCCCTGACGAAGCCTACCAAAAACGCCGCAGTGAGCTGAAGGATGCGTTGAAGAAAAACAATTAAACATATCATTGCGGAGAAGCACGGGGGCTTCCCCGCAATGACCCATGGAATATTGAATGATCATCGTCAAAAAACTCGTCAAACGCTTTGGGCTAAAAATCATCCTACGCGGACTGGATTTTTCAGTTGAGCAGGGTGAGTTTGTGGCATTGCTGGGACCCAATGGGGCCGGCAAGACCACCTTCCTGCGTATTCTCGCATCGCTATCGCGCCCCTCGCAGGGGCTCGTGCAGGTGGCAGGACACCAACTACCCCAGGAAGCGTCGCTGGTGCGAGCCAAGCTGGGCGTTGTCTCCCACATGCCCCTGCTTTACCCCGACCTGAGCGCCGAGGAAAATTTACATTTCTATGCCAGTATGTACGGCATCGCCGATTCAGCCGCACGCATCACGGAAGTGTTGGGCATGGTCGGCCTGGAAAACCGCCGCAAGGATCTGGTGCGCACCTTCTCGCGCGGCATGCAGCAAAGACTCGCCATCGGCCGCGCCGTCATCCATAACCCCGAAGTGATGCTGTTCGACGAACCCTACACAGGTCTCGATCAGGACGCATCCGAAATGCTGGATGAAGTGCTGCGCTCCGTCGCGGCGGAAGGACGCACTGTGGTTATGACCTCGCACGACCTCGCGCGTGCCGAAGACCTCGCCACCCGCTTTGACATCCTCTCGCGCGGCGTGATCACAGCCTCCGCTTCGCATAAAGAATTAAAAGACTCAAACCTGCTTACCTTCTACAAACAGGCATTGGTGGATTGATCATGGCTACAAAAACACCTCCCCTCTCCGGGACCCGCAACGCGTCCCCGTCCCTGCTCAAAGCCACATTCGCCATCGTG
>CAYLOW010000095.1:0-4543 GCA_964385315.1 uncultured Anaerolinea sp.
TCTTGCAAAATTTGGGTGGAATTTTTTATGTGATATTTAAATCCCGCGTTGTATAATCATATAGGAATAAGACACGGAAACCCATATATTAAACCTTATGGTTTTGGTCCAATTTTAAATAGATCGTTGAAGTACTTTGTGTGACGGGAGTAAATTGACGGCTTCTAAAAAACAATCACGGATCGACCGGGAAATCTCTGAGCCTGACGAACAGATTTTCAGACTCGTGTTTGAGGGACATTCTGCCATCATGCTTTTGGTCGAGCCCCATACAGGAGCTATTATTGATGCCAACCTGGCTGCCTTGGCATTTTATGGGTATTCCAGATCTGAAATTTGCAGCATGTCAATCGAAGATCTTAATGTTTTACCGCTTGACCAAGTAGAAGTTGAACGAAATAAATCGCTAAGCGGGGATCAGCCTTATATTGTTTTTTTACAAAGAATGGCCAATGGGGAAGAGCGTATTGTGGAGGTGAATTCGTATGCTGTTTCCATACAGAATAAGCAATTACTCGTATCCATTATTCATGATATTACCGGGCGCAATCATGCAGAACGAACCCTTCGTGAGAACGAATCACGTTTCCGGAGTTTGTTTGATGATTCACCGATATCCCTATGGGAGGAAAATTTTTCTGCGGTCAAACGGCGTTTGGATGATTTGCGCTCTATCGGTGTTGTGGATTTTGAAACCTACCTGAGCCAGCATCCCGAAATTGTGGCGGAATGCGTTGCATTGGTGGAGGTGTTGGATGTCAATAAAGCGACCCTGAATTTATATGGGGCTGCAAGCAAGGGGCATCTTGTTACGAATTTGGCCGCAAGCCTCCCTGAAGCAGGGAATGAATATTTTCGTGATGAATTGGTATTGATCGCTTCGGGTGCGTTGCATTTTGAAATGGAAATGATTGCCAAGACCCTGGATGGAAAAATGCTCACGGTCCATTTAAATTGGGCAGTCATTCCCGGGTATGAAAATGATCTGTCCAGGATTATTGTTTCGATTATAGATATTACCGAACGCAAGCGGGCTGAGCTGGAGCTCAAGACGCTTTTGGATATCATGCAGGGGTTGGTGGTAGCCAAGGATCTGAAAGATTTTTTGAGTCTTGTTCATCAATCCATTGCCAAAGTGATTGATGCTGAAAATTTCTTCGTGATCTTGTATAACACTGAGACCGCCATGTTTGAAGAAGTCTACTCAGTAGATAAGTTCGATCCGCCTGCACCTCCTTCTCAACTCGAAAATAGCATCAGCGCGTATGTCTTCCGTACTGGGGAGCCGTTGCTGTTGACTGACGCGGGTTTTGATGAACTTAAATCACATGGCAAATTAAAGCTGGTGGGGTCTAAAATGTGTTCTTGGCTGGGTGTACCGTTGAAAACATCCAGTGAAACCATTGGCGTGATGGTCGTGCAGAATTACGACCACGCGAATCGATACTCTGACCGTGATTCAGCGTTCCTTTTCTCGATAGCTGGACAAGTGGCTTTGGCTGTAGAGCGTAAACAGGCGGACGAGGCATTACAAAGATCGGAAGAACGGTATCGAACCTTGTTTGACAGCATGATGGTGGTATTTACCGTAGCAGCCATGAGGGAAAATTCGTGGATATTAACCCTGCCATGGTAAAAATGTTTGGATTTTCAAGCAGGGAAGAAATGATGGCTGTGGATATAAAGAGAGATCTCTATTTTGCGCCTGAAGACAGAGGAAGTCATATTTTGGATGCGGGACAGAAACAAATTGATGTGTACCGCATGCGGCGCAAAGATGGCAGTGAAATATGGGTTGAAGATCACGGATACTACGTGCACGACGAGAAGGGAGGCATCCTATACCATGAAGGGATGCTGCGTGATATTACCGGGCGAAAGCAGGCGGAAGAGGAACTGCGTCTCGCCAGGGAAACGCTTGACCTTGCCCATCAGGAACTCGAAAGATCTTTTTTGCGTGAACAAAAACTGGCGCATATTGACGATCTGACCGGAATTAACAATCGCCGTTCCTTGTTTGAGCTTGCACGCCATGAGTTTAATGTTTCACTACGCTATCGTCCGTTGTTGGCAATTTTGATGTTTGATATTGATAATTTCAAAAAAATAAACGACACCTTCGGGCACGCTATAGGTGATCAAGTGTTGATTGGTCTTACGCGAATTATATGCGATCAACTTCGTTCAGCTGATGTTATTGGACGTTACGGTGGTGATGAGTTTGTCATCCTGTTACCTCAATCCAGCGTGCAGGATGCGCTTTCACTCGCCAATCGTATTCACAACAGCCTCGCCGTCACCCGTATTGAAACTGAAAAAGGTCCGCTTGCCGTCACTATCAGCATCGGCATCACTCAAACGATCCATAATACTTTGCAGCCTGATTCGGTGGAAACTTTGTTCCTGCGTGCCGACCAGGCATTATATGCCGCCAAGCAAGCCGGGCGCAACCGCACTGTGGTCTTTGAAGAATAAACTGACCCGTTGGAAACAAATTAATGGCCTTTCGATAAATAGCCCGGACAAATGGAAATCATTGAAGGATTTTTCCTATGAACCATAATGATAAAAAGGATAATCGTGCGCTGGTTGTGTATGCTGCCATTTTTTTTATTTTGGTATTGGGTATAGCCTTCAGTGGATACTATTCGTACCATAATTTTGAAGAGGGTGTTAGCCGTCAGGCTAAGATGCAGGTTTCTGCCATAGCCAGGCTGAAAGTGACCCAACTTGCTGACTGGCATCGGGAGCGTTTGGCGGACGCTCAATTCTTTTATCATAATCAAGCCTTTTCGGAGCTGGTTGATGCTTATTTTGAAAACCCGGCTGATGTTGAAACAAGAAACCAAATAATCTCCCTTATGGAGTATTACCATTCTTACGCCAATTATGAATCAATATTTCTGTTGGATGTAAGGGGAATCCGCAGTCTGATGGTTCCTGCCAATGCAGAAGAACTTTTTCAGGCAACCCCGCAGTTGGTTGCCCAGGCTGCCGCGAGTCTTGATTCGGGGGAGGTCAAGTTTTTGGACTTTCAGCGTGATTTATATACCGATGGGAAAATTTATATTTCCATTTTAATTCCCCTGTTTTCAGACCAAGGCGATGAACATCCGTTGGGTGTCCTTGTCCTGAAAATCAACCCTGAGACTTACCTTTATCCATACATTAATGAATGGCCCATACCAAGCGACACTGCAGAGACACTGCTTGTCCGCCGGGATGGGGAGGATGTACTCTTCCTGAATCAGGTTCGCTTCCAGCAGGACGCAGCGCTAAACCTGCGCATTCCGCTGACAGATGTACAACTACCAGCGGTCAAGGCTGTGCTGGGGCAGACCGGTATTGTGGAAGGAACTGATTATCGCGGTAAATTGGTTTTAGCAGATGTAAGCCCCGTCCCTGATTCGCCCTGGTTTCTTGTTTCCAAAGTGGATGTTGAAGAAGTCTATATGCCATTGCAGGAGAGGCTGTGGCAGACCCTGCTCATGGCCGGTTTGGCTATTCTTGTTGCGGGTGCGGGGGTGGTGTCGGTCTGGCGGCAACAGCTGTTGGTCGCTTACCGTACAAAGGCTGAGTTAACAGGGGCTTTGCGCGAAAGCGAGGAAAAATTCCGCAAGGCATTTATCCTCAGCCCCGATTCAATTAACATAAATCGGTTGAGCGATGGCATGTATATCTCAATTAACAATGGATTCACCAGGATCATGGGTTACTCTCCGGACGAAGTGATCGGCAGATCTTCGCTGGAATTGAATATATGGGCTGACCCGCAGGATCGGAAAAAACTGGTGGAGGGTCTGAAGAAAAATGGGGAGGTTCAAAATCTTGAAGCGTGTTTCCGTGCAAAGAATGGGGAAATAAAATATGGCCTCATGTCTGCCTCGGTGTTGGAATTGAACAGCGTCCCGCACATTATCAGCATCACCCGTGATATTACCGGGCGCAAACAGGCTGAGGATGCGTTACGTGAAAGTGAGGAAAACCTTTCCATCACCCTCCATTCAATTGGCGATGGTGTCATTTCCACTGATAAAAGTGGCTTGATCGTCAATATGAACCCCATGGCGGAAAAATACTGCGGTTGGATATTGGATGATGCCAGGGGAAAACCCCTGGCCATGGTTTTTAATATCCTGGATGCCGAAACAAGAGAAAAGGTCCCGGACCCGGTCACCAAAGTCATGGGTAGCGGGCAGGTAGTTGGGCTTGCAAATCATACCTTATTGATATCCAAAAGTGGCGTCGAATATCAGATAGCCGATAGCGCCGCGCCGATCAAGGATAAAAATGGGGGGATTACTGGTGTGGTTTTGGTCTTTTCTGATGTAACCGAAAAATATACTGCCATGAAAAAGTTAAGGGAAAGCGAAGCGAATTTTGCGGATATATTTCAGACGGTTTCAGAAGGCATTGTTCACACCACCCTCAACGGAGAGGTGTTATCCATTAATGGTGCCTTTGAGAAAATTCTTGAAATTCCCCGGGAAAAGATTGTTGGTATAAAACTTCTCAGTCTGGCGAAAGCACTGTTATCTCGGGA
>CAYLOW010000095.1:4643-14174 GCA_964385315.1 uncultured Anaerolinea sp.
AAATTCCGTAACATTATTGAGTTGTCCCCCGCCCCTTACGCATTAAATGACGATGATCAAAATATTACCTATTTGAATTCCGCGTTTATCAATACCTTTGGTTATGAATTGAACGATATTCCCACGCTTTCCGACTGGTGGCCCAAAGCATATCCGGACCCTGAATATAGACAATGGGCTACAGAAACCTGGCAAGCCCATCTCGATAGGGCGAAGGTGGGGGGAACCGGGTTCGAACCGATGGAAATAAATGTCTGTTGCAAAAATGGCGCCACAAGAACGGTGATCGTGAGTGCCGGTATGCTTGGGGAATCATTAAAAGGCACGCATCTAGTGATTTTTCACGATATTACCGAGCGTAAACTGGCTGAAGCGGCTCTGCGTGATAGTGAGGAACACTATCGCACCGTGGTATCTAATGCACCTGTGGTTACTTTCGTCACGGATGAAAAAGGTATTTTCACTCTTTCCGAAGGAAAGGGATTGGCAAAACTGGGACTGCAGCCCGGGCAGGTCGTGGGGCTTTCAGTTTATGATGTTTATCACGATTATCCTTCCATTACGAACGCCATGCAAAACACACTTGCCGGGCATGCCCAGCGGCAGGAGGTCGAAGTACAGGGTATCGTGTTTGATGTAATTTTTACTCCCGTATTTGACCAGCAGGGTGCGGTTTTGAAGGTTATTGGCGTTTCCACTGATGTTACGGAGCGCAAGCAAGCCGAGGACCAGATCCGCCAATTTAATATGAAACTCGAACAGAGTGTGTACGAACGCACAGTACAATTGGAAACTACAAATAAGGAATTGGAAGCCTTCAGTTACTCGGTCTCACATGATTTGCGTGCCCCCTTGCGCGGTATTGATGGTTGGAGCCAGGCTTTGCTCGAAGACCACGGGGATAAATTGGATGAGCAGGGGCAGTTATATATACAACGGGTCCGTTCGGAGACGCAGCGTATGGGCCATTTAATTGACGATATGCTCCGGTTATCACGCCTGGCACGTGTCGAGATGATGAAAGAACAGGTGGATCTGAGCGTTATTGCGCATGATGTTATCGAGCGTCTTATGCAGCAGGAGCCGCAGCGTCAGGTGGATTTCAGCATACAGCCGGAAATGAACGCAGAAGGTGACCCACACCTGTTGGAATCTGTTCTCTCGAACCTTCTGGGTAATGCCTTCAAATTTACCGGCAAGCGTGCAGGTGCGCATATTGAATTTGGGCAAACTGATTTAAAAGACCAGCGTGTTTTTTTTGTTCGAGATAACGGTGTGGGCTTCAATATGGCATACGCCCAAAAATTATTTGGAGCATTTCAACGCATGCACAAAGTTTCTGAATTTCCCGGCACGGGTATTGGACTCGCAACTGTCCAGCGCATTATTCATCGTCATGGGGGACGCATTTGGGCAGAAGCAGAGATTGATCGCGGCGCAACGTTTTACTTTACTCTTGGGTAAAGAACGCAATTCAACGTATTCTGTTATTGTAGCTTTACAAGATTAAAAGATTATAGGAAGGCTTATGAACTTAAAACCAAAAATAATTCTATTGGTCGAAGATAATCAAAGCGATGTCGAGTTGACGAGGCGCGCGCTTGATAAAAGCCATATCTATAATGAATTGGCTGTTGTCGAAGACGGGCAGGAAGCGTTGGAGTACCTGTTCAAAGTTGACCCTCTGACAGGACTGAAACTGAATGAATTGCCCGCCCTGATCCTTCTTGACCTGAAACTTCCCAAAGTGGATGGTTTACAAGTTCTGCGCCAGATACGTGCCGACGAACACACCAGCCGGCTGGCAGTGGTAATTTTAACGACCTCCAGTGAAGAAGATGATATTGCGCAAAGTTATGACTTGGGCGCCAATAGTTACATCCGTAAGCCGGTGGACTTTAATCAATTTGTGGAAGCCGTTCAACATTTGGGCTTATACTGGCTTGTAATGAATGAACCAGCCCCGCCAAAAATGAGGTGATGTGGATGGCAGTTTTGCCTGTTGTTCGATATTTTTTTGATAATATTAGATAGAGTGAGTTCATGATATGAACAAGCCAGCTAAAACGCTTGCAGCCTTGATCGTGGAAGACATGGAAAGTGATACAGAACTGATAGTCCGCTTGTTGAGGAAGGCGGACTATGAGCTTGTGTATGAACAGGTTGAAACCGCTGAACAAATGCGCGCGGTGCTGAAAAAACGACCATGGGACATCGTGATTTCAGATTTTAATATGCCGCAATTTGATGGCCTTGCCGCTCTTCGATTAGTTCAAGAGACGGGGTATGACATACCATTTATTGTTGTGTCTGGAACCATTGGTGAAGAAACCGCTGTGTCCATGATGAAGGCGGGAGCGCATGATTACCTGGTCAAGGGTGATTTGGGGCGTTTGATCCCGGCAGTGGAGCGTGAATTAGAGCAGGCCGAGATACGGCGTGGGCGAAGGCGGACGGAAATGGCTTTAGCAGCTTCCGAAGCCGAGCTGCGCGCCTTGTTCTCTTCCATGCAGGATGTGGTGCTGGTTATTGATCGTCAGGGGGTATATCGCAAGGTGGCCCCCACCAACCCCGGTTTGTTGATCGAACCGGCACTTGAATTGCTTGGCAGGAGTCTGCGGGATGTTTTCCCCGTTGAGAGGGCTGAGGTTCTTGTAGACGTGATCAGGCAGGTTTTGGAAACCAAACAAACCGCTCAGATCGAATATGAGCTATTGATCGGGGATCGAATTGTGTGGTTTGAAACATCCATATCACCGATGGACACTGACAGTACACTTTGGGTAGCGAGGGACGTCAGTGAGCGCAAAAATGCCGAAGAAGTATTGAAATTGAACGAGGTGAGATATCGTGAATTGTTCAATGGCATGATTGATGGTTTTGCCCTGCATGAGATCATCAGTGATGAAAATGGTACACCCGTTGATTATCGCTTTCTTGAAGTTAACCCGTCTTTTGAGCGTTTGACCGGGCTTAAATCTGATAATTTGATTGGCAAAACCGTACTCGAGGTAATGCCCAATACCGAGCCGTATTGGATTGAACTATATGGAAATGTAGCATTAACGGGCCGCTCAACATTTTTTGAAAATTTCTCGCGGGAACTGGGTCGCTATTTTGAAGTCTCCGTTTATTCCCCTCGAGCGGGACAATTTGCTGTTATTGTGGTGGACATAACTGATCGTAAAAAAGCGGAAGACGATATTCATCAGCGTGTTACGGAACTGGAAATGTTATACCAAAGTGGACTGGAGTTAAGCCAATCTTTAAACCCGAAGGAAATTGGGCAAAAAATCCTTCGATTGCTTGAAGAGAAGCTGGGCTGGCATAATACAGGCATTCTTTTCTATCACTCGCAAAACGACAGTACGGAATTCCCGGCTTCCATTCAATTTGGTCCGCGGGTGGAGAAGGAACAGTTTGAGGTTGTGGTGGAGCACTTCCAATCGATCGTGAGCCGCTGCATGAGCGATTGGGCGATTCAACTGGGGAAACCCGTACGCGCCGGTGATGTGAGTATTGATCCACACTTTTCCGAAGCGTACTCCGGCATACGCTCCGGCCTTTATGTCCCGATGAAGTTAGGCGAAAACATGGTGGGTGTGATCAGTATTGAGGACGAGCGGCCGGATGCATTCAGTGAGGCAGATGAACACCTGGTTGCCACGTTGGCAAATCAGGCTGTTAATGCGTTTGAAAATGCACGTTTATTTGAGGAGACCCGTCAGCGTGTACTGGAGTTGGAAACCGTCAACCGTATTTCGCTTGTTTTGCGTGCAGTCACAAAGCAGGAGGAAATGTTATCCATCGTTCTGGATGAGGCTTTGAACATCCTGCATACGTCGCATGGGTCCATTGAGTTACACAATAAGGCTACAGGCTGCCTGGACCAAACCATATTGCGTGGCTGGCTTGCCCAATTGGCTGGACCGGCCTCTATTGAAGATGGGATTGCTGGGAAGGTATTTACCACCGGAGAGACTTACATCACGCGTGAGTATGCGAGTGATCCCGAGTCGCGCACTGCCGTGCGCAACCAGCTTCCGCCCGGCTGGGGGGGTGTTTGTTTGCCCATCCGTACTTCTCAGCAAACGTTGGGAGTTATGATCGTCTCCATGCCGAGCGAGCACGAGCCTAATAAGAATGAGATCCGCCTTTTATCCATATTGTCTGAAATGACCGGCTCGGCTTTACAGCGTATGCAATTGTATGAACAGACTGTTCACCGTCTTGATCAATTGAATGCTTTACGCGCTGTCGATCAGGCCATTTCCAGCAGCCGCGATATGCATTTGACGTTAAATGTTTTATTAGTGCATACCATTTCCCAGCTGGGTATGGATGCTGCGGATGTGCTTCTGCTTAACCCTGGTTTAAACCAGTTGGAATTGGTGGGTAATCGCGGGTTTCACACGCTCCCTCCTGAAATAGTCAGATTAAACGATAGTTATGCCATGCATGCCATCATGGAACATCGTTTGATTTCTGCGCGTGACAATGAGATCGTAAATCAATATCCGCACTTTTGGAAACTCTGGAAAGCGGAGGAGTTTATTTGTTATTGGTGTGTACCTTTGATTGTAAAAGGGGAAGTTAAAGGTGCTCTGGAAGTTTATAGGCGTAGGGAATTCACTCCCGATCCAGAGTGGCTTGAATTTCTTGAGGCACTGGCAGGGCAGGCGGCAATCGCGATTGACAATACCCAGCTTTTTGAGAATTTACAACGTGCCAATACGGATCTTAACCTTGCCTATGATGCCACCATTGAAGGCTGGTCACGGGCCATGGATTTACGTGACCATGAGACCGAGGGTCATACCCTGCGTGTTACTGACCAGACCCTTAAACTTGCGCGGGCCATGCATATCAGTGAATCTCAACTGACAGCCATCCGTCGCGGCGCTCTCCTGCATGATATTGGTAAGATAGGCGTACCCGATGCGATCCTTCTCAAGGAGGAAAAACTGACCGAGGAAGAATGGGATCTGATGCGGAAACACCCCCACCTTGCGCACGATATGCTGGCGCCGATTGCCTATTTGAATGATGCACTCGATATTCCTTATTGCCATCATGAAAAATGGGACGGTTCCGGTTACCCGCAGGGATTAAAAGGAGACCTAATTCCTTTGGTGGCGCGTATCTTTGCAGTTGTAGATGTATGGGATGCGCTAACAAACGACCGGCCTTACCGAAAGAAATGGACAAAACAAAAGGCGCGCCAGTATATTACGGATCAGAGTGGCAGGCATTTTGACCCGCAGGTTGTGGATGCTTTTTTGAAGATTATTGGAAAAAAATAAAGTCGCAGCTTCCAAATATTTTTTTGTGGCAATATTGGTTATTTAAAAAATCTTGGCGTGTGCTGTGTTAGGGCAAAAAAACGTTCCAGTTCGGCTTTGGGAAGAATCAATGTCGCTGTGTTGACTAACGGGTGTGAAAGAAAATACTCACTCTGCCAGATTTCTGCATCGATCCACAATTCAACCTGATGCTCTATGTCATTGGCCAGGCCCATCATCGATACCGAGCCGCGTGACACACCAAGCAAATGCATTAGGTTTTCCTCAGATCCAAAGCGTAAATGCGACACCCCAAGTTGCAAAGACAATTCATCCAGCTTCAGGGTTTTTTCACAGGCAGTTACTGCCAGAAAGAAACGACGCCCCTTTTTATCGCATAGAAAAAGATTTTTCGTACTGACAGCCGGATGATCAGGGCGATGCACATCCGCCTCTTCGCAGGTGAATACAGCTGGATGCTCGAAAAGCTCAATAGCAAAATGGTTTGTATCCAGAAAATTGAGAAAATCCTGTTTTGATTTGATCATATTGTTTTTATTTTCATCCTGTCGCGAGTTACTCTGATATCGGGAACCGACTCTGGCTGCATATGGGGCGATATTTGGGATATTATGTGCCGATCATCATATTTTACTCAATCACCCGTTGGAAATCCTGAACAATTTTATTCTCCAGCACCAATGTAAATAAAATGTTCCATTTCTTTACCCCTGTTTCTGTAAAGTGGTAAAATTTATCGAATTCTAATGC
Source organism: uncultured Anaerolinea sp. (assembly GCA_964385315.1). Taxonomy (GTDB): domain Bacteria; phylum Chloroflexota; class Anaerolineae; order Anaerolineales; family Villigracilaceae; genus Villigracilis. The sequence goes on from CAYLOW010000095.1 coordinate 10,697, forward strand.
TCGGTAAAATATATTAAATATCCGAAACAGCCTATTAATTCAAAGCTGGCGGTAATTATTGCCTGGAGGAAGGTACATGTCCAAGATTATTTCGGTTCATTCATTTCGTGGGGGTACGGGTAAATCCAATACCAGTGCCAATCTGGCTTATCTCTGTGCGGCTCAGGGGTTAAAGGTGGGTGTGGTGGATACGGATATACAATCCCCTGGAATACATGTTCTCTTTGGGCTTGATGAAGAGAAAATGGAAAATGGAAAGTCTTTGAATGATTATCTGTGGGGAAAATGCTCCATTGAAGAAACCGCTCATGATGTAACAGCCACTCTTGGCGATAACCTGAAAGGCATGGTGTTTTTGATCCCATCCAGCATCAAGGCAGGCGAGATTGCGCGGGTTTTGCGCGAAGGGTATGATGTAGGCTTGTTGAATGATGGTTTTGAGGCCCTGATTAAAAACCTGAACCTTGATATGCTTATTATTGATACCCACCCCGGCTTGAATGAAGAGACTCTGCTTTCAATTGCCATCTCTGATACATTAGTGCTTATTCTCCGTCCCGATCAGCAGGATTATCAAGGGACTGGAGTCACTGTGGAAGTTGCCCGCAAACTGGATGTGCCGCAAATGCTTTTGATGGTTAATAAAGTTCCTGCGCACTTGATGGATGCAGTGAAGTTAAATGTTGAAAGCACATATAACTGCGAGGTCGCAGCGGTTATCCCGCATTCAGATGACCTGATGATCCTTGCCAGTTCGGGAATTTTCTCTCAAAAATACCCGGATCATCCCGTAACAAAAATCTATATGCAGTTAGCAAATCGCATTCTTGCTTCATAAAACTCAGGATGTTGACTTGCCGAACGCCCGTTAAATTTAGCGGGCGTTCCATCTTTAAGCATGAAGGGTTTAAGGCTTTATATCTGATAAGCAGAAGAGGCTGTCATGAAAGCAATTGTTACCGTTATTTCATTTCGTCGCGGGGTGGGGAAGTCCAACTTGAGCGTAAATCTCGCAGTCTCCCTGGCATTGCAAGGACGGCATGTGGCGCTTGTGGATACGGATTTTCAATCGCCGGGGATCCACCGGTTTTTTGGGCTGTCTGATGATGAAGTCCCCCATGCGCTCAATGATTATCTAAGTGAAAAGTGCGATATTCTCTCCACAGTTCAGGATGTAACTTCAAAACTTGTTCCAGGCACAAGGGGAAAACTGTATGTGATCCCAGCCAGCAATAAAGTTACTGATATTCTACATACCATTCGCGCCCCTCTGGACTTGGATCGTTATACGGATGGGCTGGGAAAATTGGGGGATGAACTGAATTTGGATTTGATCCTCGTGGATACTACAGCTGGTTTGAATGAGGTTACCCTCCAGGCAATTTCGGTCTCCAGTGCGGTTGTATTGGTTCTACATCCCGATAAATATGATTTTCAAGGCACAGCTGTGACCGTTGATATGATCCGCAGGTTGCAAGTCCCCGCCATTCACCTGGTTTTGAACAATGTACCGCAAACTCTCGACGTGAACGACGCCAGCCGGCAGCTTGAAGAAGCCTATCATTGCGGCGGGGGCGTGGTGTTAAAACATTCCGAGGAATTGATGGCGCTTTCCAGCCGCCAACCTTTTGTGCTTTTTAATCCAACGCATCCCCTCGCTGCCCAAATCAGGGAGCTTGCCGGGCGTTTGTCGGCATAGTCTGCTTTGACTCTATTCTTCAGGCGGCTTTTGGGGTTTCGGGGTAATTTTTGAATCAAGTGCATTCCAGGCGCTTTGTCCCAGCCTGCTGGCCGCTTTGCGGCGCAGGTTCGCCTGGTATCGAACCCGTTCTCCTTCACCACGCTTGATCAGCCAGAATTGTTTGCTAAGGGTTTCCAGTGCCTGGTCAAGGTCTGTCTGTTTTGGGCGTTCCTCTTCAGGCAGTTCTTTTGCCCATTGGCAGATCTCTGGGTAGAGAAGTTCGTATTCGCGTAATAAATGGCGCATGATTTTACGCATCAAAGGGGGCAGGTCAGCCAGGTCAAGCGGACTGATCCCATCCTTTTGGGCTTCCACTTCCAATTGTTTTTGTAATCGATCGAATATACCGCTCATGATACCTCGCGCGGGGGATATTAAAACAACTCGGGCATGGCGATCGGCTCAGGCTGCGGCTGACATTCGCCGCACCAGATCACATCCCCAACTGCCAATCCTTTGGGAGTGTTGTCGCCGCCGAGAAACATGCCAACGAACTTGGACATCCTGCTGGCGTGATCCCTGCATACTCCCCGTCCACAAAAGGAACACACCGCGCGTGCATCTTCTTCACAGAACCAACATTTCATGATAATTCTCCCGTTTATGCCAGATTTAAAATGATTTTCGCAGCACGGCGCAATTCCTGTGACCAGGGATGGTTGGGGAAGCGCAGTGAAAAGATGTCTGAACTTGCCAGTTCCACCATATCTTCACTTAAGGGCAGGACACCTGCCACCTGCGCCTGAAACTTTTTTTCTACTTCTGCGCGGATCTGGCCGGCATCATACTTCGAGAGGGCTTTGTTCACAAATAAATTGATCTTGGGTACATCCAGGCCTCGAGCTACATCCAGGGTCACCGCGGTGCCTTGAAAATCCTGCTGATCGGGACGCAGGATGATGACCATTTCATCTGAAATGCCGATGGAAAGCAGTGTCTCCTCGTTGATGCCGGGGTGGGTGTCAATTAAAAGGTAATCCAGTTGCAATTCCTTGCGCAGGTCTCTTAATCCTTTATTGAGGATGTTGAAGTCATACCCATTGCGGACAACGCTGCTGATTTCTCCTGTCTTCATGCTGGAGGGCACCAGCCAGAGCAGTTTATCTGCGAGTTGGGCGGCCCCAGGCTGGGGGGTGCTGCCGTGTCCAACAAGGAAAGCCGCATCAGTGATGGCACATTTACCATGCAGGAAATCGTTGAGGGTCTGCTTCATGTTGCTTTCATCCAAACCGAACAGCACATGAATACCCGGTGATTGAATGTCAGTATCCACGATCGCTACGCGCTTGCCCGCCATCGCCGCTTGTGAAGCAAGGTTGGCTGTTACATTTGATTTTCCCGTGCCGCCGCGGAAGGAATGGATTGAAATAATTTGAGTCATGGTTCACTCTCCTGTTTCGGTTCTAACGCCAGTTTTTCCTGGCGGGATTTAAGACTACCTAACAAATTATTTATACCTGCTGTTTGTGGCCAAATAAGATAGGTCAGGATTTATTAAACCCGACTATACTCTTTTTTGAAAAATATGCAAATCTGTCTCCAGCTCCAGTGATATAGAGGAATTGGGGCTGATATGAATGCGGTTCAACTGCATCATCTTCGTTGGGCGATTATTTAATCGTTCTGTGCCCGCAGCGCCTTGAGTTTTTCCTTCAAACTCATATAGTAATCACTGTTGGTGATTTGGATCACTTCCTGGTGGCGCTTGGTCTCGTCAATCTCGATTCGCAGTTGGGC
>CAYLOW010000096.1:0-4848 GCA_964385315.1 uncultured Anaerolinea sp.
TACATAAATCCTTTCGGAGGCAGAAATGAATATATTTGTATGGGTCATCTTTGGTGCTCTTGCGGGTTGGATCGCGAGCATCATCATGAGAAAGAACAAAAAAATGGGCGCGATCGCAAACATTGTTGCCGGCATCGTTGGCGCATTCATCGGCGGAACCATTATGGATTTCTTCGGTGCGGAAGGCGTGACAGGGTTCAATTTATACAGCCTGTTGGTTGCGATCCTGGGCGCAGCGGTTTTCCTTTGGTTTTTGGGTTTATTTGGCCGCAAAAAATAAACCGCACACCCCGCCAGGCATATAATCTCTGCCAACACGGCGGGGACTTTGATTAAAGAGTACAATTCACCCATGCAAAAAATACTGATTCTCTCAACCCGGGCAGATGAGTACACCCGCTTAATTAAAGCGGCGAATTTGCCTGCGTTGGGTGAGATCACATTCCAGCCGACCGAAGATTGTGAGATCGTCTTTGGGGAACCTAATTTAATTAGGGATGCGCTGCCAAGCCTGCCGCATCTAAAGTGGGCACAATCGACCTGGGCCGGAGTGGAACTCCTTGTCGGTCCGGCTGCGCGCTGTGATTATGTTCTGACCAATGCGCGTGGAGTTTATGGCGGGCTGATATCTGAATTTGTGTTCGGCTATTTACTGGCCCATGAACGACGGATATTTCAAAGGCATGAAGCACAGAAAAATAAAATTTGGGATGACTCGGTAACAGGCAGGCTGCAAGGCAAAACCATCGGGTTAATCGGTGTCGGCTCAATTGGCGCGGAACTGGCGCGCACAGCGAAGTTCTTTGGCATGGATGTTTGGGGGTATACACGGGGAAGTGAAACAAGCAAATATGTTGACAGGTACTTTCACCCCTTGGAGTCTGACGATAAATTGCCTTCGCAGCAACAAGCGTTCAACCCCTATACATTTGCCAGGGGATTGGATTACCTGGTTTGTGTTCTACCCACCACTACAGATACACGCAAGATCGTCAATGCCGAATTGTTGCGCAGCCTGCCCCCTCACGCGCTCTTTATCAATGTCGGACGCGGACAGGCAGTGGATGAAGCTGCACTTGCAGAGGTATTGGCACAAAACATAATTGCGGGTGCAATACTTGATGTCTTCGAACAGGAGCCGCTGCCAAAGGAACATCCCTTCTGGACGATCCCCAACCTGTTAATGACCTTTCATACCTCCGGGCCAAGTTTTCCGGAGGACATCGCCAAAATCTTTTTCGAAAATTATTACCTTTACATCGAAGGCAAGCCATTGAAACATCAGGTGGATTTTAAAAGAGGATATTAATTCCATTTTGGGAGAAACATTTATGCCCCCTACTCTGAATGACATTCGCTCAGCTGCGCAAAGGATCAGGCCGTACGCGCATCGCACACCGGTATTGACGAATGAAAGCTTAAATCACAAAGTGGGAGCACAGGTCTTTCTCAAGTGTGAGAACCTGCAAAAAGTAGGCGCATTCAAATTTCGCGGGGCATGCAATGCCGTGTACTCGTTAACAGATGAAGAAGCTATTCACGGAGTCTGTACACACTCATCTGGCAACCATGCCCAGGCGCTGGCGCTCGCGGCAAGGATGCGCGGAATTCCTGCTTATATTGTCATGCCGAACAATGCCCCGGCCGTAAAGAAAAATGCAGTGGCAGGCTACGGCGGATCGATCACATTCTGCGAACCAACCCTTGAAGCCAGGGAAAGCACAATGGAAGGGATCAGGCAGGTGACAGGCGCGACGGTGGTACATCCCTACAATGATGAGCGCGTGATCTCTGGTCAAGGCACAGCCGCAATCGAACTTCTGGAGGAAATCCCTGATCTTGATGTGATCATCGCACCCGTCGGCGGAGGCGGGTTATTGAGCGGTACAGCCATCGCAGCAACGGAACTTAAAAAGGGGATCCGCGTGATTGCCGGCGAACCTGAAATGGCAGATGATGCGTTTCGATCACTGCGTGCAGGTATGATCATCCCTTCAGTGAACCCGAAAACCATTGCAGATGGACTGCTCACATCGCTCGGACCGCTGACTTTCCCCATCATTCAACAACGCGTTGAACAGATCGTGACCGTGAGCGAAGCGGGGATCATAGAAACCATGAAATATATTTGGGAGCGTGCCAAGATCATCATCGAACCCTCATCGGCTGTAGCCGTTGGCGTGTTATGGGAAAAGAAAATCGACCTGGGCGGACTTAAAGTTGGCGTCATCCTCAGTGGCGGCAATGTGGACCTTGAAAAATTGCCCTGGTAATTTTCGTTGAAGTGTCCCATCCTTCCGGAATGGATAAGATTTGTTAATTTAATGCAAGCTGATTCATCAATAAAACGTATTAAGATTGAACCATTAGAGGAATAATCCATAAATTATTGGTTATCCCTCTTGCAAGATGAGGGGAAAATTGATTTTTTTATCATATCACCCTCAAGAGGATAGATTTGATGAATCAAAAAACATCTCCAAGCTCCAAAAAAAATCCACGGGCAGTGAATGCTCTTCAAGAGAGTGAATCAACATTACGTGCTCTCCTGGATGCAGTCCATGAATCTGTGTTCTTAATGATGCCGGACGGCACGATCACGGCAGTCAATGAAACCGCCGCCGCACGGTTAGGTACCTGCGCTGCCGACATGATTGGTCACAGCATTTATAAATTTATCCCCCCCCGGGTGGCTGATATACGGCGCGCGCATGTTGAACAAGTAGTGGCCAGCGGGCAACCTGTACGCTTTGAAGACCTGCGGAATGACAGGTGGATAGATAATTCGATCTACCCTGTCAAAGATGCTACTGGGAAAGTGACCCACCTGGCTGTGTATGGGACTGATATCACCGACCGCAAGCGGGGGGAGGAATCCTTGCGGGAAAGCGAAGCATTGTATCGCGCTATTCTTAATGCCTCACCCGACGACATCACGATCACAGACCTGGAAGGCCGCATCATCATGGTTTCCCGTTCAGCCATTAAGATGTTCGGTTTCGAACGGGAGGAGGAATTATTGGGGCGGTTAAGCTCCGATTTCATTGCGCCCGAAGATCGGGAGCGGGCACTGTCTCTTATGGAGAAAGGCATCCTGTCGGGACCGGCTGAATACCGCGGGCTGCGCAAGGATGGAAGCACCTTTGATACAGAGATAAACGGTGAGTTTGTTCTGGGGACGGATGGAAAGCCCACCAATATGATCTTTGTGGTTCGGGATATCACCGAGCGCAAACAGGCGGAGAAAGCGCTGCGTGAAAGCGAACAACGCTTCCGCGAAGTCACCGAGAATTCCTTTGGTGCCGCATATCGGCGTGATCTTATTGCAGACGTCTACGATTATATTAGCCCGGCATTCTTTCCGCTATCAGGTTATACAGTGGATGAGTTAATGCTCATGCCGCTTTCTGACTACACCAAACATATTCATCCTGATGATGTAAAACAGGTTGTACGCGTTTACAGGGAATCCTTGATAAAAGACATGAACCCCCATGTCATGGAATATCGCTTTCTACACAAGGATGGCCAATATCGGTGGTTTGCAGACATGTCAACCATCGTAAGAGACGGGCAGGGAAGCCCTATCTATCGCTACGGCAGCATACAGGATATCACCGGACGCAAGCTTGCAGAAAAGGGATTGCGGGAAAAACAGGCACTGCTGTCAGGAACGGAGAAGATCGCAAACATTGGCAGCTGGAAATGGGATATTGCCTCAGACACAGTAACATGGTCAGAAGAGATGTTCCACATTTTCCAACTAGACCCGGCAGATGGCGCGCCTAGTTTTGCAGATCACCCGACCATTTATAGTCCGGAGGATATGCGGCGACTGAGGGAAGTTGTTGAGTCTGCTGTAAACCAGGGCACCCCTTATGAGATCGAATTGGTCGCCAATCGCAAGGATGGATCAAAGCGGGTATGCATGGCCAGAGGGAATGTAGAGACGGGACCGGAAGGCAGGGTAACGCACCTGTTCGGGTCCTTTCAGGATATCACTGAACGCAAAATTGCAGAGCAGGCATTACGCGAGACCAACGAATATCTTGACAATTTATTCAACTATGCCAACGCCCCAATCATTGTCTGGGATCCTCAGTTTAAGATCACACGTTTCAACAATGCCTTTGAAGCTCTCACCGGAAGAAATGCTGCTGATACGTTAGGAAAACCGCTGCAAATTCTATTCCCGCCGGTTCAGATCGAAGCATCCATGAACCTGATCCAACAAACACTGAGTGGCGAGCATTGGGAAATTGTTGAAATTCCCATCCAACATGTGAATGGTTCGATCCATACAGTGTTGTGGAACTCCGCCACATTATTCTCCGCTGATGGCATAACGCCGATTGCCACCATTGCCCAGGGACAGGATATCACCGGGCGCAAGCAGGTGGAAGAAGAGCTGCAAAAGAGTGAACAAAAATATCGTCTTCTGTTCGACGAAATGATGAGCGGGCTTGCTGTACACGAGATTATTTGCGATGAACAGGGAAAGCCTGTTGATTATCGGTTTATTGCGATCAACACAGCATTTGAAAAAATTACTGGTTTGCTCCACGATAAGATCATCGATAAAACCGTTCTGGAGGTCCTGCCCGAAACTGAACCGGTTTGGATCAAGAATTACGGTCAGGTGGCTCTAACCCGTACGCCCATGCAATTTGAGAATTATTCCATTGAACTGGATAAATATTTTGAAGTACGTGCTTTCAGTCCTGAACAAGGGAAATTTGCCACAATTATCAATGACATCACAGAACGCAAGAAGGCTGAAATTGAGATTAAGGAACGGACAGAGGATTTGGAACTGATCAATGCCTTAAATGAATCTGCCAATCGCGG
>CAYLOW010000096.1:4948-14163 GCA_964385315.1 uncultured Anaerolinea sp.
ATCACCGAGCGCAAGCAGGCGGAAGAAGTTATCCAGCAGCGCATGATGGAATTGAATTTGCTATATCAAAACAGCCGCGCGTTTAGCCAATTGCTAACTCCAAAGGAAATCGCGCAGAAGATCATCGAGCTGCTCGAGCAAAAAATGGATTGGCATCACACCGCCATTCGCCTGATAAATGAAAAAAATGAAAATTTGGAATTGCTGGCCATCGATCACCGGGGGGAAGAGGGCGAAAAAGGCGAAGAACCAGTAAAAGCAAATCTCAGTACCGTGATTCCCCGCTTTGGCGGCGGATTAAGCGGCTGGGCGCTCGAGCAATCCAAAGTTATACGTTCTGGTGATGTGGGCAGTGACCCCCACTATGTAGCCTCCTACCCGGGTATCCAATCCGGTTTATATGTGCCATTGATGTCCGGCGAACGCAGGCTCGGAGTGATCAGCATTGAAAGTGAAAGACACAATGCCTTCGACGATGCTGATGAACAATTGATCAGTACATTAGCCAATCAGGCCGCCGTTGCATTTGAAAATGCACGGTTGTACGAAGAATTAAACCATTATGCCGAGGAATTGGAGCAGCATGTACAAGAGCGCACTGCCGAGATCGAAGCCACGCGGCAGCGGTTGGAACTGGCGGTAAAAACCGCCGAAATCGGTATTTGGGAAGTGGACTTCAAGAAAAATGAGGAATTCTGGAATGACAGGTTATTCTCCATGTACGGACTTTCGAATGAAACTTCCCTGGCCAATCCCGAAACATGGCATAAGATCATCCACCCTGATGACCTGAAATTGCAAATGAAGTTATCTGATGAGGCAGTGCACAACTTTAAGCCACATAGCACTGAATTTCGTGTAATCTGGCCCGATGCGAGCATACACCATATTAAGTCAACAGGTACCGTGATCCGCGATGCAATGGGAGTTCCCGAACGGATAATCGGGGCAAACCAGGATATCACAATTCACAAGCAGGCTGAAGAAACCCTGAGGCTTGCCAATGAAGAAATGGAACGCGCTTTGGGCATGAAAAATGAATTCCTGGCAAATATGAGCCATGAACTCCGCACCCCTCTCAATGCCATTTTGGGTATCTCTGAAAGCCTGCAGGAGCAAATCTCCGGTACGCTCAACGAGAAACAGCTTAAGTACATTCAAACCGTTATTGAAAGCGGCCGCCACCTGCTTGAATTGATCAACGATATCCTCGACCTTTCCAAGATCGAGGCCGGCAAATTGGAACTTAATATTCAAACCATCTCCGTGGAAAAGCTTTGCGCATCCAGCCTGCGGATCATTAGGGAACTTGCGCAGAAAAAATCGCTCAATGTTTCGCTCGTGATCGATGAAAAAGTTAAATATATATCAGGTGACGAGCGTCGATTAAAGCAATCACTTGTGAACCTGTTGGGCAATGCAGTCAAATTTACCCCGCAAGGCAGGAAGATCGGACTTGAAGTAAAGGGCAATCCGGAAGCAAACGAAATTTATTTCACAGTGTGGGATGAAGGAATTGGCATTGAACAGGAAGATATCTCACAGCTCTTCAAACCATTTGTACAATTAAATGCCGGCCTGGCACGCGAGTATGCCGGAACCGGCCTGGGGCTGGCACTGGTGGCACAAATGATACGCCTGCATGACGGGCAGATAAATTTGACTAGCGAATTAAAAGCGGGAAGTCATTTTACGATCACCCTGCCATGGCTGCCACAGGAACAAGGGGTGGATTTCGTGATTCAATCTCAAACTTTTGACAAGGTTCCACCACCTGTTGGGAAACGCACGGGTAAAATCCTGATCGTGGATGATACAGAAGTCGTGGCTCAACTTATGAGTGAATACCTGCTGCATAAGGGATATGAGACCCTGATCGCCCTCAACGGGCAGGAAGCTGTTATCCTTGCCAGGAAAGAACGCCCACAGCTCATTCTTATGGACGTTATGATGCCCATCATGAATGGATTCGAAGCCACAAAACAAATCCGCGCAGAGGCCGCCATGCAAAATATTCCAATCATCGGGTTGACTGCACTGGCAATGAGCAGCGACCGCGATGATTGCATTGCGGCAGGCATGAATGATTACATGAGCAAGCCGGTCCAAATGCAGGTACTATTGAAAATCATTGAGGATTATTTACCCCAAAGCCGTTAAAATCAACTAATTTATAACTTACCCGACCCTGATGAATGCAGATAGGCAGTCTAATCGCAAATACACATGCCCGGGCAAGAAGCCCCTTCCAGGTAGCCTCAGTTTTAAATAGTATTGGGAACAAAGGGCAAGCAAAAGGAGAGAATTTAATGACCAGCACAATTTTAATCGTGGATGATGAGCCCGCGGGCAGGCACACGCTAGAGTCTATTTTGGACCAACAAGGCTATAAACTTGAAATGGCTGAAAATGGTTTGGAAGCACTCGAAAAAGCGAGGAAATGTTTACCTGACGTAATCCTGCTGGATGTAATGATGCCCGGAATGGATGGCTTTGAAGTATGTCAGCAGATCAGAAAAACCCCGATTCTGGCTGAAATTCCCATCATCATGTTGACTGCCTTGGACGATAAACAATCCCTGCTTGATGGCCTGGAAGCTGGCGCAGACGATTACATCACCAAGCCATACGACCGCTATGAACTGCGGGCGCGTTTGATTGGGATCACGCGCCTCAATCGCTATCGAAAGCTGCTTGATGAACGTATCAACCTCGAACAGGTGCATTCGCAATTACTGGCTGCCTATGACGCCACGATCGAGGGCTGGTCGCGCGCATTGGACTTGCGCGACAAGGAAACCGAGGGACATACCCAACGGGTCACTCTATTGTCAGAAAAACTTGCCAGGCTGGCTGGCATTGGCGAAGAGGATCTGATTTTTTTCCGGCGCGGGGCACTCTTGCACGATATCGGAAAACTCGGTGTGCCTGATTCCATTTTGCTAAAACCCGAGACACTCACAAATGAGGAATGGGTCGTCATGCGCAAACATCCACAATATGCCTACGACATGATATACCCCATCGAATACCTGCGACCTGCGCTGGATATTCCCTACTGCCACCACGAAAAATGGGACGGCAGCGGCTACCCGCAAGGCTTGAAAGGCGAACAGATTCCCCTCGCCGCGCGCGCTTTTGCCATTATCGACGTATGGGATGCACTGACCTCAGACCGCCCGTATCGCCCTGCATGGGATAAAGAAAAAGCACTCAATTATATTAATGAACAATCGGGAATAGATTTTGATCCGCATATTGTGAAATTATTTAATTCCCTTCTGGGGTAGGCACACACATGTCCGCAGGGGGCCATGAATATGTGCGCAGCATTTTTAAACCCCATGGGCAGGCGCATGTGTGACCGGCTTGAAAAATGCTTGTGGTCAAGCGACCTGGCGTCGAAACATAAAAAAGGGGATGGCCATTCAGTAAAAAATGACCAAAAGTCTCCAGAGGCAAAGATAAATATATCTCCCTTGGGACTGCTGTTATAGGTTTTATTAGTCCCCCTTTGCTCCGGTATCCACCAACTTTTATATTACTTCTGCAATAATTCCTTCAAGCGGGGATGTTCGGCATACACGCCGCGATAGTTTTCCGGAAGTTTTGCTGCAAGACGGCACATGATTTCATCAGTGGCATTACGCATGGCTTCTTCGCGCCCCTTGCCATGGGGTATTTCGATCGTAAACAGATCTCCTGCCGATGCACGGATCTTGGATCGGCGAAATCTTTTCAGGTTTTCAACCACCTTGCGATCTTCCGTGCCGCTCAACGCAACAGGTAAAACAGGATATCCGCTTTTGCTCGCGAGAAATGCCACGCCCATTTTCCCCTGTTGCAATGCTTCGGTTTTTGAGCGCGTGCCTTCAGGGGCGATCACCATCAATCCGCCTTTTTTCATACGGGTCAAGATTTCACGCAAGGCTGAAAAATCCGCCTCAAAACGATTGAGCCAAACCGCATCCACAGCACGTCCCATCGCGCCAAAGAGTGGATGATTTTTATACTTTTCAGCGATTGCGATGATAATATCTTCACGATCAATCGCATATAACAGCACCGCAGTATCAAGACGTCCCAAATGATTTGCCGCGATCAAAACATTGCCCGCGGGTAGTTTCTCCAAGCCGACCAATTCCACATCAGCTATAAGATTCATCACAAAGCGCACAATGGATCGTAAGGTTTTATATCTCATGGATCAATCCCCCCCTTTGGTTTTATTCTGAGTGAGTAATTCCTTCAATCGTGGATGTTCAGCATAATAACCACGGTTATGCTCTGGAAGCATGACTGCGATCCGGCACATGATCTCATCAGCATAAGTCTGCAAAGCGTCATCACGGTTTTCTCTGGGAAACGGCGGAAGTGTAAAGGGCTTTCCTGCAATTATTTTTATGGGCGTGCGTCGGAAGTGTTTCAAATTTCCAAAAAACAGCCTGTCTTCCGTTCCCGAGATCGCAACCGGCACAATTTGCCAGCCCATTTTGGAAGCAAGATACGCCACCCCGGGCTTGCCCTGTGCCATTTTTTCATCCCGTGCTCGCGTACCTTCAGGGGCGATCACCAGCGTTTGCCCTTCTTCCATACGTTTGATCATTTCACGCATGGATTTAAGGTCAGGCTTAAACCGATCAATAAAAATAAAATTGAGGTGTTTTCCAAGCCACTTTAAGAATGGATTCTCCTCCCATTTTTCAGCAACTGGAATAAAAAGATTCCAATTATCCAGCGAGTAATAAGCCATCGGCGCATCCAAAATACCAAGGTGATTGACGGCTATGACAAATCCATCTTTCCCCGGCAGGTTTTCATACCCGGTGATATCAATTTTTGTAATAATCTTTAAAACAAAATGAATAAGCCAATGCAGGAATTTTTTCATGGAATTATTTTACACGGTTTTACCGCAAAGAATTTTTATTGAGCAGGGCCAAGATTCCTGTTATAAAAAAGCCCCGCCTGGGCGGGGCTTTTTTATAACACCGGCTAATTTTGATGTAATGAGTAACTTGAACTGCTCTGCTGTGGATGCCCCTGTACGCCATAATTGGAATACATTTTGGTAAAGACTTCGTAATCGCCTGGTGTTATATCGGTAATTTGAAAGCCGACTTTGTAAAGCATGGGGTCATGGATATCCGCGCTGCACCACTTTGTACGCGCAGTAAAAGTTATATGGCTCTTATTTGATATTACGCCAGTCTGTTCCACACGCAAACGGAAATTCTCATTTGCAGGCACAGGCTTGATGCTGTCAAGCATAAAGCCGCGCGTACTAATATCTGAAAAATGACCGACCAGCCTGCCTGTCGCCTCGTCCATAACGCACATATAATATGAAAAACGCCGCCGCAAGAACTGCCGCCGCTCCATCGCATCCATGAGAACCTCCTTGCAAAATTGTTAGGTTAACCCAGTATATTACAAAACACAGCAAGAATCAAGAATTGGCCGGAATCAGGCGTTATTTACCAAAATATGCGTCAAAATTGATGCGCCAGAACCGCCGATATTTTGCGCCATACCAACCCGTGCACCGTCCACCTGGGTTTTACCGCACTCCCCTCGCAGCTGTTGGACAACCTCTACGAGTTGATAGACACCCGTTGCGCCGACCGGATGTCCTCGAGCTTTTAAACCCCCGCGAGTACAAACAGGAATGCGGCCTTGAATACCTATCTCGTTTTCAAGAGCGAGCCTGACACCCTGCCCTTTTTCAGCAAAACCGCTGGCTTCCAAGGAAAGCGCGGCCATGATCGAGAAGGCGTCATGTAGTTCAAATAAATCGATATCCGCAGGGGTTACACCCGCCATTTCGTACGCCTGCTTTGAAGAGAGATATGCAGCATTCAAAAACATGGGGTCTTTGCGCGAGTGGACTGCTATCGTATCCGTTGCAGCAGCAGAGGCTGCAACAAGGATTCGCGGTTGACGCACAACCTTCTCCGCGGGGACTATGACGATCGCAGCCGCCCCATCCCCAATCGGAGATGCATCGAGCAAATTAATCGGCGTGGCAACCATGGATGATCTCTCAAATTTCTCGACTGTAATTTTTTCATGCAACCGCGCATACGGATTGTGCATGGCATTGGCGTGTGAATTAATGGAGAACGGTGCAAAGTCCTCATGCTTCCAGCCAAATTCGTGCATGTAGCGGCGCATGACCAGCGCATTGATGCCCACGAACGAGATGCCCTGTTCCACTTCATAATCTGCATCGGCAGCGGTTGCCAATGCGGCGGTGACATCTCGCCCTGCCTTATCTGTCATTTTTTCAACCCCCACCACCAGCGCAGAGTCTATTTCACCGGAGGCAACGGCCATCAACCCGGCCCGAAACGCAGCCGCGCCTGATCCACAGGCGGCCTCGATCTTGACCGCTTCCTGCTTCCACAACCCGATCCAATCTGCAAAAAATGCTCCGAGCTGGTTCTGACCACTGACAAGAGGCGAAAGCATGTTCCCGACAAAAAGCGAATCAACTTTTTCAACGCCCGCATCTTTCATGGCGGCAAAAGCGGCATCGCCGCCGATCTCGCGCAGGGATTTCTCCCAATGCTCACCAATTTTAGTTTGACCGATTCCAAGGATGGCAACTTTTCTCATGGAACAGATTCTACCGCATTGTGCTATCAGGACCTATCATTAATTTTCAAATTGATCGAACAGAGACCGCTTTTGTCTTTTTATTTGGACCGAAATACACCTGAAAACTGCAACTGTGTGAGATAAAAAGACTGGGTTAAAATAAAGTATGAAAAAATCCGAATGGCGGCAAAAATTTCTCGAAACGGTTGCCAACTGCTGTGAGGAGGGACGTGAGGCCGTGGATTACATCCACGCCCATAAAATAAAAATCAGCATGATGCGCGCGCGAAAAAGCGTGGGGGCGTTTTGGACATTGGCAAAATCAGCGCATCTTAACTCAGTCTATTACAGTTTAGAATCATCGCTCGTCAGTCCAAATGCGTGGGCGCTGTTGATACATGAAGTAAGACATTTACAACAAGGTATGCTTATTGCATTATCCATTTATGGAGAACTGGATGCCTGGCAATATCAATTTCAGGTGCTAAAAAAAATTACAGGCGCGGCATTGTCTCCTCTGGCGGAAGAAATTCTTACCCTGCCATTAATAATGGACCGCAAAAATTTGCAGCACGCACGCCGACTCATGACCCAATTCGCAGGGAAGGGGTATGGCGCACACCTGCTGCCGCTTTATCCCATTCACAGGGAAATTAAATACTGGTTTGCAAGAAAGTAATTAATCTACGCGACTTCTATCAAAAACAATAGGAATTTTTAATGTAATCATTCCTTTTTTGTTGTATGCTGGTTGTAGAAACAAAAAGGAGGTTGCACGACACAGACCACCTAAACCGGCACCAAGGGAAGAACGTAGTCCCTGATCTGATTTGAAATTGACCGTAAATCAGATATTCTTAAAAAAATATTATGATCAGATTTGCATAATGGAGGTTGCGATAGATACACCACCTGAAGCAGACAAAATGGGAAAGGACGTGACGCCCTGAACTGGTCAAGTTATTTTAGAGAGTACCAGACGTTCCCCAAACGATATGAAGGTTGCTAAGTCGTTCCTTTCCTAACATAAAGTATTTTGACGGACGAGTGAAATCTCGTCCGTCTTTTTTATGTCCCTAATGGTTTCCTGAGCTTTAGGGACTTTGTAGTTAATCCCATATTCGCACAAGGATCAACAAATTAAATTGATTTGAGCGCTTTCCGTATCTGTTCAAGTCCCTGCGTAAGCAGCTTGCGGGACGTACCAAAATTCAAGCGGATGTGCCCCTCACCTTCCCTGCCAAATAACCGTCCTTCGCTCGCTGCAACTTTGGCATTCTTTAAAAAGAATTCATAGGGGGAGCCATTGATCTTTGTCTGCGTGAAATCAAGCCAACCGAGATAAGTGGCATCGGGAATTGTCAGGCGGACATCGGCCATATTGTTAGTGACGTACTCAACAAGAAAATCACGATTGGCAGTCAGGTAGCGGCGGAGTTCATTTAGCCAGCCGTCACATTGACCCGAGAACGCGGTCTGGGCGGCGTACAATCCCATACTGCTGACGTGTAACCGTAAATGGCTTACTTCCTTTATGTAACGCTCGCGCAAATCGCTGTTCGGAATAATGGCAAAACCGCAGAATAATCCGGGGACGTTAAAAGTTTTGGAAGGGGCAACCAATGTAATGGTATGTTTCGCGATCTCTGAAGATAGCTTTGCAAGCGGGACAAATTTATTCCCATCCAACAGCAGCTCGGAATGAATTTCATCTGAAACGATCAATACATTATTTTTAATACATATTTCCGCCATACGCAGCAATTCCTTGCGGGAGAAGATGATCCCCAGCGGATTATGCGGATTACACAGCAGGAACATGCCTGCCTTTTTGACTTGCTTTTCGAAAACATCCCAGTCAATTTCATAGCTCAGAATATTCCCGTTCACATGCCTGACTAAAGGTGCATCGATCTGCGGGACTCCAATGTTATTTTTCACTTCATGGAATTCATTGTAGACAGGGGTTTGCAGCAGCACGCCTTTTTTGGGTGTACAGGCGATACGCGCCGCGACACTAAACCCGCTAACAATACCCGTCACATCAACAACGGCTTCAGGCTTGACCTTCCAGTTATATAGACGGTCCATGCGGGCAGCAACGGTTTCCTTTACCGCAGGTGTTGCAAATTCATATCCCATCACACCATGGTCCACTGCCCTATGAAGTCTGTTCAAGATTGGCCCCGGGGCGGGAAAATCCATGTCTGCCACCCACATGGGAAGTACGTCTTTTGGATACCTAAGCCATTTGATCGAATTGGAATTACGGCGATTTGGAATGATGTCAAAATTGGTCATGGGGCCTCTGGTTTCATAAGTTGGTAAGATATCAGTGCAGGATATTGTACTTTAACTAAGACCGGATGGTTGTGATTGGAATAATTACCGGGCCGGCAAGCGATCAGAAAAAAATAATTACATCCTCTTTAATCCAAAAAACATATTTGCTGATAGAATAACCGAGAAAGCTCAAATCAGCTTTTTCACGGCAAGTTTACATTGCAAGGATACACACTCGTACATGAAATATAACTTTTCCCTTTTCTGGCGTTCCCTTTACCGCTCATTCTTCGACTCAAAAAACACCACAGCCCGCCTCACCCGAAAACGCA
>CAYLOW010000097.1:0-13964 GCA_964385315.1 uncultured Anaerolinea sp.
CCCCGGTCATCAACCTGCCCGAAGCCGCGATCCTCGGCGTGGGCCGCATCGCCCCCAAGGCAGTTCCGCGCGGAAATGAAATTGTCATCCGCCAAATGTGGACGTTATCTCTGGTCTTCGATCACCGCCTCGTCGATGGCGCTCCCGCCGCGCGTTTCTTGCAGATGATCAAATCTCTGATCGAAGATCCGTCGACGTTGATGATGTATATGTAAGGTTTGATCGAATAAGAGCTTGCCTCAAATCTGGGCAACCCGCTTACACATCATCAATAGTTGACCAATCAACTGTCCGCATTAGATAATAAAAACGCCTTGTGCAGATTGCGCAAGGCGTTTTTGCTTAATTTTGGAATTGACCATCAAAATGGGAATGCTATTTATCGTTGATGTCGATGGTTTAATTCACGTATGAGGATGTATTTCTTTCTTCCCGTTTCACTTTGACCGCTCAAATACGCTAATATCCAGGGACTGGTAAGTCGTCAAAAGACCGACCAGCAGGGATGTAAGAGCAAGATTATCGACTCTTTTACTCACTTCATCAAGTAAGGCTCAACAACCTTCTGGAGTGTTTCAGCATCCTTCATGCCGTATTCCAAATGATGAACATTGCCGTCACGATCAATGATCATCATGGGGGCAAGTGGCGGATTCAAATATTGGGCGGTGTACAAGTTACCAAGCGCCCGGGCAACTTCAATCGGTGCAACAGCAAAATGCCAATCAAAGCCATAATTGGATACGTACTCCTTAAGTGAGGCTTCATCTTCATTAATATCAACATCCAGGCTAACCGAAATCAAATCGTCCGGATTCCCAAGCGCTTCATGCAGGTTTCTCACTTCATTTCCTTGCACGATGCAGTTGGGACACCACATTGCCATGGTTTCCAGCAGGACGACTTTGCCAGCATAATCGTTCATGTTAAATGTTTTGCCGGTTTGGACATCCATCAGTTCCATGTCGAACCAATCTGGTGTAACAACAGTATTGACAGGAACCACAGATGGCTGTGGCTCCACAGTAAAAGTTATGTCTGCCTGTGCTGCCACACAGGCAGACATAACCAAGGAGAAGCAAAGAGCAATCGGCGCAAAGCGAAAAAGGTTCAAAGTAATATCCTTAGATCATGTTGTACAAAACTTCAAGCGCTTAATTATTTATCACTGATATTAATGGCGTAATTTAAATATGTCCGTGGCTTTTTTGACTCGACGCTAAGCAGGATGTAAAAACCTTTGACATCCTGTGGAACCACAACCTCAGTGGTCCATTCCATATTTTCTTTTGCAGGGGTAATGGGCACGGAAGCCATATCCAAAATCTCATACACACCATAGATGATGCCATCTGCGCCAATAACGGGCGGGATGCCAATATGTGTCTTCAGGGCAAATTTAGACGGATTGAAATTTTGCCATGTGAATTGGAAGCCGGTATCCGTACGCTGGGCATCAAGGAGGGTTATAACGTTCTCACTTAGTGCAGTAATGCCGACCCCAGCATCCTGAATTAAACCATCCACCGGCGAGGCAATTGGATAAGTCAAATCCGCAACAACCTCGTCAAGATTTAACTCCAGCGTCCCCTCAGTTTTGTTTGCTTCTGGATCATAATCATCAAGCTCACCGCCAAAACTCACATATTCGATGGAGAGCTTTGCTCCGGCAGCAACTGCGCCTTTGCACTCCACATAAAGAAGCTGTGTTTCCACGGCATCTTCTTTTTCGGCAGTGTAACCGCGCATTTGAAAACCTGGAGCCAGGCGATGACCACCGGTACCGACAAAAGCCGTATCGCAATTTACAGTCTTTCCATCACTGGTCGTAAGCACAGCCAGTTTCTCCGGCGCAGCCTGCATCGTACTCCAATCACCAGTATCGTTCCTGATAGCAAGCTCAATATGTAAATCTCCGGCATCAGATTTGCCCACACCCGTCACAACAGCGCTCCAAACTTTTGGCGCCGCACCCTCCACCTCTGGTACTGGAGTCTCCAGACCTTCAGGTAATACAATATAAACACAGGCAAAAATAAAAAAAGCATAAGCCAGGAGGGCCGGAACTAGCATCTTTCTAACATTCATATTTCCTTCTCCTTCATGATAAATTCCATTGGTAAAATAATAACATTTCCTTGTTTGCCAGGGCATGAGAAGCATCGGAAACCCCATTGGTCCCCGATACTTCATCTTATTACTTACGGCGCAGTAAATTCTGGGAGCAGGGGGCGAATTGCCGACAAGCTGAACAAATATCCCGGAGGCGCAGCCGTTGTACCATCAACACCTGTTATAGCCTTTGCCTGCCCATTATAGGAAATGTCGACATAATGTGCATAACACTGTTTGCACGGTGTAAGATAAGTACTGAAAACTTCATCCGTGAACCATTTGTGTTCCACACTAATGGAGGTGAGTACCTCCTCAACTTCAGCGGCTGTTACCTGCTTTTCCACCTTTGTGATGCCATTGTCGCCTACAATCCGTCCATCGGGATATATGGCAAACAACTGATCAACACAATCTGGACCGGCGGTCTTGTGATATGCGATCACAGCACCGTCTTTTATTAGACCCGCAGCTTCCTCCTCGCGGAACGGCACAACTACACATGCTTCTTGACCACCACTACCACTACTGCCACTGGGCAATACCACAGGTATAGTTGAGAGGGCCTTAATTCCGGCATACAGCGCCACAACAACCACTCCAACTCCCAGCGCAATCTTTAGCTGTTGGATTCGCATCGCTTTCATCACCTGCGGAGACCTTACGATCTTGCGGGTGTCTTTTCGATTCGCCAAAACGGATTGCACACCAATGAAAATAAGGGTCAGGGCGCCAATGACTATCCTTGTCCACCAGGAACTAAGTGACCCGATGAATTGGATCAGGGCCTGGGTAACGGCAAGGACCAAAACGCCGAAGAATGTTCCGAACACATAGCCCGCGCCGCCGGTCAGCATCGTTCCACCCATAACCACCGAAGCGATAACTTCCAATTCGAAGCCCGGTGCATACAAACCATGCCCCGAAAATACAAAGACGCTGAAAGCAATGCCTGCCAAAGCCGAACAAAATCCGTTGAACGTATAAACTGTCAGTTTTATTCTATCCACTGGCAGACCCATCAAACGGGCAGACTGCTCATTCCTGCCTTCATTACCGCCTATTGCATATATACTGCGTCCAAAACGGGTATAGGCGGTGAAGTAAATTACCACCGCCAATAAAATAAATCCTACCGCTACGGGAATGGTGATATAAGGCGGATTAGTCCCTTGTTTTTCAGCGAGTTCCTTCAAACCCGGGATCAGGATTTTTGTTTTTCCAAGAATTGCAAAAACAGGATGGTTGATCTCGACGGCGTTGTCGCTGATAAAGAAACACATTCCACGGGCAAACCACATGCCTGCCAGGGTGGCAATAAACGGCTGTACCTTCAGGCGGACAATGAAAGTCCCCATGATGAAGCCCAAAGTCATTCCCATTGCCAGCATAAGCAGGATAACAACCCAGGGATTCCATCCCTCTCGAAGCAATACAGCAGAGGCTACAGATGTCAATGCCACTATACCGCTGACTGAAAGGTCGATACCTCCAGTTATAATGACCAATGTCGACCCGACGGCGCTAATCAGGAGAGGGGATGTATTCTTGAATAAGTTAAAGAATACCTGTGGATTCCGCATGCCCTCGAAAAAATAGGCTCCAATCCCATAAGCAGCCAAAGCCAGGATGGCCGTGGACATCATTGGAATGAACTTGCGATTCTTCGTAAAGAAATTGCTCACTATTTTTAGCATGACTACACCTCTTGTTTCGGGGCGCTAATATTCTGGACAAAGCTTCTGACTTGTTCCGAATATAAGAGGATCACAAGAATGACGACCACTGCCTTGACCGCTTGGAGGGCAAACGCTGGCACGCCAACCGCATACATGGATTGAGTAACAGCCTGCATCACTAAAGCTCCGACCATGCTGGCGAGGAGTGAGAAACGCCCGCCTTTCATCGCAGTACCACCGATCACCACGGCAAGGATAGCATCCAATTCGGTGGTAAGCCCAATGTTATTAGAATCCGAAGTCTTGATATTTGACATGGTGACCAATCCGGCAATCCCGGCGCAGAAACCGCAAAACGTGTAAACCAGCAATTTAATTCTTTTCTCATTGATACCGCTGAAATAGCTGGATCGAAAATTGGTACCCACTGACTCGATAAACAGGCCAATCGCGGTTTTGCGGGTTATAAACCAGGTGAGAGCGCACATAAAGGCAACGATGTATAGGGAAAATGGCAGGATAAACCATCCCTGTCCAAGAATGGTAAATGGTGTGTATGTAACCATAACCCGCAGACCATTGGTGATCAACTGCGCAATTCCGCGACCCGAAATCATTAAGATCAGGGTCGCCACCATGGGCTGAATTCGCATGTAAGAAACCAGCACACCGTTCCATAAACCACAAAGAATGGCGGCAAACAAAGCCGCAATGATCACCACCCAAAGCGGCGCGAAGGTGTAGGTTGGATCAGTAACGAAGAACACTTCGTTAAACAACGCCGATGGATTCATCAAAATTCCCGCCACCGAAGCAGAGATAGCCATGACAGCGCCTACAGAAAGATCCACTCCGCCAGTGGCGATAACCAGTGTCATGCCGATTGCCAGGAGCATTATCGTCGAGCCATTTCGCATGATATCGATCACGCTGCCATATAAATTCCCATTCCTGTTTTCGATGTTAAAGAAGCCGGGGATAAAAATAAAATCAAAGAGAAGGATGAGCAGTAAGGCCGTGATAGGGAAAAAGAGTCTGCTCTCAGTTAGCCTTCTCCATGTGATGGATGGTTTTATAGGTTTTTTCATGATTAGCTCCCTGCAATTGCCTGGATGATCGTATTCTCTTCCACTTCCCCGGAAAACTCGGCGACTTTCTCGCGTTCACGCAGCACAACGATACGATGGCTGGTGCGCAACACTTCATCCAATTCGGAGGAAATAAATACACAAGCCTTGCCTTCTTCCGCCAGTGAGAGCACTAGTTTTTGTATTTCGGCCTTAGTGCCTACATCAATTCCGCGGGTGGGTTCATCGAGGATCAGTACTTGTGGATTAATAGCCAGCCAGCGTGCAAGAATAACCTTTTGTTGATTGCCACCGCTTAAGTTCTTGACCAACTGATCAGCTGAAGGGGTGGCAATATTTAGCAACTTAATATACTTATTCGCGAGTTCATATTGCTCTTTCAAATCCAGATATTTGAACCAGCCCTGACTTGCTTGTAAGGCCAAAACGATATTTTCTCTTACTGTCAGATCATCTACGATTCCTGCCGCTTTCCGATCTTCAGGGCAAAGAGCCACGCCGCGTTTAATTGACCCCAGCGGGGTGTAATCCACCACTTCATTACCATTCATCGTAATTGAGCCTGAATCTGGTTTCTCGGAGCCAAACAGGATACTGGCGGTTTCTGTTCGGCCTGAACCAAGAAGCCCTGCCAGCCCCACCACTTCACCAGCATGTAAATCCAGGTCGAAAGGTTTAATGGCGCCCGAAAGACCAAACTCCCTGGCTTGTAACAAGGACTCACTTTTAATATGTTTACTGGTTTCCAATTTTATTTTCGTCATCGCATCAAACTCGGCCAGGCTTCGACCGATCATTTTCGCAATTAACCCAACACGTGTTATTGAATCTGTGTCATAAGTCCCCACCAATTTTCCGTTTCGCAAAACAGTGATCCGGTCAGAAACTTCGAAGACCTGACCAATAAAGTGGGTAATAAAAACGATACCCACGCCTTCACTTTTAAGCTTCCTCATTACTGTAAAGAGTTGTTCCGTTTCGCTAACATCCAAGCTGGATGTAGGTTCATCCAGAATGAGTATTTTCTCAGATGATACATAGAGTGCCCGTGCGATAGCCACCATTTGTTGGATGGCTACTGTATATGTGTCCAGCGGTTTAGTAACATCGACATCAACACCCAACAAACGTTTAAGCGTGTCGCTGGCAAGCGCATTCATTTTTGCCCAATCAATGCGGCCCATCTTACGGGGTTCACGTCCAATGAGAATGTTCTCCGCCACAGTCAGATTGGTACACAAGTTGATTTCCTGATAGACCGTGCTGATTCCCAGTGATTGAGCATGCTGCGGAGACTTCGGGTGCACATCCTTACCGTCGAGAATGATTCTGCCAGCATCCGGCAGATCCACTCCGGTCAATACCTTCATCAAAGTGGACTTTCCTGCTCCATTTTCTCCCACCAAACAGAGGATCTCGCCTCTTTTGAGCGTCAAACTTACATCATCAAGCGCTTGCACACCCGGAAAGGCTTTACTAATACCCTCCATTGTAAGTATGTTTTGATCCAACTCAGACATGCTTGCCTGCCTTTTGAATAAAAATATTTTTAGATTGGGAAGCGACGTAAAGCATCGCTTCCCAATCAATTACTAGATCAATTACTAGCGAACTAACCTGCAACTCTTCAAGAGTCAGCAGAGTAGGTTGTCAAATCTTAGTACTTGCGACCAGCAGCAATTTCCTTCAACTGCGGATCGGTCATGAAGAACACGCTTTCCTGTGAAGGAATCCACTTGGGCAGTGTCTCGCCATTGAGGGCGGCAAGTGCGGCTTCGTAAACCTGCGGGGCGAGCAGCGGATTGCATTCCACGGTTACATTCAGGGTGCCGTCGAGCATGGCCTGGAAGGCGCCAGCGGTGGCATCCACAGAGATGATCTTGACATCTACAGCGGGTACGAGGCCGGCTTCTTTGAGGGCTTCGATTGCGCCAAATGCCATTTCATCATTCTGGCCAAAGACACCCTGGACATCCTTGCTTTCCTTCAACCAGGCTTCTGTAACCTGCTTGCCTTCAACAACGCTCCAGTTAGCGGTCTGGGTGTTGGTGACGACAATACCGCATTTCTCTGCTGTCTCGCGGAAACCTTTACCGCGATCAATGGCGGGAGCGGCGCCTACGTTGCCAACCAATTCCCAAACATTCTTTGAAGCACTACCTTCGAGCAGTTTGCACATCTCGGTGCCAGCCTTGCGGCCTTCTTCAACGAAGTCAGCGCCAACGAATGTAACATAATAGTCTTCGAAACCGTCGATGCGGCGGTCTGAAAGAATCACGGGTTTGCCGGCGGCTTTGGCGTCCTTCAAAACCTGTTCCCAACCGGTTACTTCAAGCGGCGCCATGATGATTACATCAACTTCAGGATCTTCAATGAATTGCGCAAAACCAGCAACCTGTTTCGCCAGATCGTTCTGTGAATCGTAGAACTTGAGGGTAAGTCCTAATTGTGTGGCGGTTTCCTTGAAGGAAGCGGTATTGGCGCCGCGCCAGCCACCTTCAGAACCAGTCTGGAGGAAACCAACGGTCATGTCCTCGTACGTCCAAACCTTTGCGGGAGCTTCGGTTGCAACAACTGCCGGGGCTTCGGTCGCGGCAGGCGCAGCGGGTTGGGCGGGTGCTTCAGTTGCAACGGGAGCGGCAGCTGGTTGGCATGCAGTCAAAACCATGGAAGCCAATACGATCAGAAAAGCAACTTTCTTAAACATTATCTTCTCTCCATTTTTGGTTAATTGGGTTCTCCTTGCGGAGATTTTGATAGGCTATAATTGGGACACGCGAAGGTGCCTTTCTCAGATGGGCTATCTTTCGCCCGGGAGTGCCTGCTTGGAGACGCCAATCAATAAGCGGACACTTCCTCTTTTTTTGTTTAACCTCATCATTTCTCTTGCCGATACACCTCCTTCTCGCTTATTTAATTTCCATTTTCCCGGAATATATAAAAAAGAAACTGACGACCCAGCCGGGGTCAATGTTGAACCTATATCTCTAACAGGATACAACTTTGTAATTCGAAAGCCCATGATTTCTTTTTAGGAAGAAGTTGATTTTTTCATGGTGTGAATAAATTAGAAAATCTGCCATCACATCGGATGGCAGATTTTCTTCGAAAAGAGTTAATTTTCTTTCGATATGATAACTTTTGAGGTCAGATCAGTATTTGCGGGTCGGCAAAATCTCACTGGCGTCCTCAGGGAAGAAAACATCCTCAATTGACGGAACCCACTTGGGAATGGGTTGTCCATTGACCACTTTCAAAGCCAATTCAAAAAATTGCGGTCCAAGCAGGGGATTGCACTCCACGGTCGCGTTTAATTTACCGGCAATCATCGCTTCAAAAGCGCCTCGTGCGGCATCCACTGAAACAATCTTGATGTCCACGCCAGACTTGAGTCCATAATCTTCAATTGCCTCGATTGCACCAAGCGCCATATCGTCATTATGGGCATAAACCGCAGTGATTGTGTTGCCGTACTTTTGCAGGAAAGCCGCCATTACTTCCCTGCCCCTGGCACGCGTAAAATCGCCGGATTGCGAATCGATGATTTGCATCTCTGGATAATCTTTTAGAATTTCTCGAAAGCCTGCATACCGGTCATTTGCCGGAGCAGAACCGATCGTGCCTACCAATTCGACAATATTTGCCTTCCCATTTACCAACTCTATCATGATCCGCGCGGCTTTGCGACCCTCTTCAAGAAAATCCGAACCGAGATACGAAACGTAAAAATCCTCCAGAACAGCCGCACGCCTGTCCACCAGAATAATGGGGATGCCGGCATCTTTAGCCTCCTGGAAAACTTCCCCCCAACCCGTTTCGACAATTGGCGAAATCCCAATAATATCCACTTTCTGGATGATGAACTTACGCACCGCTATGATCTGGTTATCCTGTTTCTGCTGTGCATCCAAAAAACGCAACTCCACGCCCAGTTGTTCCGCCGTTTCTTTGATTGATATGGTGTTCGCGGCACGCCACTCGCTTTCAGCACCCAGCTGGGCATAGCCGACAATCAGGTCTTCATATTTTTTCTCAGATTTGGTCTCAAAATTAAAACCAAGCTCTGGGGTGGATCGTGAAGCTGGTTGTTGAGTACAGCCCAGGGATCCAAGAAAAGTTATAAAAATCGCAAACAAAAAATAATGTAAAATCTTCATTGAAAACGCTCCTCGAATTTTCTCATAACGATTCTTAATCCTGACCGCCCACAGAGTCTTCATTCTCGGGAGGCGTCTCCACTTTGGCTGGGATCACCAAGGTTACACAGGTGCCAGTTGTATATTCACTTTGGACGGAAAGTCCGTACGGTTTTCCGTAATACAACCTGATTCGTTTGTTGACATTGCCGATACCGAAGCCGCTTTCCAATTTAATGTCACCTGAGTCGTCGTCCAACTCAGCCCGCAGTTGCGCCAGTTTTTCGGGCGTGAAGCCAATTCCATCATCTTCCACCTCAAGCAGGATCTCATCCTCGTTTTTTCGTCTGGCGCGTACGTTGATCGTACCCTTTCGCCGTTTGTTCTTGATCCCGTGATAAAGGGCGTTTTCCACCAGCGGTTGGAGAATCAATTTCAGGATTGTGTTCTCAGCCACACTTTCGTCCACTTCGATTTTGAAATCCAGGATATCCCGATAACGCATCCTTTGGATGGTTAGGTAACTTTTGATGCGTTCGACCTCTTCGCCAATGGTGATCCAATCCATGCCTTTACTCAAGCTGATACGAAAGAATTTTGATAACGCACTAACAATCTTAACCACCTGATCCGTCTTCTTTGATTCAGCCATCCAGATAATTGTGTCAAGAGTGTTGTAAAGAAAGTGAGGATTGATCTGAGCCTGGAGTGCGCGCAATTCAGCCTTCTTGAGTTCCTCCTGCTCCTTGATCTTGGAATCCAATAGTTCCTTGATCTTGCCGATCATGATATTGAAACTCATACCAAGCTCAGTGATTTCATCTACGTTGTCGCTGGTCATCAACGCTTGCAGGTCGTTTTTTGTGATGGTGGTGGTCACATCGTGTAATTTCTTGATCGGTGCATAAATGCTCTTGGATAAACTCCAAGCTGCCACCACTGAAAAAGCCACGGCGCTAAAGATCAGAATAATGGATATGATTTGCCAGCGCACAAAACTTTCGCGCATTACTTGATATTGACCGTCTGTGCGTTGCACCTCGTACAGCACATAATTCTGGACAACTTCCTCAAGCACAGATGTCACAAACCGTATATTCTCTAATACGGCTTCATTTTCAGCGGCGGTGCTGTTGTGAGCAATTTTGTCACCCATCTGGTCAACGTATTCCTCCAACGATTGCAGCGTCCTAAGAATCAAATCCAGTTTGACTCTGGCTCGCTGTGAATCGGTGTTTTCCATCATCCAACGCACTTTTGTATTCACGCTGTCGAGGATTTCATACTGGTTCCCCTCCGAAAATTTCACTTTTCCGGATACGATCTTCCACATTTCATTGTCAATATCAGGCTTGATGCTGCCGCTGATGCTGTTGGCTGTGGTAATGTTGGTGATAATGGCATCGTACTGGCGGCTGTAATTCAACACTTGCAGCATCGAGACGATGTTGGTGGTTCCCATCAGCAGAATGACAATACATAGCGAAACCAGGATTTTTGTACGGATGGACAGATTGACCCCGGCAATAAAATCAGCCAGATGTCCCAGATATTTGATCGGGAATTTGCTGGTCGATCTCGCTTGCGTGCTTATTCTGGTTAGAAATTGTCTGAAGTTATGTGTTGTCATTTTTTGAGACACTCCACTCTCCTGCGAGAGCAACTAGGTCCTGGATCGAAATTCGATGGGCGAGAGACCGGTATTCTTTTTGAAAACAGAACTGAAATAATGCGGATCGTTATATCCCACCTGATAGGCAATATCGGCTGACCTTAGTGATGTCATACGCAGTAATTCCTTCGCTTTGTTGATGCGGGTTTCAGTCAGATATTCCTTGAATGTCTGACTTGTCTCCTGGCTGAACACAACGCTAAAGTGGCTGGCGCTGAGATTTACATGGGCAGCCACTTCATTGAGCGAAAGTTCCGGATTCGTGTAATGGTGTTCGAGATACTCTTTTGCCTGGCGGATCAAATTTTTATACTGACCATTGGGCTGACTGTCACGATATGCCAGCGCACTGGATAAAATCTTATATGCCTGTTCCCGCAATTGTTCGATGGTCTTAATGTTTGACATCACCAGTTCGATGGAATTCAACTCCGGGATGACCTTATCCACCTCGCCGCCCAGATCGTTTACCAGTTTTGCAATAGCCAGGACAACATCCACAAAAATATAATTTTTGATCAGGTTTGATTTCAGTGCTGTTTCGCCCAACGGGCGGAGATAGGCATTAAAGAATTCGTCAAACGCATCCTTCGTGCCGCTGCGTAGATAATTTTCGACCGCCAGCTTATCCACCTTGAGCAACTCTGCCTGCTCGACAGCCTGGTTGAGCCCGGATTTATTTTCACCGGTTAAATTCTGGATATGCGCCAGAGCCTCAACAAAAGATTGGCAAATATCGGCAATTCGCTTTTGGGAAGTTCCCACACCAATCGTAAGCTGATAGCGGGTCGCTGCAACTGCCAGCTTGATCTCTTCGAGGAGCAAGTCGCGCTCCTCTTCAAGATACTCAGACGTACTCCCTTTCATAATCAAAATCAGGTCACCCCAGTCCCTTTTCAGCACGAAAATATCTGGATTTTTTTCGACCAATCCTGTTACGACACTTTGAACCCGCTGGTATTCATCGTAATCGTATTGCTCTGTGCGGTCTCCCAACTCAATTTTCAAGATCACAACCAAATAGACTCTGGCGATCAGGTCAAGTCCCAGCATTTGTCCTTTTTCGATGGCATCTGTCGGAGAAATGGCGCCTACAGCCAGCTTGAACAAAAGCTTTTCACGGAGCGTGGCACGGTTTTCTTCCACCTGCTCCTGAAGTTTTTTTAACTTATCCTGCTCTTTTCTTTCCTGGTCCAGTTGGACAGTCAGTTTACGCAGGGCACTTTGCAACTTCTGCACCGTGACAGGCTTTAAAAGATAATCCGTGACCCCCAAATTAATAGCTTGCTGGGCATATTCAAATTCGTCATGCCCGCTGAGAATAATAATCTTCACCCACGGCATGCGTTCCCGCACAATTTTACTCAACTGCAAACCGTCCATGAACGGCATCTTAATATCGGTAATTAACACATCAGGCTGGGCTGTGCGCAGCAGCGGCAATGCCATCTCACCATCGGCAGCCTCGCCACAAAATTCAAACCCACTAGCCTGCCAATCCACATTATCGCGAATTCCCTCGCGAGTAATGATTTCATCTTCAACAAAAAAAACCTTATACGACATATTTGCCATCCTTGAACTGCAAACATTTTACTCTATACAATCAAAGCTTTGCGGCTCAAGTTCATTGCCACATCCAACAAGGAAGTTCCCCAACACCTGGTTTATCTTTCATTCAATTCCAGCATAACAATATTTGGATACAATTCTAAAAGTTATATGCCAAAAGCCGCCTCCAAAATCCACAATAACACCATGCCGACGAGAATGGTCAACAGGACATTGCGGGTTTTCCAGGCTACGATGGCTCCGCCAAGACCAGCCAGCAGGCGGAAATTGTGCATGGACAGGTTAAGATGCCCCGATGAGTGAGTCAGTGCCGGGAAGACCAGCGCCGCAAGAGCCGCCGCCGGTACAAAACGCAAGGCGCGCCGCAGCCAATCGGGCATGGCGCTTTTCCCGAACAGGTAAATAAATAAGAACCGCAGCAAAAAAGTTCCCAGTCCAATGGCAACGAATAGCAGCCACGTAGAAGTAACACTCATTGCGAAACTCCCTGGCGGGTACTTAGGCTTTCAGCCAGGTATCCAGCCGCAATGCCAAGGAAGATAGCCAGCACCAGTCCGGTATTGTAGGGCAGCCCTTTTGCCAGCACGGCAATGATTCCACCTGCCAGCGCCGCCACCACCATCGGACTGTCACGCAGCGCGGCAAACATCAGCGCCATAAAACTGAGCGGAAAGGCAAAGTCAAAACCCCAACTAGCTGGGACGATCGCTCCCAGCAGCGCCCCAATGATGGCGCTGATTTGCCAGGTCACCCAGATGGTCAGGGCTGCGCCGAAATAAAACCAGCGATGACTAACTTTTTCATTTGTTACAAAATGGCTCACGCTGACACCAAATGCCTGATCCGAAAGCATGTACGCCAGCAAAGCCTTTTGTCCCACCGAAAGTTTTTGCAGATAGGGCGCCAGGGTGGCACTGTACATCGTAAAACGCAAGTTGATTATCCAGGCTGTCAGCACCATGATGATCCATGGACTGCCCACATTCATCAACTGGAATACCGCCAACTGCGATGCTCCGGCAAAGACGATCACCGACATCCCCACGGTCTCGAAAAACGTCAAGCCCACACTGACTGCTGCCACACCGGAGATCATGGCAAACGGGATCACCCCGATCAAGATCGGCAGCGCCCCTTGCACCCCAGCGAAAAAATCCTTATTCATGCGCATTATTTCTTTTACCAACGTTTCCTTATGTTTTTATATGAGTGTACCAATTACCTCATAAAAACAATAGAGTGAAACTCGTCCTACTCTACCTTCCCGTCACACACGAAGCGTAAAAACAAAAGGCTGTGCAAAAATATCGCACAGCCTTTTGTTTTGAATTTGAACACGTTCCCCAATATCCCTATGCGTTTCTTCCCCACAAAGCCTGGATAAGCCAGTAACACAACCCCATTTCGTTGTTCGCCCGACTTGGTTAGCCTCACATGCGCTTCGTACTTTAGTCAACACTCATGCTGGATGCAAACGAAAAATCGCCCGTCTTGCGACGGGCTGCCAAGGAGGAAGAACTGAAAAAGAACTATTTGTCTACACCCAATGAATCCAAGAGAAGATGTTGCATATATGCGGCGCGCTCACGTTGTTGAAACAAGGAAGAAATTACCCATTGGGCAAAAACAAGAATAATATACATCAGCCGCAGACCTCGATCTCTCGATTTCATTGATAGGCAGAGTATAAGGTCGGGCAATTAAC
>CAYLOW010000098.1:0-13839 GCA_964385315.1 uncultured Anaerolinea sp.
AATATCAATTTGCTCTGACCTAAAATCATCCGAAGGAATAAAAAAAAATGACCGCCACCTGGTGTGACAGTCATCGGAAATCAACGAACCAGCCTATACAAACTCAACCTTTGGTCTTTAAAAATAAGCTGGAAGATATCAGAATTCTTATCCCTGAATTCCGGAAGCCAGGCTGGTTCCCCTCGAATTAGCAAATATTCGATATTATTACCACGAAGTCTGGCCAGGCGGTCATCAGGTGAAATATTATCGTCCATTAGGGACTTCCAGACCTTTGTCTGCTCTCCCCCGCCCTGCACACGAAAGACCAGAGGTGAAAACTTAATCGTCAGGCTCGGGATGATGGCATTGACAGTTGCATCGGGTGCGCCAATGATGATTGGAGCATCTACATCCAACTTGTTCATGCGTTCACCCGCTCGTACATAATTGGAATAAATATCCACCATGTCAAGGTTGTTGGATGCCAAATTCCCGGCCGCCCACGGACGGACATAAACAACCAGCGCGATCATCACGACAAAGGCCGCAAGATAAAAAGCGGGTTGCAGCCACGATCTCCACTTTTCGAACAGTCTGACCTTTTGCGCCAGTTCAAATAGAGCCCAGATTAAAAAACCAAATGCCAGGCCGAACGGCAGAAGCCAGGTTAGCCGCCAGAGTTGGAACGGAGTCGTGAAAAGGCCGACAATCCAACCTGTATAGGGGAACATACTCACACCAAGTGTTAGAAAGGCGGCGAGAACGTAACGTGCGGCTTTATTCCTCCAAAAGAAGAAAAGAGAAAAGGCCACTGCTGCAAGGCTCATTTCATAGGGCAGCCCCCGCGTGAGGTAGTGAGAAATACCGTAGAAACCGGTCCCCTCGATGATGTCAATCCGGCGGACGCCAAAGCGCGCAAACTCATCATTTTCTTGAACATCCTGGAGGGAGAAGCTTAAAGTTTGGGAATACTCGCCCCCGCCAAAACGGAAAGTATAGGGAATCAACACAACAACCGCCAAGGCACCAATCAACATGACATATTTCCAGCGGGTATTTTTATCCAACAGGGACGGTAATCCGTACACACCAACGATCATGCAGGTCATGCCAAATTGGATCGGATGCGTAAAAATCATCGCCAGGGCGCTGATACCAACCAGGATCAACCTGCGGACTCCGGGTTTTTCGAGATATTCCACCGCCAACAGGATCATGATAAGAGAAATAACAAATGCCGCCACAACTTTATCTTCTGTGAGACGTTGAAAGAAGAGATTCCCCGGTTGATTCCATTTTGTCAGGCGCATCAAACTGAATCCCTGGGCAAGGATGGCTAGCCCGGCAGCCGCACGCGGCAAATTGAGAGACCGCCCAAGGGAGTAAATTCCCAGAAAAGAGAGACACGCCAGCGCCGGGGGAAGGTAGATACCTGTGATGAGCAATCCATCCACGCCGCTCAGTCTGGAGATCATCGCTTCCGCCAAAGGCCAGTAGGCGATCCAAAACCGGGGGATTTCCATGCGATCCAGAGAGGCTGGGAATTGAAAAACAAGCGCGCTGGCATGCTGATAATAATAAAGCAGGGCGTTATAGGTAAATGCGTCATCATGGATCAGCGGAGGCCGCACAAGACCGGCAAAATAAAGCGCGCCGCCAAATGTCAGTAAAAGAGAGACAACTTCCCACCAGGTAAATTTTTCGACCTGGAAAGTGACTTTGACATCACGCACAACCACGAGAAAGATTAACGCACCACCCCAGAGGGAGAAGCTCAGAACAATAAAGGTGAAGTTAAGTTGAAATAAACGCGCCAACACCCCGAGTATGCCTGTAATAAAAATGGAAACTACAAAACCGCCCAGCAAGACACGCGGCGAAAGGTTTTTGTTATCGCTCAAACAAATAAAGGTGAAGACCCCAGGCACAAAGTAAAGAAGAAACCCCAAAATAAATCTTGGAATAGCTGAGCCCTCGAACCACGCCTGCCAGGGGAACAGGGAAAGAAAAAGCCAGATGGCAGCGAGACCGGCAGCGAGATACAATTTATTTTTCGACATGGATTTTCCTGAAAACAAGGATACTGGTCAATTATACTTGTTTCGATTATTATCCATCTGCACTTTTGGGCGAAAGTTTTTATGGAGATAGGAATGCCAAAAGAGAAAAATAATTTGCCACGCATTTCCGTGATAATTCCAGCGCTTAATGAGGGACTGGTCATCGGAAATGTTGTAAAACAGATCCACGCGGTAGTTAATACACTGGACGAAAATCACGAGATTATTGTCATTGATGATGGTTCGACCGACGACACGGCGCAGCAGGCGCAGGAAGCGGGGGCGGTTGTAATTCAGCATCCGTACAATATCGGCAACGGCGCCTCGGTCAAATCAGGCATTCGCCGTGCTCGCGGGAAAATCCTCGTTACCATCGACGGAGACGGGCAGCACGACCCCAACGACATTCCCAGACTGGTGGAACGCATCGGTCATTACGATATGGTGGTTGGAAGCCGCAACCGCGAATCAGACACCGCCGCGCACCGCGACCTTGCCAACATGGTTTTTAATTCCCTCGCCAGTTATATTTCGGAACGCAAGATCGAAGACCTGACCTCGGGCTTTCGCGCGGTTAAAACACATATCGCCAGACAGTTTGTTTATCTACTGCCAAACAAATTTTCCTACCCCAGCACCATCACGCTTTCAGTTGTCCGGGCAGGGTACAGTCTGGGATACGAGTCCATCAAATTTGCAGGACGCGACAAAAAGACGAAGAGCAAGATCAAACCGCTCCAGGACGGTGTGCGTTTTTTAATGATCATTTTGAAGATCGCTGTTTTCTATTCCCCGCTTAAAATTTTTGTGCCGGTAAGCCTGGCCATTTTTTTGCTTGGCGTCAGTTACGGCCTGATGCGCATCTTTGTACTCGGAGCCCCCTATGGACAAACCTCCGCCCTGCTGATGTCCACTTCAGCACTGACATTTTTGGTGGGGTTGGTTTCGGAGCAGATCGCGCAGCTGCGCTTTGACCGCAGCGAATCCAATTCGCCGATTGACGAAGAAGAATGAACGACACCCAGCCGATCCTGATCATCTCCACCGGGCGTACAGGGACAATTTTCTTCTCGCGCCTCTTTGCCGATCTATACCCAACACTTGCAGCATCCTATCATGAGCGCGGGAATTCGCGCCCGATGCAGATTCTCACAAACTTGCATTTTTCACATCTCTTCCCCAAAAGGGGATTAAAAGCCGCGTGGAAATTATTCAAGGGCGGGGAGATCAAGGCCTGTGACAAGCAATTCCATATTGATGCAAACTGCTTTCTATATGGGCTTGCGCCGCTTGCACCGGAACTGTACCCGAACTTGAAAGTGCTGCATATTGTCCGCGACCCGCGCACCTATGTGACCTCACATCTGAACTTTTCGCGCCAAAAAGGCACAAGTTTCATTGCAAATTATTTTGTCCCCTTCTGGCAGCCCAATCCGTTCCTGATCGGTGACCTCACGCTAGGCAAAGCGTTGGGCTTTACGCGCTTTAAAAAATATTGCTGGATATGGAATTTCAAAAACCGGGTCATGGAAAGCCTTGAAAACTCATCCACTCCCTATCTGCGTGTACGCTTTGAAGACCTTTTCAACACAGGCGATCCCGAAGAAATCTTTGGCAGGATCACAGACTTCCTCCACCTGCCGCGTGTGACAGGAATCCGCGGGCGATTTCGTGAGCCAGCCAATACATCCGCCAAAACAGACTTCCCCGAATGGAAAGATTGGACCCCGCAGCAAGCCGTGCAGCTCGATTTATTTTGCGGCGAGCGCATGAATAAATATGGCTATAAAAGCGAGCCCGAATGGCTGGCGAAAGTAAAGCAGGGGCAATGAGCAGGCGCAAACTTTTTATCTACATTCTAAGCGCGGTCTTGTCCGTATTATTTCTTGTTTATGTTTTAATGAATTTGGATTGGGATGTATTGCAGATCGCCTTCTCCGAGATCCACGGGGGCTGGTTGGTGCTTGCCTTACTGGCATACCTGATCAATATTTTTTTGCGGGCATTGCGTTTTACCAACCTGATCTATTCACGCCCGGTGAAATGGGCGGAACTTGTCCCCGTTTCTGCCCTGCATAATCTTCTTATGTATCTCCTGCCTGCCAAAACAGGCGATGTAACCTACATCTTCATCGCAAAGGACAGACTGAATTTATCCCTAGCAGAAGGGACAGCCACCTTGTTCGCGGCGCGCGCTTATGATTTTTCGGTTGTGGCACTATTCTTATTGATTTTACTTCCCCTTTCAAAAGATGAGATCCCCGACTGGATCTTCATTCCTGCGGTGATCTTCTGTACACTAATTGTGGCTGGAGCCCTGGGAATTTTGGCCTTTCTGAAATATGGCAAACCCATTCAGGATCAAAGCAGCCTGACGGCGGGCACACAAGAGCGATCTCCCAGACTACGAAACCGCTTGCGTGCCGTTTGGAATAAATTTATTGCGGGATTGCGCGAGATACAGGAACACGGGGCGCATGGCAAAGTCGCCATTCTTACAGCAGGGATCTGGCTTTGTATTTACTCCAATTTTTACTTTGCGACCAGGAGCATGGGCCTGCCTGTTGCGTTTTACCATATCGCGATCATTTCGATGGTGATGATCCCGCTGACCCTGCTGCCGCTGCAGGGCTTCGCCAACATCGGCACGCACGAGATCGGTTGGACTTCTGTGCTGGTGGCGTTCAATTATCCTTATAAAACCGCGCTTGCCATTGCGGCCGGCTCGCATTTTGTTTTGCTTATATCAGTCCTTATTAGCAGTGGATTGGCATTTTTCGGAGTACAAATTGTTCTAAAAAGGAAGTAACCTCATGGTCACACTTCAATTTTCCGAACTCCTGGAAAAAACCAGGATCATCAAAACAAAAGAGATTCAGATCGAGTTCCCATCCAAGCCTGTCAGATATTATCGTCACGGCTGGCAGTCATGGTCACTTGCAGCATGGACTGACCCATGCCCGCTGCCTGTACAGATGCCTGCCATTTTTCATCCCTTACAGCTCGATGCGCAGCATGTCCATAAAAAATACCTGAACGGTTCCTGGCTGGGCGCAGTGGAGTTCGCGGATGGAAATGTCCTTTTGCTTGGCGCGCTTGCCACAGACACCAACGTATCCCTTGTACAGAATCAACTATCAGGGTGGAGCGAGGTGGATGAAACCGAGTGGTTTATTGGTTTTGGACCGGAAACCGCCCTCTTCGAAGAATATGCCGAACAATTGGGAAATCGTCTTGGTGTATCAAAAAAGAAGGATGCGCCTCGTGTTTGGTGTTCGTGGTACAGCCTGTATTATGGGATCGATGAAACCATCCTGCATAAAATTTTCAACGACCTTGGAGACTTGTCTTTCGATGTTTTACAAGTCGACGACGGATGGGAGGTGGATGTCGGTTGTTGGGAGGCAAATAAAAAATTTCCATCAGGCATGAAGGCGCTTGCAGATAAGATCAAATCAACAGGAAGAAGGGCGGGCTTGTGGCTCGCGCCTTTGATCGTCCAAAGATCATCCCGCCTGTTCCGTGACCCGAAGCATGCAGAGTGGTTCCTGCGTGGAGAAAACGGGCAGCTGGTCTCAGCGGGATTCAACTGGGGTGAGCAGGTATATGCGCTCGATACTACGCATCCTGATGTGGTCTTGTGGCTGACAGCACTTATGAAACAGGTACGCGCCTGGGGCTTTGATTACCTGAAACTTGATTTCCTCTATGCAGGCGCGTTAAAAGGCAGACGCCATAAAGATATACCTCGTGAAGCCGCATATCGTGAAGCGCTGCAAGTGATGCGAGACGCTATGGGAACGGAAGCCTTCTTCCTGACCTGCGGCACGCCCATTCTCCCCGCCATTGGGATATGTGACGCGATCCGCATCGGCCCTGACGTTTCATATAGATGGGAAACATTTCGCGACGCCACCCTGCTGTATAACCCCACCATTCCCGGCACAAAGAATGCGATACGCACCTCGCTTAATAGATTATGGTTAAAGCCTTTGGTTCACATTGACCCCGATGTGGCTTATTTTGAATCTAAGGGAAATTCGCTAAAACAGGAACAGAGAAATCTGCTGCAGGACCTTGCGTACATCTGCAATTTCAAGGCAACTTCAGACCTACCGCAGTGGATGACCAAAGATGAACTGGGACAGTTAACTGCCTTCCTGCATACAAGTCCCATTGTAAAACAAGCAGGGCGATACGTCTTTAACCTCGATGGCCGGATGGTCGATTTCACCAATACGATTCCCCTCCCTGAGATACCCAAAGGATTGATCGCATTGTGGGCCAGATGCATGGGTTGGCTGGGAGACAGGCTTTTCGTATTGAAGACCATAAAGATGCTAAATAATATCGCGGTAGGTTCACGCAGAAAGAGCTTAAAAACTCATTCACATTAAGTACAGCACCATATATTTCAAAGGGAAAGG
Source organism: uncultured Anaerolinea sp. (assembly GCA_964385315.1). GTDB lineage: Bacteria > Chloroflexota > Anaerolineae > Anaerolineales > Villigracilaceae > Villigracilis. The sequence goes on from CAYLOW010000098.1 coordinate 6,470, forward strand.
TACGCATGACCCTCATTCAACTTTCCGATATTCAGGAAAGATCAAAGACAGTAACAGCAAAAATCATACATATCGGGTTCCCAGCCGCCCCTGTCAGGGTCTATCGCCACGGCTGGCAGTCATGGTCACTTGCCGCATGGACTGATCTAAGTCCGCTGCCTGTTCAAAAACCTGCGATATTTCATCCACTTCAAGTGGACCCCGGATATGTATACGACCTGCAGCCGAACGGATCGTGGTTGGGCGCAGTGGAGTTTACAGATGGGAACATCCTGTTGCTTGGTGCGCTTGCCACCGATGCGCACGTGTCCCTCGATCAGGGGCAGCTTTCAGGCAGCAGCGAAGCGGATGACACTGAGTGGTTCATTGCCTATGGACCGGAAAACATCGTCTTTACAGAATATGCCGGGAAATTGGGCGATCACTTGGGGCAAATAAAAAAGAACAGTGCGCCGCGTGTCTGGTGCTCCTGGTATAGCCTGTACCACACCATCGACGAACCGATTCTACACAAAATTTTTACCCAACTTGGCGACCTGCCATTTGAAGTATTGCAGGTGGACGATGGCTGGCAGATGGATATTGGCGATTGGGAGGCAAACGATAAATTTCCATCAGGTATGAATGCGCTGGCTCAAAAAATAAAGTCAACGGGCCGCAAAGCCGGGTTATGGCTTGCGCCGTTAATTGCGACAAAATCATCGAAGCTTTTCCGTGAACACCCTGGTTGGTTTTTACGTGATGAAGACGGGAAATTCGTTTCGGCGGGTTTCAACTGGGGAAAACCGCTATTCGCGCTGGATACCACACATCCAGATGTGACATCCTGGCTTGTTGCCCTCATGAAACAGGTGCGCGCCTGGGGTTTTGACTATCTCAAGCTGGACTTTTTATACGGCGGCGCATTGAAAGGAAAACGCCATGTTGACATGCTGCGTGAAGCCGCATATCGCGAATGTCTAAAAAACCTGCGCGAAGCCATGGGCACGGATGCTTTCCTCCTGACCTGCGGCACGCCCATTCTCCCGGCAATCGGTTTGTGTGACGCCATGCGGGTCGGCCCGGATGTTGCCGACCTGTGGGATAACTACCGGAACTCCGAGTTGTTCTACAATCCCACCACCCCTGGGACAAAGAACGGAATCCGCACGACAATTCACAGGCTGTGGCTCAAGTCGCTGCTGCATATTGACCCCGATGTAGCGTATTTTGAATCAACCCACAATACCCTCCTGCCGGAACAGAAAATACTTTTACAAGACCTCGCCTATATTTGTGAGTTCAAAGCCACCTCGGACCTGCCGCAATGGATGACGAAGGGGGAAACTGCTGAACTACGCTCCTTCCTTAACGAAACTCCAAATGTTGAACAAACGGGCAGATACACCTTCCGCCTCGATGGCCGCCCAGTGGATTTCATGTCCGCAACTTCACTGCCGGGCAAAAAAACAGGGCTTCTTGCACTATGGGCGGCCTTTCTGAGCTGGATGGGTGACAGGCATCTGGTATTGAAGATCTTCAAAATCTTAGATGATGGGAAGTTGGGAAAGAGAAGAACGGGGTTGTAAAACAAAAAAAACATTTTTATTTTTGTTAAGCAAATTAGCCCCCGGCATTTCAGCCAGGGGCTAATTTATTCAGTCAAAAAGAATCGCCGTTAGCTGGCTCTCAGAGCTTGGGCAAGAATATCCCTGAGTTTGTAGGAATACCCGATCAACGTCACTTCGGGCGCTACGGAACCGGCCGTTTCGATCCTGAAATTGCCAACCCCGAAAATACGGTCAAACAGGTTCTGCTCCGCAGCATAATTAGTCACCCGCGAGAAAGGCAGCACAACTTCATTCCTGCTAAAAATTCCCTTGCGGTACATCAACCGGTCCTCGTAAATATCTAGCGTTTCCGAAAAATGTGCGATGACTCTGGGGTTTACCAGTGACCACCAACGGATCCTTGGTTTGAATGATTGCATGTTTGTACTCCTTTCCTGGGGAAGTATGGTGCAGAATATCTTCAAAAAGAACGAACAGGCGGCGACCCATTCGTTTCAATTTGACCCTCTTCACCTGCTTATAAACCGCTAAATCTTTCCTCTGTCTTTGCTGCCATGATGAAATCATTGCGGTGCAGTCCTTTAATCTTATGCGTCCACCATTGGACCGTGACCCTGCCCCATTCGGTAATGATCAGCGGGTGATGTCCCTGCTCTTCGGCGAGCCCCGCGATTTTATTCGTGAACGCCATCGCTTCAACGAAGCCCTTGAACTGGAAGGCGCGTTCCAATTTTTTGGCGCCTTCCACCTCTTTGACCTCCCAGCCTTTAATGCAAAACAATAGGTCTTCAATTTCGGCATCGGTCAAAGTTGGCACGCCGCCCCGACAGGGAACGCATTGACCCGCAGCCAGATTTATCATAATTTTTTCAATTCATCCACATTGTTCAATTTGATCCTGATCACCCGCCTTCCCGCCGCAACCAGCGCTTCGTAATCCCCAAGCGCTTGGGCGCGGATCAGGGTGCCGAACGTCATGCCTTGGGTGGGAATTTCCATATCTGCCTGCGCATCATACACAACCTGAACGAACAACCCTTTATTGGGGCCGCCTTTGTGGAATTGTCCCGTCGAATGTTGGAACCGCGGACCAAACCCGGCCGAAACGGCGCATTTTGTCTTTTCACGGATGGCAATACGCAAGACTTGCAGGGCGGCTTCGGTATCTCTGTTACGCGGCAGATAGGCATTGATCGTAACGAAATCTCCCGCCTTGGCTCCCACCAGGAATTTATCCAACAAGGGTTTTGCGTCTTTTACGTTCGTCAAATCTACATCAGCCAGTTTGCCGGTCGCCTGGTAATCTTTGATCTTGGCGATCGTACGAAGTTTACTGTCCTGCACGTCAGGCTGGTCAAAGGTATTGATTCCTAAAATATGGCAGGCCACCGAAATGGCAATTTCCCAGCGGAAGAACTCTCCGCCCAGGTCGTATGGACTGGTGAAGGGAAATTCAACGACAGGAAAACCTGAATTCTTTAATGCGGCCACCTTGGAGTCTAATTCGCCGGTCTGTCGGAGATAGACAAACAGGCGGTCATTTCCGTACATTTCAGGTTCGGCGAGCGGTTCAAGTGGAACGGGGAGAATGCCTTTTCCGTGCTTACCGCTCGATTCGGCGATAACCTGTTCGATCCAGCCTGCAAAGGCGGCGACTGGAGGATCACTGACGACAGTTAGCTTATCCCTGCCTGCCAGTGCGGATTCAGCCAGTAGCGTTCCCAACGCAAAACCGGCACTGCGGTTTTCAGTTGAAACCTTTTTGATCTTTTCAGCAGAAGCCAGCAATTTTTCAATATCCATGCCGAGCAGGGCGGCGGGAACGAGACCAAAATCGGTCAACGCGGAGAAGCGCCCGCCCACGGTTGGGTCGGCATTAAATATCTTCCGAAAGCCGCGTTCCTTTCCAAGTTTTTCAAGGGAGGAACCCGAATCCGTAGTGACCACAAAGCGTGAGCCATCGCCCTTGCTGAGTTCCCAAAAATAGTCAAACGCGGCAAGTAGTTCAGCAGTGCCGCCTGATTTACTGGCGAGGATATATAGCGATTTTGCAGGCGGGAAATCCTTTGCCGCTTCAGCAACCTGCTGCGGGTCGGTTGAATCGAGGATCGCAAGGCTGAGTTTCGCTTCGATGTTTGCGGCGGCAAGCATGGAACTGAATACTTCCGCTGTTAGCGATGAACCGCCCATGCCGATAACAAGCACCCGATCGATCCCCTCATCGTGGATCTGTTTGGCGAAGGAAAGATAGCCGCCAAGTCGAATACGGGCGTCTGCGATGGAGCGCAGCCAACCGAGCCTGTTTTGTACCTCTATTTGCTCTGCCGGGTCCCTTACCCACAGTGTCGGGTCATGCATCCAAAGCCGTGTGGAGACAGTATCTGTTTCAAGCGCAGCCAAACGCCTGGCCACAGCATCAGACAAGGGTTTGATCGAATTCACTGCGGTTCCCCGCCTTATCTCAATTGCTTCCAACAGTGTCTTGAATGCATCCGCAAAAGACTTCACGCCTTCGTCTTCCAATTCCTGAGTGACCAGCCCCATCGAAATACCTGCTGCTTCAAGATCGGCTAAACACTTTTTTGATTCCTCAAGTCCGCGTGTAATGGTAAGACTGGCTTTGCCATGATCGCGAAAAGCATCCAACGTGGCAGGTGGAACGGTGTTGACCGTGTCTGGTCCGATAAGGGTGTCCACATAAACCGTGTCGGAATAGGCTGGATTTTTTGTACCGGTGGATGCCCATAACGGGCGTTGAACCCGGCCGCTGAACCGTGCCTTGAGAGTGGCAAAACGCTGCGAGGTAAAAATAGCCTCAAAGGCTTCATAAGCGATTTTTGCGTTGGCAATCGCGGCTTTGCCGCGCAGAGCTGAACCTTCGGGCAGGCGCGGATCAATTTTGGTATCCACCCGCGAGATGAAGAATGAAGCAACGGATGCAACCATATTGATGGGCTTATTCATCGCAGTGCGGTCTTCAAGACCTGCAATATAGGCATCCATGACAGCACTGTAACGTTCGAGCGAAAAAATGAGCGTGACATTAACGTTGATTCCTGCCGCAATTGCCTGACGGATGGCGGAAATTCCCTCTTTGGTGGCGGGGATTTTCACCATTAGATTCGGGCGATTGACACGCGCCCAAAGTTCCTTGGCCTGCTGGATGGTACCGCCGGTATCCTTGGCAAGGTACGGACTGACCTCAAGACTGACATACCCATCTCCGCCTTTGGTTTCATCATAAATCGGACGGAAGAGGTCGCAGGCTTCCTGAATATCTTCAACAGCAAGCTGCCAGAATATCTTCTCTGCATCCCATCCCGACCATGCCAATGGGATCAATGCGGCATCATAATCGCTGGTTTTTGCGATCGCATTTTGAAAAATCGTCGGGTTCGAGGTCACACCACGAATATCCCCCCGATCGATCATGGCTTTCAGCTCGCCTGTTTCAAGTAGTTTTCTCTGAATGTTGTCATACCAGAGGGATTGGCCAAGGGAAGTTGTTTTTTTTATTGATTCAGACATGGTGAAAATTGCTCCTTAATGTTTTATAAATTATGGAAAGGTTTCCGCGTATTACGCATTTTCTTCCATACTCTTGATCTTGCCCACCCGCCTTGCAAGCCTTTCTTCGCCTTGATCATTCCCCTGGTACCGCGCATTCAAAAAAGCCGGCACAATCACTTTGACCAACTCTGGACCGATCACGCGACCGCCCATACACAGGACGTTCATCGCATCATGCTGCACGCCCTGTGCAGCAGAGTAGGTATCGTGACAAATGGAAGCATAAACACCTTTCATTTTATTCGCGGTAATCGCTGCACCTATGCCTGAGCCGCAAATCAGAATTCCTCGCTCAACCTCATTGCTTTGGATTTTTTCACCAACTTTTTTTACAAAGTCAGGAAAGTCCACACTTGCAGCGCTGTATGTTCCAACATCGATGACTTCGTGACCTGCGGTCTTCACCGCTTCAACCACAGCGTCTTTCAGCGGAAACCCCGCATGATCACAACCAACTGCTATTTTCATATGACTCCAATAACAGCCCCCAAAGACTTCCTTCATCAATCTGCACTAGCGCTGATAGGGAAAACCTTTGGGGGCTGTGACATTACAATTCTTTTGCTTTAGCGACTACATTCTCAATTGTGAAACCGAATTTTTCAAAGATGGTCTTGGCCGGTGCGGATGCACCAAAGTGGTCAATGCTGATGGATGACTTGGCGTAGCGCTCCCAGCCAATGCCTGATCCTGCCTCAACGGCAAGCCGTTTCTGGATGTTCTTCGGCAAAACAGACTCGCGATAGGCTGCATCCTGCTTCTCGAAAAGCTCCCAGCTTGGAAAGGAAACCACGCGCACACCTTTGCCTTGTTCCGCTAACTTTTGCGCAGCTTCAAGGATCAGGCTGACTTCGGAACCCGAAGCCAGCAAAATCATATCAGGCTGGCCAAAATCCTTGACGACATATGCGCCTTTTTCGACATGGGCAGTCATCTCCAAAGTTGGCAGGTTTTGACGGGAAAGAGCCAGCACAGTGGGACCGTCGCGGCGTTCAATGGCAACCTTCCAGGCTTGCACCGTCTCGTTGGCATCCGCGGGACGAATGACTACCAGGTTTGGAATGATACGTAAGGAAAGCAAATGTTCGATCGGTTGGTGTGTAGGACCGTCTTCGCCGAGTCCAACGCTGTCATGCGTGAAAATGAATATGGTCGGGATGTGTGACAAAGCTGCAAGGCGTACGGCAGGACGGACATAATCCGCAAAAACAAGGAAGGTCGCACCGTAGGGGATCAGACCGCCGAAGACAGCCATGCCGTTCAACGCCGAACCCATTGCATGTTCGCGCACGCCAAAATGGAAATTACGCCCTTGATAGGAATTCTTTTGGAAGTCGGGTAGGCCGTCAATTTTTGTGTTATTTGAGGGAGCCAGATCTGCAGAACCGCCCATCAATTCAGGGAGTTTGGGCGCCAGCGCATTGATCACTTTGCCAGATGCCACACGAGTCCCCATACCCTTCGCATCAACAGGAAATACGGGTAACGCGGATGCCCAACCTTCAGGGAGTTCGCCGTTCAAGCGGCGCTGTAGTTCCGCACCCAGGACCGGATGGTCACATTTATATGCATCGAAGCAGATCTTCCAGTCGCGCTCAAGGTCGCTCCCATAGGCAACTGCTTTGCGATAGAACTCAAGCACATCATCCGGGATGAAGAATCGCGGTTCTTTCGGCCATCCGAGATTATCCTTTGCTGCGTTCAATTCCTCATCGCCCAACGGTTCACCATGCGCCTTTGATGTTCCCTGTCGATTCGGCGCGCCAAAGCCAATGGTGGTACGGCACATGATGAGGGTCGGCCGCGGATCAGACTTTGCCTCCTGGATCATCTTGTCCATAGCTTCCACATCGTTGCCATCGTCCACGCTTAAAACCTGCCAGCCATAGGAGCGGAAGCGGGCACCGCGGTCTTCTGTGAAAGCCAGATCTGTTGAGCCATCGATAGAAATATGGTTGTCATCGTACAGGTAGATCAAACGCCCCAGCGACAGGTGCCCCGCCAATGAAGCGGCTTCAGAAGTAACTCCCTCCATCAGATCGCCATCGGTAACAATGGCATAAATGAACGGATCAATGATCTCTTGTCCGGGTTGGTTAAACGTCGCAGCGAGATGAGAGGCCGCAATAGCCATGCCCACACCTGTCGCAAAGCCCTGTCCCAGCGGACCAGTTGTCATTTCCACACCGGGGGTCAATCCATATTCGGGATGACCCGGAGTGAGGCTGCCCCACTGGCGGAAATTTTTCA
>CAYLOW010000099.1:0-13784 GCA_964385315.1 uncultured Anaerolinea sp.
GCCTAGGCTCTGCCTTAGAAGCCCCCGCATTCATGCGTGGGGATTAGTCACTTTCTCTTTCACCTTTATAGGCTGGATTGCACAGCTGGCATTGTGTACCGCCTTTTGGATCCTGCCGTGATTTTCAACCAACACACCGCGCGGTGACGAACGTTGGAGTTGGGGCGCGTTCGTCCTGATCAATGCGGGTATCCTTTGCATCGTTGGCGAGAGCCTGTTGGGATCGAATTGGCTTTTATTGATCGGGCGTGGTTTTGAGGTCTGTGCCTTCGCTGCGTTTGTCCTGGCAATTGGAAACGGGTTTAGCCATTTATGCCCCGATGCCGTAGAGGGGAGTGACCTATTCCTTCGATGTTACTTTCCCAATGTGGCGAAAATGACCTGCCGTGATCCCCTGTCTCTCTGCCAGGGAGATCGATAACAACTGCATGGGCAGGATCTCCACCAGGGGAAGAAATAGATCAGGCACTTTCGGGATCAATAAAGTGGGCAGGGCCGGGTGCGGGGTGGTGCCGATCCAAATTGTGTTCGCGCCAAGGCCGGCGATCTCTTCAGCAAATGCCAGATTAATATTCGTCGTTGGATGAGCCCCTTCGAGGAAGATCACTGTGATGTCTTTTGAAACAAGGTCGAGCGGTCCATGACGGAAGTCCGCTGCGATCATCCCTTCAGCGGGGAATTTTGCTGCTTCTTTGCATATGAGTGCGCCATTCCAAACACTGCTCAGGGATGGCCCCCGGCCAAGGATGAACAAACGACTTCCGCTGCCTAACAACCGGGTGATCTGCTCGAGGTTGGCATCCCAATTTCCCAGGTAGGTTTCCATTTTGTCCGCGACGAATTCAAGATTCTGCCGGGCTGAAGTAACATCTCCATCAGTGAGCTGAATGGCTGACAGCAGGTTGGCAGCCAGTGTGTTCAAATAGGTCTTGGTGCTGACAATATTTTCTTCCCCGGCCCTGATGTCAATGGATCGATCGGTGCTTTGCGCCAGTGGGCTGCTGCTGTCATTAACGAAGGAAAGGGAGCAGGCTGCAGGGTTGGACTTTATATGTTCAATGATGTTAAGAATTTCAACGCTTCGGCCGGATTGGGAATTTAGCCAGAGCAATGTCTTGTTACCCAGGATGCCTTTTTGAAAATGTGATAATTCAGCGCTGTTTAGGTGCGATACCGGGATGGGCATGCCTGTCAAATGGATAAATGCAGGGTACGCGGCATTAAATGAGGCACCCATTCCAGTCAGGACGATTCGGTCGAATTGACCTTTGAGCAATTGGCTTTTTATTAGATCTATGACAGGGTGGGGGAATTGTTTAATTGCCTGCCGCAGGGCTGCAGGCTGGCCAAGAATATCTGCAAAATAAGAATTCATTGAAGCATCCGATCTGGAAAGTCACGAAAAAGGGATTGACTTTTGAAATTTAATCGTTATACTAATAGTTACTTACTTACTAACTATTAGTAAGTATATCATAATATGATTCCTACCCCTTTCCTTCCCCGCACCATCAATGCCACACAAATGAAGCAGGTCAATCGGTCTGCCATTCTTGAGCTTGTCCGCCAGTACAGTCCCATCGCGCGCTCAGAGATCAGCCGGCTTCTGGAATTAAGCATGCCGACTGCCATTCGAATTGTGGATGAACTCATTGAAGATGGCCTCGTCCGTTCCACAGGCGAGGTGGCGGGCAAATCGGGGCGACCGCGTGAATTATTGGAATACAACAAAAACGGCAGTGCCGTGATCGGCATTGATCTGGGCGGCACGAAACTTTATGGGGCATTGGCGAACATCGGCGGGGAAATTTTGGGGGAGGTCCATAAAAAACAGCACGCGTCCACCGGCGAGGAAAGTTTTGCGCTTGTGGAAGAAATGATCCAGACGTTGATCGAACTGGCTTGTGATAGACAACAAAAACTGCTCGGGATCGCCATTGGCGCCCCGGGTGTAACGCATGTAAAAAGCGGGGTCGTGGAATGGGCTCCCAGTTTGAATTGGCGGGATTTTCCCTTGAAAGAACGCATTGCCGACCGCTTTCACATGCCGGTGGTGGTGGATAACGATGTCAATCTGGCTGTGCTCGGCGAACAGTGGTTTGGGGCGGGCAGGGGTGTCAACAACCTGTTGTTACTGGCAATCGGTACCGGGATGGGGGCGGGCCTGGTGATCGACGGCGTTATTTACCGCGGGCACAATGAAGCGGCCGGTGAGGTTGGATATTTTCTGCCGGAAGTTGGCGCGCTTGGTAAACGATACGACCAGTTTGGCCCCATGGAAAATATCGTCTCAGGTACAGGGATCGCAGAACGGGCAAAAAGATTATTGAGCGGCACCAAGCCCGCTAGTGAACTGGATGTGTTGACAGCCAGCGATGTTTTCGAGGCCGCGCGGAATGCTGAATCCTGGGCGGTGCAGATCGTTGACGAAACAGCTGATTATTTAAGCATGGTTATTGCGGATATTTCGACACTGCTTGATCCCGAACTCGTCGTCTTAAGCGGCGGGGTCTCCAATTCCACTGACTTGTTGATTGCTCCCATACTTGCAAGGTTGGATGGCGTCATCCAGCATATTCCCCGATTGGAGGTATCTACATTGGGAGCCAGGGCAACTGTGATGGGCGCCATTTCCCTCATTCTCCATTTGACGAAGGACTATTATGTCGTGCGTCGTTTATATTGAGCTCCGGAAAGAAAACCACGCAAAAGACATCAATTCAAAGAAAAAGCCGGATTCATAACCATAAATCTATTTTATAAAGGATGTTAACCATGGAAAAAACTGCAATCCTCGGCGGAAAGCCGACAAAGAAAACCCCCTTCCCCGAATGGCCGCAATATGACCAGCATGAAGAGAAGGTGCTGATGGAAGTTCTGCACAGCGGGGTATGGTGGCGCACTCCCGGAACCAAGACCCTGAAGTTCGAGCAGGAATTTGCAAAATATCACCAGGTTCAATATGGTGTGGCATGTACCAATGGAAGTGCCGCGATCGAAATCGCGGTTGGGGCCCTCGGGATTGGCGCGGGTGACGAAGTGATTATCCCTGACTTCACCTTTGTGGCAACCGCCAGCGCGGTCCTTGTCAACGGAGCCATGCCTGTGATGGTGGATGTTGACCCGGATACATTCAATATCGATCCTGACCTGGTGGAAAAAGCGATCACGCCGCGCACGAAGGCGATCATCGCGGTTCATCTGGGCGGTATGCCATGTGACATGGACCGCCTTGAGGAGATCGCGAAGAAGCATAAATTATTCCTGATCGAAGACTGCGCCCATGCCCACGGCAGCGAATGGAAAGGACGCAAGGCTGGCTCCATCGGGAATTGCGGTACATTTAGTTTTCAGGCCAGCAAGTTGATGACTGCGGGCGAAGGCGGGATCGTGGTCACGAATGATGCTGATCTTGAGGTCCGTATACGCTCGCTCCATGACTGCGGGCGGCTGCCGGGCGAGTGGTTTTATTCCCACTTTCTTAATGGCTCCAATTATCGCCTGAGTGAATGGCAGGGGGCGGTATTGGGTGAACAACTTAAACGCCTGGATGCCCAGTCGGAAATTCGAACCCGGAATGCTGCCTATCTGGATCGCGAACTGGCAAAGATCACCGGCATCCGGCCGCAAAAGCGCGACCCGCGTGTGACACGCAATGGAAATTACTGTTACATCTTCCATTATGACCCCAAGGCATTTAACGGGTTGACCACTGAAAAATTTATTGAGGCATTTAACGCGGAAGGGATTCCCACACAGGCCAGTTATCCGCCTGTTCGCAAACTGGCTGTTTTCCAGAGCGGAGAATACCGCAAGAAACTGTTATCAACCCAGGCGGAAGAAAAGCACGAATTCCTGAATGCCGCCTGCCCGGTTACAGATGACGCCTTTGAAAATACGGTATGGCTGGTGCATCGCACCCTGCTGGGTACTGAGCAGGACACAGCCGATATTGTGGAAGCTGTGAAGAAGATCCAGTTGAATGCCGCGGAACTGACAAAATGACAACGCGCGGGCTTGAGGTCCACGAATGGAAGGAGGATGGGTACAAGCCCCTCGTGTTCAGTCATGATTGGATGGTATCCACCCTGAACTGGGAGCCCATCTTTGACCTTGAAAATATTGGTGAAGTGGAACGGCATAATCAGACCGACGAAGTCTTCGTGCTGACAACAGGCAGGGCTGTGATATTCACAATTGATGATCATGGGATGCTGATCGAAGAAATGAAGACCGGCGTCATCTACAATGTTCTCAAGGGTGTCTGGCATAACCTGGCGTCGACTCGTGACGCGAGCTGGACGATCATCGAAAACCGAGATACCCACCTGAACGATTGTGAGTTCCGCCAGTTGAGCATGGAAGAATTAACACACCTAAAAACGAGTTTGCCGGTTTGGATGAAATAGGAGAGAGCATTCATGGTTCAGCCTAAAGTTGGAAGCTATGCGGTCTACGAACCTCCTGAAGAGGGCTGGGAGAATTGGGAACAGCAGTTCGCGCAGATCAACGCGGGCCTTGCAAATGCCGGCCTGGATGTGATCGCCGCTCCCGAAGCGGTGAAAGATCCAGCCTCGTGCCAGCGTGTGGCTGATTACTTTGCCGCTCAAAATATCGATGTACTCCATGCGCTCATCATCACCTGGTCTTTCGATCATCACACAATTGAGATTCAGCAGCAGGTTGGCCGTCCGGTTGCGATCCGCGCCATACCCGGCATCCGTACAGGGTCGGTGGTTGGTTCAATGCAGTTAAATAATGTGTTATCCGATATCGAGGTTCCGCACCGGTTGTACTATGGCGGGCTTGAAGATGAGGCCGCGCACAATGAAGTTGCCGCGTTTGCAAAAGCCTGCTCCATTCAAAATAAATTGCGCGGGGCGCGGATGGCTGTCATTGGGCGGCGTACGGAAGGCATGACCCCGACTGCCGTCGACGAAGTGGAAGTCCTGCGCCTGTTCGGTACCCGGCTGCTGAATTACGGGTTGGATGAGATCCAGGAAATGGCAGGCAGGGTTGCGGTCAATGAAGCGGATGCGGCATGGGGCCGGATCTCGGCAGGCGCGGCGCAGGTCATGTCAAAGACGGAACACGGCATTGCCACCGCGAAAAATTACCTGCTGCTTAAAAAGGTGACGGGTGATCTTGGTTTGAGTGCAATCACGATCGGGTCATATCCGCAATGTCAGGGGACAATGTGCGTCCCGATCGCGTGGCTCAACGAGGAAGGCATTCCGACCGGCTGCGAGGGTGATGTTAATTCAACGTTGTGCATGTTGATCCTGAGCATGTTATCAAAAGACCCCGTTCATTTTGGCGAGATGTTGGCGTTTGACGAGGAGCATAACGCGCTTGTCACGTCGCATTGCGGCTGCGGGTCCCCGGGTCTTGCGGACGAGCATGGTTATAACCTGCAGCCTGTGCGGCTGGCGAACAATGGTGTTTGCATCCGCTACGCGGCAAAGACCGGGCCGGTCACTTATGTAAACCTGGTCGGCCGCAAGGGCAATTATCGCATGTGCGCTATTGAAGGCGAGGCGGTAAAAACGGGCATGGTCTTTGAAGGCAATCCGTTGCGCTTTGAAATGAGATCACCGCTTAAGAAAATTTGGAATGCCGCGGGCGAGCATGGCTTCGGTCATCATTGGATGACCGCGTATGGGCATGTTACCCCGGCGCTTGTGGAGTTTTGCAAACTGTCAGGCATTAAAGGCGTATTTCCCGATCTGGACCTGGTTGTGGAGTAATGATGAATTCACGCGAAAGATTTCTTGCCGCCATTCGATGCGAACCCGTTGACCGGGTTCCGCTCTACCTGCGTTTATGGGATATGCATGACGGCGTGGACAACTTCCCGTTTGATTGGCGGGACCAGGTTTCACGCGCCGAGTACCTGCAAAAATTGGGAGTGGATGACACTCTGTTGTTGGAACCGCCGCTGGGATATACGGAAGAATACAACGCAGACCTTGTCCAGGGGATCACGGCAACCGTTACCGAATTACCTCCTCCTGAAAAGGGTGACAAGCCGCTGCTTAACAAGGTTTATCACACCCCTGATGGGCCTTTATCGATCACTGTTAAACTCAGCAAAGACTGGATCCACGGCAATGACATCATGTTGTTCAGTGATTTCAACCTCCCGCGCCAGACCGAAGCGATCATCAAGGATATTGACGACGTAAAGCGCCTGCGCCACCTGCTTGCTGTGCCAACCCCTGAACAAGTCGGCGAGTTTCGCCAGCGGTCAAAGACCATCCACCGCGAAGCGGAAAGATTGGGGGTCGCCATCGACGGAGGCTGGAGCGCGCTCGGGGATTCAGCGGTCTGGTTATGCGGGATCAATAATATCTATCGCTGGCAAAAGAAACAACCTGAACTGCTCGAAGCGCTGTTCGATGTCTTGCTTGAATGGGAGTTGATGCGCCTTGACCTCCTGTTGGAGGAAGGCATTGATGACATGGTCCATATGGCGTGGTATGAAGGCACGGTCTTCTGGACGCCAACCAGCTTCCGGCGTTTTATCAAGCCGCGTCTCAAGCAGCTGGTGGACAAATGCCATGCCAAGGGAGTCCCGTTCCGTTATATCATCACCAAGGACTGGAAACCCATGCAGGAGGACCTGCTCGAAATTGGGATCGACTGCATCACAGGGATCGACCCGGTGCAGGACAAGATCAACCTGCAGGAAGTAAAACAGCAGATCGGCCGCAGGATATGCCTGATGGGCGGAGTCAATGCGGCGGTTACGATCACGCAAGGAAGCGATGAGGAGATCCGCGCCGCGATCGATGCGGCCATGGATATCCTTTCGCCTGACAGTGGATTCATCCTCTTCCCGGTGGACAATCTCTTTTGTTCCCTGCCCTGGGAAAAGGTGGAGTTGGTTATCGATCAATATAAAAAACACTGGTGAATCCAAAAGGAGGTGATCGCCTGTAAATATCAAAACCTGTTCCAGTATAAATAAACATGCCCATTCCATTTATTATTTTCACGGAGGAAGAAATGACCAAATATAAGTTTCTCGTTTTGTTTACTGTGCTCGCCATGATCCTGGCGGCTTGCGGCGCCCCGGCTGCCACTCAGGCCCCTGTTGCACCACCCGCTGATTCCCCGGCGGCAACCGAAGCCCCGGCCGCTGCTACCGAAGCGCCCGCGGCGGAAGCCAAGCCCATTGTTGTCGCAATATGGAGCGGCCCCGAACATGATAACCTCGTCAAAGTAGCCGAGGAATATACCAAGGAAACCGGCAAACAGGTCATCGTGGAAGAAGTTGCCCGCGAAGCGTATTTTGATAAATTAAACACCCTCGCTGCCACCTGCGGCAAGGATTATGACGCCTTCTACGCGATGTCTGACTTCGTTCCCTCGTATGTCGCTGCCCAGGGCCTCAAAGACCTGAACACCTTCTTTGAAGACCCCGCGGTCGCCAGCCCCGACTTCAGCCTGGAAGACTACGGCATGGCAACCAGCTTCTTCACATACGACAAACTGACCTATGTCCTTCCGTCTGAAGGAGATACCGCCTGGTTATGGTACCGCAAGGATCTATTCACGGCCGCCGGCTTGACCCCGCCCGAGACCTGGGATGAATTCTATGCCGATGCGAAAGCGTTGAATGACCCTGCCAACGGTGTTTATGGCGCTGTGATCGGTGCCAAGCCCGATGAGGCCTGGTGGGATTTCATGTACTACCTCTTTGGCCAGGGCGGTGAATTGCTTAACCCGGATAATACCGTGGCCATCAATAACGAAGCCGGCGTTAATGCCCTGACCTTCTACGCCAACCTGCTCAAGGAAGGACTCGTTCCGCCGGATGTTTCCACCTATGGTTATGTTGAGATCCTGGAGACTTTGTCCAAGGGTAAGGCCGCCATGGGCATCCAATGGATGGCTGCTGCGCAGGATCTGACCAGCTGTGATAAGAGCCTGTGTGATGCCAACGGTGAACCGCTCCTTGGTTATACACTCACCCCGGGTATTAAACAGTCTGATGGTACCGTCAAACGCCACACCGGCGGCAGCCAGTGGGGTTGGGCCATACCCGCCTGTTCTGAGAATCAGCAGGAAGGGTATAAGTTCATTGAATGGCTTACCAGCCCTGTCGGCGCGAAGTTCTGGGCGATGAATGGCGGTATCCCCGGCAACATCAAGGCCTTGAGCGATCCGGATGTGGTAGCGAAAGTTCCCCAGTTCGCCCTGCTTGCTGAAGTCATGCCTTATCGCTCCATCTTCCCAACCCTCACCGTCTCACCTGAGATGCTGCCGATCGTTAATGAAGGCATTGTCGCTGCAGTGACGGGCACAAAGGATCCGCAGGCTGCCGCGGATGAAATGGCCGCCAAATTAACAGATATTCTAAAAAGTGGCGGGTTCATTAAATAACCCGGGCTTCGGTTTTTTAGTAAGCTGAACACAAAAATGGGAGGAGGCTGCTCTGGTAAAATCACAGGGCGTCTCCTCCCAAACTCCAATTTACATGGTGGCTCTGGATGAATTCGACCCAAAGTAAAATATCGAGCAATTATCGCCGCATGCTGCGCAGGTTTGAGCCTGCATTTTATATTGCTCCGGCTTTTATCGTGCTGATAATTGTTTTGTTATATCCATTGGGTTATGCTTTTTGGCTTAGCTTCCACCAGTGGACCCTGCGCACATTCAAGCAGGGCATACCGTTCATCGGTTTGGAAAATTACACAACGCTTTTTTCAAATCCCGACTTTATCAACTCGATCAAAATAACTTTTACCTTTGTGATCCTTGCCATCAGCTTTGAACTGATCCTTGGCATGGCATTGGCCCTGCTGCTCAACCAGGAGATCAAGGGTAAGGGCTTTTTCCGTTCCTTTATCCTGCTGCCGATGATGTGTACGAACGTCGTGATCGGCTTGATGTGGCGCTTGTTGTTGAATTACCAATATGGACTTGTGAATTATTACCTGGGGCAATTGGGTGTTCTCCCGATTGAATGGTTGAGCTCCCCAAAGGTGGCCATGGCGAGTGTTGTTCTCGTGGATGTTTGGAACACCACCTCGTTTGTCGCGCTCATGCTGCTGGCGGGGCTGCAGTCGCTGCCCGATGAACCCTATGAAGCCGCCCGGATGGATGGGGCATCAGGCCTTCAAACTTTTTTTTACCTGACCCTGCCGTTATTAAAACCGATCATTCTCGTCACTCTGTTGTGGCGTTTCATTGATACTTTCCGCATCTTTGATGTAATTTATCTATTGACAGCCGGCGGTCCGGCGCGTGTGACCGAGACAGTCAGTATTTACATTTATCGTTACGGATTCCAATCATTTAATCTTGGCGTTTCCGCGGCCTCAGCCTTCATCATGCTTTTAATCATGCTGGTGATCGCAGGCTTGCTGGCCCGCGCCATCGGAAAGGAGGAATAAGCCATGGCGCAGCGCCCCAACCCCCGGATTTTTAAAAAGCTAACCTGGATCCTGGTTTACACCCTTGCCATTTTGGCGGTTATCCTCTCCATTGCACCCATTGTATATATTGTCCTCACCTCCTTCAAAGAACCGAAATTGACATTCGCCATTCCCCCGGTCTGGAGTTTCACACCGACCCTGAAAAATTACCAGGAAGTTTTGTCGTCAACAAACTTTGGTAAATATTTTTTAAACAGTGTGCTTGTGGCGTTGATCACCACCGGGATCGCCTTGATGCTTGGCACTTTGGCTGCTTACGGTTTCTCCCGTTTTCGTTTTCGCGGACACTTCTGGTTAAAGATGAGCTCGCTTGTTCCGCAGATGCTGCCGCCAATCGCCATCATTGTTCCCCTTTATGTGCTGTTCAGCAAATTGGACTGGATCGACACCCGACAGGCGCTTGTCATTTCCTACCTGACTTTTACCATCCCGCTCAGTACCTGGATGATGATCGGCTTCTTTGACGATGTGCCGATCGAATTGGAAGAAGCGGCCATGATCGACGGTTGTTCCCGCTTTGGCGCTTTGGTTCGGGTCAGCCTGCCGCTGGCAGTGCCGGGCATGGCGGCAACAGCCATTCTCGCATTTCTCTACTGCTGGAATGAGTTCTTATATGCGGTTATTCTTACCGGACGCGATGCGCGTACGCTGCCTGTCATCATCACTTCCTTTATGACCAATAAATCAGTACTGTGGGGACGTATCGCCGCATCTGGCTCACTGGTATTGATCCCGGTCCTGATCTTCGCGCTGCTGGCACAGCGTTATCTCATTCGCGGGCTCGCAAAAGGAGCGGTAAAAGGATGAATGGCACAGCAGCATCCGGCAAATGGATCTCCACCTATCCTGCCGAGATCATGGTCTGTGACCGGGACGGCATGATCCTTGAAATGAGTGATATCTCGGTCGGGATCTATGAAAAAGAGGGCGGGATCAATATGATCGGAAGGAATGTCTTTGACCATCATGAGGAACCGGCTAAAAGTCAGATGATGATTGTGGTCAATCAGAAACGGCACGCGATTTATACGACGGAAAAAGACGGGTTGAAGAAACTTGTATCCATTGCTCCCTGGTATGAAGAGGGGGTGTATGCAGGTTTTGCGCTCATCGTACTCGACCTGCCGGAGAGACTCCCCAATATCGTCAAAGATTAGATTTTTGACCCGACTAAATTCACTCCCCCTTTTATACGCAATTCAAATGACGATCGAAACCATATACCCGATCCCTGATATTTTCTCTGCGAAACGCATTCTGTGCGTTCAGCCGCATTATGATGATAATGATATAGGGGCAGCTGGCATTCTGTTACGGTTGAAGCAAAGCGGCGCAGATATAATCTATCTGACGGTCACCGATGATTTGATGGGTATCGTGAATGTCAGCCTATCAAAAGAAGAAGCCGCCCAGGCCTTGAAACGCGACCAGATCCTGGCGGGGGGGATCGTTGGCGTCAAGGAACAATTTTGGCTGGGGTATCCCGATGCGGGGGATTACGATTATTTTACCGTACGCCGCGATATCCTTAAATACATACGGTTGATCCAACCTGATCTCATTTTCACCGTTGATCCCTGGCTGACTTATGAACCCCATCGCGATCATATCCAAACCGGGTTGGCGGTATCAGAAGCGGTTTTGTTCACAGGGTTGAAGAAGATCGCTTCCTCTGACCCTGAAGTAGATGCCGCTTATCAGGGTCATGATATTAAAGGTGTTGTTTACTATTTCACCCGTGAATCCAACTATATTGCCGATATCTCCTCCACTTGGCCGGATAAAGTTAAGACAATGCGTTGTTATAACGCGCAATTTGATGAAAAGGGTATGGATCAATTGATCGTGGATTGGGATAAGAAGTCCAGACAGGCGGCGAAGGGACAGCCCTTTGAGCGTGGGGAAGCGCTGAAGATATTACATCCCAATGCTTTGCACCTGGGCATCTAAATTTAGGAGCAAGGACTGAATCCCGTTCAACACCCGGGTGTTTGCGATTGTTATTACTACAGGGCAGTCTTGATAATTTGCCTGCCCGGTAGTTTGAAATACCACCCAAATTAAAATAATTCAAAACCATCCCGTCCTCAAAAAAAACTGGTCAGGATCAGGGTAATTACTCCCATAATAAGCCCAATGATGAGCCCATAGGGCAGGGTCTGACGCAGGACATCTCCGTCACGGCCCGGCTGATTCACAGTGCTAAGCCCGACAATGATTTTGGCCGGCGCGATCATACTGCCCAGGGAGCCGCCAGTGGTTTGGGCGGCAATGATGATCCCCGGGGATAGTTTGAGGATCAGGGCGATGCCCTCCTGCATGGAGGCGAACAGCACATTGGAATTATTGTTGCTTCCCGTGGCAAATGCCCCGAGCATGCCGATCAGCGGGGAGACCAGGGGAAAGACCCCATAAAATACGCTGCTCAGCAGTTGGGCAAGAAGCAGGTTCATACCGGTATGATCCATCAAACTCGACAACCCCACCATCGAGATGATCCCCATCATGGCGGGCAGGGCTGACTTGAAGGTCAGGGTCAGGATCTTACGCAGATCGGTGGATTGGTAAAGTCCGGAATTTTTGTTCAGCCAAAAGCTAAAAGAACTTACCAAGATAATACTGGCCCCCGGATGGAGCAGCGGCTGGTAGGTCTGGTTGTGTTTCGCGGCGGTCACAAGCCCGTTCAGTGTTTCCACCTGTGGAAAGGGTACAGACCAGACCAGTTTGGCAAGTTCCTGCCGGAGGGGAGGGATCAAATTGATGGCAGCCATGATCAGCGCGAGTGAACCATAACTGACCAGGGCCGAGACCAGCGGGGGGGATAATTTCAGCGAGGGAGAGTCTGCAAGACGGGAGGCTCCAACCGGGGAAAGCAAAAATTGGTTGATCAACATCGCCCCGGCCACCCCGGATGCGCCTGCAAGAAAACCTGCCAGGGCAGGCAGGCGGTACACCGTGCAAAGATACTGGACCGTGCCCATGACTCCCGACAGGGCGATCACCGCGAGCCAGCGATCCAGTCGTTTGAAAATATTGGCTACAGCCAATCCGCAGAACAGGCTGGCAATGCCAAGCAGTATGGCGGTATAACGAGCCACGGTGGCCGGGTCTTCCTGAACAAGTGCGGTGAGAGTTTGTAGAACCACGCCCATATCCCCAAAGGTTACCGCCCAGGCGTGGCCAACTGCGACTGAGGTTACAGCCAGGATGGGGTCGACCCCCAGCCCCACCAGCATGGGGGAGACGATCGCAACCGGCAGCCCAAACCCGGCAAGACCTTCCAACATACCGCTAAAAGCCCAGGCTACCACGATCAGCAGTAAGCCCCGATCTGTGATCCAACTTTCCAGCGCGCGGGCAACCGCCTGGATGCCGTTGGCCTGATTGACGATGTTATATAAAAATAAGGCGGGCAGGAAAACCGCGATCACGAACAGGCTTAATAACAGTCCCTTAAACTGGGAAATCCACAACACCTCGGGAGAAAGCCCGAAGGCCAGGGTCGATATAAAAATACCTGTGACCAGACCGATCAGCCCGGCGTATTGCCCGCCCATCCGAAAAACAGTCATCAGGATCAACACGCCCAGGATCGGCGCGGCTGCAAGTAAATAATGAATGGCAATGCTGTTCACCACACTGTTGATCGCCAGGACTGCCAGCAGGGGAATATAGAAGATCAACAGGATCCTCGGAACCTTTTGAAACATAAACGCACCCTTAAAGAAGACCGCCGGCCCGATCCATGATCTAGCACCGGATCGTTGGTTACGGCTGAATTGTTATAGCAGTGTACTTTTGTCCGCCGCGCATTTTTCCGAGGAAGCCAAAGATATTAAACATCGGGCCGTATTTGGCCTTCATCAATTTTTCAAGGTTTGTGATCGCGTCGGGTGATTCATCTGCCTGGGCATGCGCGGGGATCCAATCACCGAGCAGTTCTCCGGAAGCCTTGCAGGGCGCAATGCGGACTGCCCCGTTGTTGCGGATGCGCTTGGCTTTGCCGGACCCCGCTTCGGTCCAAATATGAAAGATTTCGCCTTCCTGCACAAACCAGACGGGGGTTTTGACCGCCTCTCCGCTTTTCCGGAGGGTCTCAATGTTTAAATATTGTTGTGATTCAAATTGTTTGAGATCCATGGTTATCCTTTTTAGGGTATTCCATACCATTTGTTGTTTCTGATTATATTGTCATTTCCACCGGAAGGAGAAATACTCACTGATCGTATTCTGTCATTTCGAGCGAGAAATCTTTCTCAACAGCAGTGGATTTCTCCTACATGCTTTTAGGGGGTATGACATTACTTTATTATCGGAAGAAATTCTGACACTGCCTGCATG
>CAYLOW010000100.1:0-13704 GCA_964385315.1 uncultured Anaerolinea sp.
GAATTTTTACAAATCCTTTGGTTCATTTTAATCGCAGTCCTGTGGATCGGTTTCTTCTTCCTTGAAGGTTTCGATTTTGGGGTGGGTATGCTCCTGCCCTTTCTCGGGAAAAAAGATGAGGAACGCCGTGCCATTATCAACTCAATTGGGTCCACTTGGGATGGCAATGAAGTCTGGCTGCTCACCGCTGGTGGCGCAACATTTGCAGCTTTTCCAAATTGGTATGCCACCATGTTCAGCGGCTTCTACCTTGCCCTTTTCCTTTTGCTGGTCGGACTCATCATCCGCGGTGTCTCTTTCGAGTATCGATCCAAAGATTCTGCTCCCGCCTGGCGCAATCGATTTGATTGGATGATCGCCATAGGCTCATTCCTCCCCGCCCTTTTATTGGGCGCAGCTTTTGCAAACCTTGCACGCGGTGTGCCGATAGATGAGAATATGATGTTTACTGGCAACCTGTTCACACTTCTTAACCCATATGGTCTGCTCGGTGGTCTTACAACCGTTGCAATTTTCCTGCTGCACGGTGCGAACTTCCTCGGACTAAAACTCGAAGGCGACTTGCGTGAACGGGCAAATGCTTTTGCCAAAAAGTTATGGATCGGTGCTGCGGTTTTATATATCGCTCTTGGCGTTTTTACCTATGTAGCCGGTTTTTGGGCTCGTGGATATGTCAATCCTGGGATCGTCCCCATCGCTGCGGTTGCTGCTCTTCTGATTACAGGCTATTTTATTAACCGTAAAATGGAAGGCTGGGCATTTATTATGGTGGCGCTGAACATTGTATTGACCCAGGTCACCTTTTTCTCCATGACCTTCCCCAACGTGATGCTTTCCACAACCAATCCGGAATGGTCCTTAACCATCTACAATGCTTCCTCATCACAATACACACTTACAGTCATGAGTGTCATCGCATTGATCTTCGTTCCGATCGTCCTGGCCTATCAAGGTTGGACTTATTATATGTTCCGCAAACGTATCAGCACTGATAAAAAGACTCTTGTGTATTAATATAAAACAAGGCGGAGTGAATTCACTCCGCCTTGTTTTATATGGCGATAATCGAAATCAAGCAACCTTTAAGGAGTAACTCGATGGCCAAAGTTCTTGTGATCGGCGCAGGGTTTGCAGGACACACAGCAGCGCTTTATCTTGGAAATGCTCTTGGTAAAACCCATGAAATTACCGTCATTTCAAATCGCGATGTTTTTGGATATGTGCCATCCTGGGTTTGGGTAGGTGTTGGGCACATGAAACCCGACCAGACAACCTTTAAACTTAAGCCGGTTTACGACCGCCTGAATATCAAATTCATCCACGCCATAGCAAAGGAAATCCACCCCGATTCGGTCGATCAATTTGTATTGGGAGAGGAAGTGGGTACTGGCAAGGAGGTTCGTCTGGATTATGATTATCTCGTTGTAGCCCCGGGTCCATTGCTCAATTTTGCGGGCACGCCCGGCCTGGGACCTGAAAACGGCTACACCCACTCCATCTGCTCCCTTCCGCATGCCATAAAAGCCCGTGATGCTTACCTGGCCCAATGTGAACGAATGAAAAAGGGAGAAACAGTTAAAATTGTGATCGGAACCGGCCATCCCGGCGCCACATGCCAAGGAGCAGCCTTCGAATACATTGTTAATATACACAAGGATCTAATCAGAAAAGGTTTGCGTGACAAAGCCGAAATTCTCTGGCTTTCAAATGAACCCGCGCTCGGTGATTTCGGCGTCAATGGTGTCCAGATCAAGCGCAACGGGATTGTGCAAAAAAGTGACGAATTTATCAAGGCTGTTTTTAATGACCACGACATCCGCTATCAGGTTCAGGCAGGTGTAACCAGGGTGGAAGAAGGGAATATATACTGGCAGAATTACGATGGTGAGGTAAATGTGACTGAATTTGATTTTGCGATGCTGATTCCGCAATTCAAAGGACAGCCATTCAAATATATTGACAAGGATGGCGCGGATGTATCCTCCAAGCTGGTGAATCCAATGGGATTTATTTTAGTGGATGGAAAATATGGATTGCCCTATCCGGAACTTACTCAAACCCCCGATGCCTGGCCAGCACAATATCAGAATCCAAGCTTTAATAATGTTTTTGCCGCTGGGATCGCCTTCGCGCCACCTGGACCAATCTCCAAACCTTTCACCAACAAAAATAACATCCCGATTGCCCCGGCACCTCCGCGTACAGGAATGGTTAGCGGTGTGATTGGACGTGTGGTTGCAATGAATATTGTAGATTTAATCAAAACAGGCAAAATGACCCATAGTGAACGAATGACCGAGATGGTAGCGGCTTGTATTGCAAGTATGGGCGATTCGCTCTGGGATGGCAATGCTGTGACGATCGTGATGCGCCCGGTGGTACCCGATCGTAAAAAATTTCCAAATGAATACGGTCGGGATTTATTCATCTCACACATGGAAATGGGTGTGAGCGGAGCCTGGATGAAGTTCATGCTCCATTACACATTCATTTGGAAATTCAAAGCCCTGCCTGGTTGGAAGTTGATCCCTGAATAGGAGACGGAAATGCAAAAAGAAGAGGAGTTTAGCAAAATTGAAAAATTTTGGATGAACTTTAAGCTATATCAATTCTGGCGGTTTATTGTTCTTAATGTAAAAATTTATACAATTGCTGTGCAGAGCAAATGGCATTAAATGTATACTAATTAATTTTGCTCGAAAATTCCAGCATTTAAAGTTATTACACTTCAAAATTTATTCTGACAAAACAGCATCCATTCAGGCTTGGGATGTTGAAACGTTCGGCGAACGAGAGTAAGTAGTAGTGGGACCTTGGATGTTTTGCTTACCTTCCAGGGTCCCGTTCATTTCCTATCTAAGGTTACACTTTGACCAAGACATTTACCCATGCACCGTAAACTATTAAATCTCACCCGCAACACCCGCTTGCCGCTCTTTGTGACGGTTCTTACCGGCTTCCTGACTGGATTGCTGACTATCTGGCAATCATGGCTCCTCAGCACTGTCATCAACAATGTATTCCTTCAGGGGCAATCGCTCCCGGAAGTAATGAGAGGATTACAGTTTATCCTGTTTGCAATCGGTGGACGTACATTTCTTGCATGGCTCAATGAAATTGCAGCCAATGCAACGGCAGTCAAAATAAAAACCGATCTGCGCAACCGTCTTTTTACCCATATATTAAAACTTGGCCCCGCTTACTCGCGCCAGCAGCGCACCGGAGAATTAACAGCCGCAGCGGTCGAGGGTATCGAAGCCCTGGATGCCTACTTCAGCCAATACCTGCCACAACTGGTCATTACCGCACTGGTTCCTATTTCCATCCTCATTTTCGTCTTCCCCATTGATCTTCTCTCGGGTATCGTTTTTCTCATCACTGCCCCCCTGATACCTTTCTTTATGATCATCATTGGCAAAGGTGCAGAAACAGTCACGAATCGTCAATATGAAACCCTGCGCCTGTTAAGCGCTCACTTCCTTGACAGCCTTCAAGGGCTAACCACCCTAAAAATATTTGGTCAATCCAAGGCGCAGACAATAAATATAGCCAAGGTCAGTGAAAAATTTCGCGACACAACCATGGGCGTCCTGCGCGTCACCTTTCTCTCAGCCCTTGCGTTGGAATTACTTGCGACGCTGAGCACGGCGGTGGTTGCTGTAGAAATTGGATTCCGTCTGCTATATGTCAAAATGGAATTCCAACCTGCCCTTTTCCTGCTCATTATGGCGCCTGAATTCTATATGCCTTTGCGCGCGCTTGGCACACGGTTCCACGCTGGGATGAGCGGCACCACAGCCGCAAAACGAATTTTCGAAATTTTAGAGACACCAATTTTTTCGGAATTAATAGTTACAAATCAAACATCAGCCAATTTGAATGACCAAAGCGGTAATCTTGATATAAACTTTGAGAATGTTTCATTCGCATATCCCGATGAATTAACTCCTGCGTTGGAAAATATTAATCTCAGTATATATCGCGGAAAGCACATTGCATTGGTAGGAAAAACAGGCGCGGGGAAATCAACCCTTGTTAACCTTTTGTTGGGGTTTATTCGCCCAACCTCAGGGGAAATCACATCGCACCTGTTCAACAACAATTCTCAATCTCTAATTTCCTCAATTGCCTGGGTCCCTCAAAAGCCACACCTTTTCCACGACACGATCGCAGCGAACATAAGACTTGGTAAGACAGATGCGAGCTTAGAGGAGGTTGTCATTGCCGCGCAGGCTGCAAGCCTGCATGAATTCATTAATTCACTACCGCAAAAGTATGAGACCGTTATCGGCGAAAATGGAGCCCGGCTTTCCAGCGGCCAGGCACAACGCCTGGCGCTTGCTCGTGCCTTCCTCAAGGACGCGCCCATTCTCATTATGGATGAACCCACATCCAGCCTGGACCCTGAAACGGAAGTTTTACTCGAAGAATCCACCAAAAGGTTAATGCAAGGACGAACCACCATCACCATTGCCCATCGCATCAACACAATCTACCAATCCGACAATATCATTGTTCTTAATTCAGGCCGTATCGTTGAACAGGGGACCCACGATGAACTCATTGCCCAAAAAGGTGAGTACACAAGCATGGTGATTTCCCATAAAGAACAGGATGAGCCTCATCCTGAACCTGGCATC
This sequence comes from uncultured Anaerolinea sp., assembly GCA_964385315.1. Classification (GTDB taxonomy): domain Bacteria; phylum Chloroflexota; class Anaerolineae; order Anaerolineales; family Villigracilaceae; genus Villigracilis. The sequence goes on from CAYLOW010000100.1 coordinate 4,641, forward strand.
GAAACAGAAGAAATGGAAGCCCTACCAAGCTTTTCCCATGTGTCCGCCAATGCTAAGCCTGAAACCTCCAGCCCACAACCTAATAATCAACTAATTTTCCTCCGTCTACTTGCTTTCCTCAAAGGCAACTGGCATCGTGTTGCGCTTTCGGTCTTCATTGGCTCTGTCACGATAGGATCCAGTGTGGCACTCATGGGTACTTCTGCATGGCTGATTTCCACCGCTGCGCTTCATCCTTCTGTTGCGGATCTGGGCGTCTCCGTCGTCGGTGTTCGGCTTTTTGGCATCATGCGTGGAATTTCCCGCTACTTTGAAAGACTCGTTTCCCACGATGTCACCTTCCGCCTCCTTTCCAGGCTTCGCGTTTGGTTTTACGAAAAACTTGAACCCCTTGCTCCCGCACGCCTGATGGATTTTCGAGCCGGTGATTTACTCTCTCGAATTATCGGTGATGTTGAAACATTGGAAAATTTTTATGTTCGAGTTGTTTCGCCTCCTTTGACCGCAATTATCATCGGCATCTTCACTTCAATCTTTCTTGCATCTTTCCACCCGCAGCTTGCCCCCGTTTTCCTGTTATTTTTCATCAGCATTGGGCTTTTGCTGCCAATCTTTTCACAAATTCTTAGCCGGCGTTCAGCAGAACAGACCATCACGATCCGGGCTGACCTACATTCCCATTTAGTGGACAGCATTCAGGGCATGCCCGATTTACTTGCCTTTGGACAGGGCGAAAAACAGATAACCCAAATTGCACGAAACGGTCACGATTACGGTAATGCCCAGCGCCGGATGGCGCAGGTAACTGGATTGCACTCAAGCCTCACTACACTCCTTACTAATCTAGGTTTATGGACAATCCTGTTTGTCAGCATCCCCCTGGTAAAGTCCGGAATTCTTGCGGGACCCATGCTGGCTTCATTGACATTGCTCACATTCGCCTCGTTTGAAGCCGTCATACCGTTGCCATTCGCCGCCCAGATGTGGAATGCATCACGCGAAGCAGCAAAAAGATTGTTTGACGTTGTGGATACTGATCCAGAGGTCCGCGAACAGCCTGAAATGAGCGCCGAGGTGCCCCCCAAGAATAGCGGTCACCAATTAAGCTTTTCAAACCTATCCTTTGCCTACCCAAATCAGTCCCTGCCTGCGCTTCAAGGCGTTACCTTCCGTGTGCAACAGGGGAAATCAATAGCCATTGTCGGGCCAAGCGGCGCAGGAAAATCCACACTGGCAAATTTACTCCTTCGCTTCTGGGATTACAAAATTGGAGATATCGCTCTTGGTGGAATAACGATCAAGGAAATAGATCAAGATCGAGTACGGGCACAGATTGGTCTCATTTCGCAAAATTCATATTTCTTCAACACTTCAGTACGTGAAAATTTGCGTTTTGCTCGCCGCAAGGTTACACAGGAAGAGATCGAATCGGCTGCCAAAGCTGCTCAAATTCACGATTTCATCACCCGTCTTCCAAAAGGATATGACACCATGATTGGAGAACAGGGCATGCGGCTTTCAGGTGGTGAACGCCAGCGATTGGCAATAGCCCGGGTCCTCATTAAGGATGCGCCAATATTAATTTTGGACGAACCCACAGCCAACCTTGATGCGCTCACAGAAAGGGATATCCTTAAAACGCTTTTTAATGCCATGAAACAAAAAACAGCCTTCATGATCACGCATCGTTTAATCGGATTGGAAAATATCGATGAAATACTGGTAATGAATCATGGACGAATAGTTGAGCACGGAACACATACAAGCCTGCTCAAGCAGCACAGTTTATATCATCGCATGTGGACGTATCAAAATAGGATCCTCGATCAAATGAAGCCAGCCGCGGAATGATCCTCACGAACATATCCAACACACAGCCCCATGGGATTAATATCCCATGGGGCTGTGTGTGAAACCGTATTAATCTGCGAATCTTCTATTTATGGGCATGCGCCGATATTAACTTTAATTGTTATCGAGCCGGCGTCTGCAGCAGCAAGGGGTGCGCAACAATTTTGTGCAGTATCATAGCCGAGACCATCCTGGCATTGGCTCGCGCCGGTTGTCAGCACGGGAGCAGCGCAAGCGGAATTACTAAACTTGAGTTCGTACGTCCACAATTGTTTTCCGGTACAAGTAATTACATTTTTACCATCCACAACCGTTCCACTATCCCGGCACTTAAGCTCACCGGATGTGTCAAGGGATTCGAATTTTGTGCCGGGCATCACACTAATATTCTGATAGGGAATTTTTTCAACACAATAGGTGTTGAGCGCTTCAGTGTCCTTGAGCTCGGGGGCCTCGCATGAGACCATTGCCTGACAGGCCGGGGCATATATCTGGACTGCAGCTTCAGGTTGCACGGCTTCTGCAGCAGGTACAACCTCAGCTGGAGCCAGCGTTGGAATAATTACCGCCGTGGGTTGAACTGCCTGCGTTGCAGAGACAGGCATATTCCCACATGCAGCACCAAGTAAAATCACTATAACAATCATTGGCGGCAGAAGGATGGGTATCTTTTTCATAAAGTAATAACTCCTTATAGGTCGTTGGTTTTTACTACCATGATATTGTAATGGATGAGTACAGATGGGCTATGGGAGTATTGTACTATTTGATTATAATAAACCTTACAATGAACCTTTCAGATCTGTCCCTAAGTGAACAGCGCAATCTTGTGAAAAGCAGGGAAATCGACGCATCCGAGCTTTCTTCATTTTGTTACGACCGAATAAGGAAGCTAAATCCATTACTTAATGCATTTATCACCATAATATCACCTGGGCCATCCCCTGCGCTAAGCGGCTCATTGTGCGGAATTCCACTGGCTGTTAAGGATTTATATGACACCAAGGGGATTAGAACGACATCTGGAACCCGTTTTTTTGCAGAAAATATCCCGACAGAAGATGCGATGGTTGTCCAGAAAATTAAGAATGCGGGAGCTCATGTTATAGGAAAAACCAATACACATGAAATTGCTCTCGGGGTGACAAATAACAACCCGCATTTTGGCGCCTGTAAAAATCCATGGGACATTACTCGCACTCCAGGAGGGTCTTCCGGAGGTAGCGCGGTAGCGGTTGCGACTGGCATGGCAATGGCAGCACTCGGTACAGACACGGGCGGCTCAATTCGCATACCAGCCGCATTGTGTGGTGTAGTTGGGCTCAAACCCACCTACGGGCGCGTCAGCCTTCGTGGAATTCTTCCTCTTTCATGGAATCTAGACCATGCAGGTCCCATCACACGTAAAGTTGAAGATGCCGCACTTATGTTACAGGTTATCGGAGGATTCGATGAACTCGACCCGGTATCCGTTAAAACCTTGCCGGGGGATTATTACAGCCACTTGAACGACACAATGAAAGAGCGAAAAATTGCGCTTGCTGTCGGAAATTTTATTGAAGAAGCAGATCGGGATGTATTGGAAGCAATACGGGAGGCTGCGCAAATATTAGCCCAAAAGGGTGCGCTCATAACTGAAGTAAACGTTGACTTCCTTAGAGAAGGTACTCTCGCAAATGCCCTGATGACCCAAGCTGATGGGGCGGCATTTCACCGCGATAGATTACGGGAACACCCTGATTGGTTTGGAGTGGATGTCCGTCAGAGATTGGAAACCGGCGCTGCATTCACGTCAAGTGAATATGTTCTTGCAAGACGCACGCAGGCTGAAATCAAGAGGCAGTGTGAATTATTGCTAAATCTTTATGATGTCCTGATACTCCCCACCACACCCATATCTGCCCCTGTGTTGGAGGGAGAAAATGCTGTAGAACGTGCCCGTCAATTGACACGATTTACAGCACCATTCAACCTTACTGGGTTGCCTGCTCTGAGTGTTCCTTGTGGGTTTACAAAAGATGGTCTGCCTATCGGACTACAGATAGTGTCGCGTGCTTGGAATGAAGCAGGTGTACTTCGTACAGGTTATGCCTTTCAGGAAGCCACTGAGTGGCATCGCAGATCCTGCCCGGTAAACCCGGGAACACAATAGGTCTTTTCCGACATTTCAGATAGCTGTGATTTATTTTCAGCTAGAAAGAAAATACTGCCCAATAGGCCCGGAAAGCCTATCCACTTATTATTCCCACAAATCCTCTGCCACATCATCCAAACCCAACTCGATCAACTTGCCTTTCAATGGTTTGCCACTTTCATAATCCCATCCGCGAGCTTCATAATAATAAAAAAGCATACCTTCCAGATCAGGGGTAAAACCTTCCGAGCCACCTTCTTTGTATGCCTCAAGTAAAGCCTTTGGTAATTTATCATTCGAGGCTGTTAGTCCCATGCGATTGTTAATCGCACGCTTAAGATTCCAACCCCGTTCACCGGCTCTCATGATATCCATAAGAGTCCACTCATAACCGCAAGCCGCGTTCACCAGGTCCACCTGCATTTGCGGATCAATATTAGCAAAAATGCACATCACAATCGAATTATACAAAGTTCGCCAGTTTTGATGCTTGGCAACGTTTGCCGCCTTTTCCGCCTGGGCATGCCGGTCAAAATACATGATGCCGATCTGCTCGGTAGTATGACCCCAATCCACGAAGAAATAATCTGACTGATTATGGCACGCCCCACGCGGGCTTGTCGCATATGACAGCGCCATTCCTGAAACACCCCGCGGGTCATGGTATGCCACTTCAAGTCCATTCACCTGAACAGCTTCATCTTCTGCGCCAAACGCCGCGCCGAATTTCCGGGAACCTCGAGATAACAATTCGCCGATCCCTTCCCGGCGAGAAATTAAATCAATCAATTGTCGTGCAGCCTGGAAACTTCCCCAATTTAACTCGATGCCCCCTGTGTCTTCTTTTGTCACTATTCCCATCTCATACAAATGGAATGCCAGTCCAATTGTGTTCGCTGTGCTAATGGTATCCATGCCATACCGGTCGCACATTTCTCCAAGCAGCACAACTTCGGTCAGATCATCAATTAATAGGTTTGGGCCGAATCCAACGATTGTTTCATATTCAGGCCCCTTGCGTTTTTTTCCATCCCCCAAGTCCACCACGCGGCCACAGGCAATTACACACCCCTGACAGGCACTGGACCCCACTAATATGGTTTCCTGCATCTTTGAGCCGGATATATTATCCACTCCAGCAAATGAACCCTGGTGATAATATTTCGAGGGCATTGAACCAAGATACTCAGAATAATTCGCGGCTCCAGCTGTCCCAAGCTCATGAAGAATTTTGGCTTCGTTGTCCTGTTTTAGTGTACGATTGGATTCAAAACGCAAGGCAGCATACCGATCCGGATTTTCAATAACAAGTCTTTTATTGCCAAAAACCGCAACAGCTTTCAAATTTTTCGAGCCCATCACCGCGCCGAGGCCAGTCCTGCCGGCCATACGGCCATGATCACAGGAAATTGATGAATATAAGACGCCCTGCTCCCCCGCCTGCCCAACCACAGCTACTCGCGCACCTTTGACTCCGATCTCATTCTTAATTATTTCTTGTGACTCGTATATATCCTTACTCCATACGTGTATTGCGCTTTTTATCTCCAGCTTGCCGTCTTTGATCCAAAGATACGAATGATTTTGTGATTTTCCTGTGATTAACAATCCATCATATCCCGCTTTACGCAACTCGGGACCCCAAAAACCCCCAATGTTCGATTCTGCCCACAAGTATGTAGCGGGACTTTTTCCACAGATCACAAAACGCCCTGTCGTTGGCCCCGAAGTCCCCGTCAATGGACCGCAGAGAAACAACAAAGGCGATTCAGGGGAAAGGGGATCAAGCTCCATCGTCAGCAACGGATATAGAATTCGCGCCGCAAGCGACGCTCCCCCAATAAAATCCTCCTCCCATTTCTTGGGAAGAATAAATTCTTCGGCGCTTTCGGTTGTGAGGTTAATCTTTAAGATAGGCTGCATGGGATCTTGATTGAATTTATAATTATTGAATTTCGTTTGTCGCTTCTGTTGCCACGCGGACAAAATCCAGCACGGTTGGCACATTTCTCATCATATAAGCCATGCTGCCCTGAACTTTTAATTTCATTGTCATCATGGCCGTCATGGGATTCATCTTTCCCGTTAAAATCGCGGTGATATTATCATAGGAGGCAGTTAAGATGAATGCCGGCTTGGGGTGGGCTGAAGCGTCAGGTTTATATTCTGCTTTTCGGCATTTCCCATGCCACAAGTCAAGGTAAAACGTAAGTCCTTCCTTCAGATTTCCCGCTGGTTCTATGCAGAAAAATAAATCGCCCTCCCAATTCTTCGCTAGCTCGCCGTAATGTTGGTCAGCATTAAGGCTTGTTTCAAGACCCTTTAACCATTCTTCGCTGGGGAATAACGCAGTCATAAAATTACCTCCATGGCAGGATATTTTACAATTGTACCATTGGGAAATTGAAGGGAAAATTCCTTGCTTAATAAAGACTCGGGTATTAACATTGCCGCATGGAGAACCACGACATGACAACTGCCATCACACGCAAGATCAGCCCAAGATTTAATGAGTGCGAGATCACCCACATCAACCGAACACCCATCGACCTTGAGATTGCCCGCACACAACATCATGAATATGTCAACGCATTGGTGGAAATTGGATGCCGGGTAATCGAACTACCTCCAGAAGTAGATTTGCCTGACTCAGTTTTTGTGGAGGACACTGCCTTCATCCTGCCTGAAGTGGCGGTTATCACCCGTCCCGGCGCTGATTCGCGTAAACCTGAAACAGAATCCATCATCCGGGCTTTAACCCCTCACCGTCCGCTCGTTCATGTAACTGCGCCCGCCACGGTTGACGGTGGTGATGTCCTAGTATTGGGAAAAATTATTTATATAGGGATTTCAACTCGAAGTAATGCAGAGTCTATTCGCCAAATCCAGGACATGCTCGATAATTATGGGTATAAAGTGATCGGAGTAGAAATGCACGATTGTCTCCATCTGAAAACAGCCGTCACACAAGTGGACAACAAAACCCTTCTCATCAACCCCAAATGGGTGGATAACTTTCATTTCAAGGAGTATGATTGGATTATAGTCGATCCATCCGAGCCATTCGCGGCTAATTGTCTGCCAGTCAATGGGCAGGTCATATTCCCGACAACGTTCCCAAAAACATGCGCCAAGCTCGAATCCCATGGGTTCAAAGTTCGCACGGTAAACGTAGATGAACTCGCAAAGGCTGAAGGTGCAGTTACGTGTTGTAGTCTGATCTTGACCTAGACACAAAGTAAATATCTACATCGCTTGTCCGGGATATAAAAATCCCCGAAATCATCGGGGATTTTCATTGCTTGTGCGCTGGAGAGGACTTGAACCTCCACGCCTTACGGCACACGCACCTCAAACGTGCCTGTCTGCCAATTCCAGCACCAGCGCAAGCAGGGCGTATTATAATCGGCTTGCTTTTCTTGTCAAGCATATTTACCCAGGAGAAATTGAATGGTCCGAATTGTTGTAGATGCAATGGGAAGCGATAATTTCCCAAAACCAGACGTTGAGGGAGCAGTGATGGCTGCCCGGGAATATGGGGTTGAGATCATTTTAGTCGGTGACGAGGCGGTTATTAACCCTGTTTTGGAGGGACAGAACGTAAAGGATGTTAATATCCGAATTGTCCACGCGCCAGAGATGTTGACGATGGAGGATAAAGGAGAAAAGCTTGTTTTAAAAGCCCGCAGTAAAGAGGCCAAAAATTCAATGGCAATTGGCATGGATCTCGTGAAGAAAGGCGAAGCTGATGCTTTTGTAAGTATGGGCAATACAGGTGCCGGTATGGTCAATGCGTTGTTTAGATTGGGTCGTATCCGAGGCGTGGATCGGCCTGCCCTTGCTCCGATATTCCCGACTGCAACAGGAACATGTATTGTGCTGGATATCGGCGCAAATCCCGATTGTAAACCGGAGAACCTGATACAGTTTGGTATTCTGGGTAGCATCTACGCCGAAAAAGTGCGCGGAGTGAAAAACCCCAAGGTGGGGCTGGTCTCCAATGGTGAGGAGGAAGGCAAGGGGAATGAATTGGTAAAAGGATCAACTCCGTTATTCAAAGCATCAAAATTAAACTATTTCGGAAATGTTGAAGGAAAGGAAGTGATCGGCGGTAAAGTTGATGTTGCAGTAACTGATGGTTTTACAGGCAATGTAATGTTAAAATCATCCGAAGCAGTCGCTAAATTGATCACAGATAAAATCCGCGAAATTATCAAGAATGGCAGTCTCCTTACCAAGATCGGCGGCCTATTGGTGAAACCTGCGCTCAGGGAGATCAAGAAATTACTCGACCCTGGTGAACAGGGAGCTGCTCCTCTTCTGGGCATTAACGGCTTGGTATTTATAGGCCACGGCCGCTCCGATGCATTCGCCATGAAAAATGCAATCCGCGTCGCAAAACATGCTGTTGAGGTGAAAGTTTTAGAAGCAATGAAATCTGCAATTGAAGAGAGTCTGAAAAACTAAAATGAAAATTATCAAAAACGATAAACTAATTGAACGCAACGGAAAGATCGGCCAATGGACTAGCCTTGGCGCGCTCGTTGTTCTGGGCATTGGCATGTATCTCTCGTTTAAGAAGCCGGAATATATAACATATTCGGTCATCAGCTTATTAATCGGATTTATCATGACGCAGATAGGGATGTATATGGGGAGTCGCTGGGGTAGATCCCCCCGTCCCGATGAGAAATTGGATGCAGGGCTTAAGGGTTTGCATAGCGAATTCAATATGTATCACTATTCCTCTCCGGTCTCTCATTTGCTGGTTGGGCCATCCGGTGTGTGGGTAATAATGCCGTACCACCAACGAGGGAGCATTAAGTTTGAAAAAAATCGCTGGAAGATGAAAGGTGGCGGTTTTCTACAGGCATATATGCGCGTATTCGGACAGGAAAATTTAGGTCGCCCGGAATATGACGCTCAAAATCAAGTGATCGCACTGGAAAAGTTCTTTGCAAAAAAATTGGATCAAGCAAAAATCCCTGAGATCAAACCCGTTTTGGTGTTCACAACAGATGATGTCGAATTGGATGCAGGTGAGTCTCCAATACCTGCAATGAAACTTAAGCAGTTGAA
>CAYLOW010000101.1:0-13528 GCA_964385315.1 uncultured Anaerolinea sp.
TGGTTTTCAGCCCAAGTTTCGGTTATTAAAGAACGGCTTCTTGCAGAGGACTCATCAATATTTCTTCAAAAGGGATTCTTACCCTAAGACCCTATCACCCCTTAAAGAAATTTCGAATAAAGAACCAGATATTCGCAGGGCGCTCGGCAAGGCGGCGCATAAAATATGGATACCAATGCGTGCCAAAGGGAATATAAACCCGGACAGGATAGCCTTCTTTAACGAGCTTCTCCTGCAAGTCACGTCGAATACCGTAAAGCATTTGAAATTCCAAACCGTTTTTTGGAAGCCCTACTTTTTCTGCGTATTGCTTTGCAAAGGCAATACGTTTTTCATCATGCGAGGCAATACAAGGAATTGCTGGAAACCGTCCATCAGCCGACAATTCAGTTTTATAGGCAAGAGACGCATCAATCAAAATCTTGGTTAGCAGGTCGTAATTCGCATCCACATCGGCTTTACTGGGAAAAGCTTTATCAGGCGGTTCTTTATATGCGCCTTTCACAAGGCGTATAGACGTTTTATCTTGAACAAGGCGGCGTGTGTCCGCTTCAGCACGAAAAAGATAACTCTGGACCGCCATGCCAACATTGACATAACCTTTCTCTCGCATCAGATAATATAGATTTATGGTTTTGTCTGTGTAAGGGGTATCTTCAATATCCACCCGGACAAAAGTGCCATTTTGTTTAGCTCGCGAAAGTATCCTTTCAAGGTTTTGCGCACATAAGTTTTCGTCAAGCCCAAGGCCGATTTGCGTCAATTTTATTGAGACATTACCGCGCGCAACTGTATCGGCGCCTAAGGCATCTAGTGTAGCGAAAATTTCATCAGTCGCCAGTTGCGATTCTTCGGGAGTATTCGTATGCTCTCCAAGATGATCAAGTGTGGTGTTGATCCCTTTTGCATTTAATTCCTTGACAACCTGCATTGCATCACTTAGTTTTGTGCCAGCAATAAAACGGGAAGCCGTACGCCAGGCAAATCCCCAATTTGTAACCAAATTTTGCGCCCATGAGGCCTTGGATAAGTAAACCAGGAAAGAACGGAGCATAATTTATCCTTTTTCGTGCTTATTTTTTCGCCGCAAGGCATTTATCATATCAACCGGAACGGACTCATAATAAATGGGCTTTACCTGACAGGTCAAGCCCCTAGTCGCTACGATCCAATGAAGATACGCATATATTCTAGCACATACCTCTAATTAGGCGTGTTATACTTTTTCACTGTCTTTTCCCATTACTTTTGGAGGCTGCCGCATGAGAAATCGCAATACAAATGTCATCCTTCGGGGTGTTTCGATCCTTTTATTAACTGCTGCCCTTGTAATCAGCATAATATCCCTTACCAGTTATAGCCGCCAACGCAATAACTATCCTGCCGGCATGAATATTGCTGGGGTTCCTGTCAGCGGGTTAACCCCCGCGGAAGCATCACAAAGGCTGCTTGAAGTTTACACATCCCCCATTGAAATGTTTTATAACGATGCCATTATCCATATTGAACCATCCGTAATTGGATTTCAGCTTGACGTTGAAACCATGCTTGCTGCCGCAGACCTAACGCGGACAGGCACATCTTTTTGGGGTGGATTTTGGGATTATCTATGGAATCTCACTCCGCCTGCAACAACAATTCCTTTAAGTGCAACCGTATCAGATGAACGCCTGCGCGAATACTTACAAAATGAAATTGCTGCCCGCTACGATCTGCCACCCTCACCCGCGGTGCCTATTCCGGGCGGAACTTCATTTCTGGCCGGACAACCTGGTCAGACTCTTGATATTGACCGGGCTGTTCTTCTTATAAACGATGCTCTTCGGTCACCGACGAACCGCTCTGTCGCGTTGACCTTCACGCGGAGTGTCGCTGCAAGACCCACTCTAGACACCCTTTCGATCCTATTAAAGCAAATTGTGGCCATTTCCGATTTCGACGGTTTGATCGGTTTTTACATGACAGACCTGCAAACAGGCCAGGAGATCCATTTTGCAATCAACAACAAACAGGAAATTAGTGTGGATCCTGATATTGCCTTTACTGCATCCAGCACGATCAAAGTGCCCATTGTCACATCCTATTTAATAAATCGCGGAAGCAACCTGGATGAGACCACAACAGAGATCATCTCCCGTGTGCTGGGAAAATCAGATAATTCTGCAACTGACCTGGTATTGGAACGAATCAACTCAGCGATTGGTCCATTAATCGTCACACAGGACATGAAAACAATCGGATTAAGTAGTACATTTATAAATGGATTTTTCTATCTGGGGGCTCCACCTTTATCACCAAGCCCGGTCACTCCCGGAAATTCACGCACAGATGTTTCAAGTGACCCAGATCCTTATTCCCAAACCACACCCTTAGAAATGGGATCTCTTCTAGCAGATCTATACAAATGCGCTCAAAACAACGGCGGTGCATTAATGGCTGCATTTCCTGATAAAGTCAGCCCTTCCACCTGTCAATTACTGATCGACTTCATGGCACAAGACAAGCTCGGATCGTTGATCCAAGGCGGAGTCCCAGACGGGACCCTTGTTCCGCACAAACATGGTTATGTTCCCGCTTCCGATGGAGTTGTCCATGACACCAGCGATGCGGGTATTGTATACACGCCTGGAGGAAATTTTGTCCTTTCTATCTTCACCTACCACCCTGTTACAAATATTTGGGATATTACCAATCCGTTAATTGGAAACCTAACAAAAGCCGTATATAACTATTTCAATGTGAATATGGAATAATTTTTACACCAGAAACAGCCGCCTCTTCCATCAAATCTGTGATTTTAATTGGAGTAATTTCCCGGTACTTTTCATATCTGAAAATTTGTCAGACATTTGCAAATACCAGCATTTTTTACTTACATCGTATATAATCAACCTATGAGTGCATCATTGGGATTATATCGATTGCAACAAGTCGACCGTCAAATTGACAATGTCCGTTCGCAATTGGATAATATCCAACGAATACTTGAAAACGACTCTGAACTACGAGAAATAATGGAACAACTGGAGACCGTAAAAAACGATCACCATATTGCCCATCATGCGCTAAATAACATGGGGGCTGAGGTCCAGGCTCTTAAAATAAAAATCGAATATGTAGAATCAAGTTTATACAGCGGTAAAGTACAAAATCCAAAGGAGTTGCAGGATCTGGAAAAAGAAATCGTTCTGCTAAAGAAACACCTTGTCGCCCTTGAGGAGCGTGAACTTGAGGTTATGATCAACGCTGAGGACAAAGAAAACAAACTACAAGATGCAAAAACAAAACATGAATTGATACAAGCTCGACTTGGATATGAACACAAAAAATTGATCGAGGATCAATCCAACCTTGGAATAAAACTTGAACAACTTGCCGAAGAACGGGAGGCGTCAGTGGCTCCCATTGAAATAAACTTGATTCAAATCTACGATAACCTCCGTCAACAAAAACGGGGTGTGGCGGTTACGGATGTAAGTGACAACTCCTGTGCATCTTGCGGTGCCACGATCACCAACTCCCTGCAGCAAAATGCGCGGTCGCAAAAACAACTGGCTCTCTGCCCGTCCTGCGGTAGAATTCTTTTTGCAAATTAATTCATTCCATGTTCAAATTTGCCATTGACCCATTTTCCTTCTTCGTTGGTTTTATAGCAACCTCGATATTTTGGTGGCTCGTTGCGCGTGCACGTCCAATGTGGAAAGAAATGGCCGCAGGCGTTAAAGAACAACGTAGGGTGGCTCAGACACACAAAACAAATACTGTTGAAGAAAATCATCGTCGGTACACCTTTCGTCAGGCACAGGGAATGCATTTAGCTGCACCGCTCTTCGCCTTAGATGAAATCCTCCAGGAACCTTTGCTCATTGCCCCCCCCCAGGTTGTTGAACCCGGCACCCCCCCCAAATTTGAAGACCTTGTCTCGCAAACCCTGCCTTACCTCCCCGGCTGGCCCGAAATTTCTGCCGCTTATCACGCACAGACTATTACGATCCCACATGCTTTATCCGGCAACTCCAACCTCGTTATTATTGGCCAACCTGGGATCGGCAAGACCGTAGCCCTCGCATACCTTGCGTCTTTAGCGGCAAATCGAAGTGAGAAGCTTGAAATTCTCAATAACTCTGTTCCTTTCCTTTTCCATGTCGCCGACCTAAAACTCCCAATTACCAACCTCAAGGAAGTTCTCAACCCGATCGTTGAAGCAGCATCGGAACATGCCCCAATCCTGGACCAACCTCGCCTGTCATCCTTTATTCAAAATGTGTTCAAGAATGGCGATGCATTACTACTGGTCGACGGTTATGACGAAATTGCACCTGAAAGCCAGAAAATATTTACAGAATATTTCAAAACCGTCTTAAATAGCTTCCCAAAGACACGTATTGTCACGACCGGCGCACCAGAACACCTGGATGGTTTAATTGGTCTTGGGTTTACACCGTTAACCCTAATGACTTGGTCTGCCCGAGATAATATAAAATTTTTAAACCAATGGGGTGAATTGTGGTCCCGAACAATTGGAATGGAAACCTGGACACAGACCGGCCCAGAACAGGTGGATCCCTTCTTACTTAACGTTTGGCTTGGCTCTGATTGTATAAATTTAACTCCATTTGAATTGACGCTCAAAGCGTGGGGCGCATATGCAGGCGACAGTCTAGGACCGCATGTGCTTGAAGCCATTGCAACACACATTCGCCGTATCGCTCCAACCAATACACCACTTGCAGCTTTAGAAACCCTTGCAATGCAAGTAGTCATAAATGTTCAACCGGTTTTCGATCCACGCGAAGCACGGTCCTGGGTAAAAGCATTTGAAACAACGGAAGAAAAAACCGAGGGTGAATCAACTGATGAGAATGGTGATGAAACACCTGAAAAGACAATATCAAAAACTAGAAAAGGGAAGAAGGGCGAAAAAGCCACCACATTAACCTCAGGTCTGCTTGGCAAGTTGGTCTCAAGCGGTTTACTAGCCGCATATCCCAACAACAAGATGCGTTTTGTCCACCCGGTATTTGCAGGTTATCTAGCGGGACGCGCGTTAATAAATTTTCACGTGGAAGAAGATATCTTAAACCAACCAGATTGGTCAGGAAAATATCTCGCGATGCGTTATTTTGCCGCGTACGGCGATGCGAGCAAACTTGTGAAAGCACTCCTTGAATTCTCGCGCCTGCCCATGCATCGACCGCTATTCGCCGCAGCAAGATGGTTGCGTGATGCACCCGGTAATGCGCCCTGGCGCGGAAAACTGTTTGGTGCATTAGCTGCCATTCTGCAAACTGAGGGACTTCCGCTTAACTTGCGAGGCCAGGCTATGGCGGCTTTTGTAGTCAGCAATGATCCAGGAGCCATGGCCCTCTTCCGTCAATTTTCGACCACCCTGGCATTTGAACTTGTACATCTTGCGGCGCTTGGGTCGGGGGCGATGCGTGATTCTAAAGCGGTACACGCACTAGAACAAGCCGTGAGTGCCCCCAGCCAAGGTGTCCGCCATGCAGCCTGCATGGCTTTGGTTTCCATTGGTACTGATGAAGCCCTGGAAACAGTAGCGCGCACCCTGCTCAACGGGGACGAAAATATTCGCCGTGCAGCGGCTGAAGCACTCGCAAATGACCCTGCTGAAGGGTATGCCATGCTGCGCGAGGGAATCACAATAAACGATATCCTTCTGCGACGTGCTATAGCATATGGATTGGGACGTGTCAATGAACCCTGGGCAGTGGAAACCCTGCAAAAGATACAGATCGAGGATGATCAATGGGTCGTACGAAATGCCGCGACAGAAGTCCTGGATTCTAAAACAAGTGCGGGCTCACGTGCCCCACACAAATTAAAAGCTCCATCTGAATCGCCCTGGTTGATCGAATTTGCAGGCAAGCAGGGTATGGGAATATCTCCCGGCGTCCCGGTCACCGACATCCTCCTGCTGGCTTTAAAAAGCGAGGACTCTGATACCCGCCTTGCCGCCTTGCCCTATCTTAAATTCACGCCCAACGAAGGTGTTCTTACACAACTTTATGATGCAATGTTCAAAGATGATGTGCAATTACGTGAAGCTGCATATAATGTTCTCTGGGAACTTGGCACATCCGGTGTCAAACTTCCCCATCCCAATCAATATGGATTCGGTTAACCATGCTCATAACAAACGCGAATATCATCACTTGGGAATCTGAAAATCGGATTCTCGAAAACCATGCCCTCCTGATAGAAGGGGACCGCATTAAGGAGATAGGTACATCCAAAAACCTTACAACGAAGCACCCCAAAGCAAAAGCACTTGACGCACGTGGACAATATGTAATGCCTGGCGGTATTTGCGCTCATACTCATTTTTATGGTGCGTTTGCACGCGGAATGGCGATACCTGGATCTGCGCCTAAAGATTTCCCCGAAATTTTGAAAAAATTATGGTGGCCGCTTGACCGCTCTCTTGATTCGGAAGCAATACGTTATTCTGCTTTAGTCTGCCTTGTAGATGCGGTCAAGCATGGAACCACCACCCTGCTTGACCACCACGCTTCACCGAATGCCATCGATGGCTCACTGGATGTGATTGCGGATGCGGTGGACAAAAGTGGGGTGCGTTCGTCCTTGTGCTACGAAGTTACCGACCGTGATGGAAGTGAAAAAGCAAACGCGGGGATCAACGAAAACTTACGATTCATCAAACGTTTGGCCGCAGCCCCAAACCCCCGGCTGGCTGCCGCCTTTGGTCTGCACGCCAGTCTAACGCTTTCAGGTGTAACACTAGAGGCCTGCCGCGCTGCCGCACCCGAAGGGACCAGCTTCCATGTTCATACAGCAGAGCATGAATCTGATGAATATGATAGTCTAAACAAAAGCAATATGCGGGTGATCGATCGGCTGCAAAAGCACGGTATTCTCGGACCTAAGAGCATCGCTGTTCATGGTGTTTCATTCGATGCGCGGGAGATGGAAATTCTAAATGAGACCGAAACCTGGCTTACTCACCAGCCACGTTCCAATATGAACAATGCCGTTGGAATTTCGGCTGTCGAATCCATGATGCGGCTTGGGATCAAAGTCTGTCTCGGCAATGACGGTTTCTCGAATGCCATGTGGGAAGAATGGAAGACTGCTTACCTGGTACATAAACTCCACAATCGCGATCCCCGCCGCATGGGCGGGTACGATGTAACGCAGATGGCGATCTATAACAATGCCGCGCTTGCAAACCAGTTTTTTCCATCTGCCCCCATAGGAAAAATAATCCCGGGTGCATTTGCCGACCTGATGTTTGTCGACTATCATCCTTACACCCCACTGACGAGTGGAAATCTCCCATGGCATATTATCTTTGGCTTCCAACAAAGTATGATCACCACCACCATCGCTGCTGGAAAAGTACTTATGAAAGACCGTGAATTACTGACATTGAATGAGGCTGAGATCGCAGCTCGATCCCGCGAAGTTGCGGCACGGATCTGGAAGAAATATGAGGAAGAAGTAGCGAAAGTATCTTAATCAAAGTGACTTATATATATTTTCAGGAGAATCCATGACTGACTCAAAACTTTTATTAACTGTCGCTGTACTTGGCGGGACTGGCAAGGAAGGAAAGGGGCTAGCTTATCGCTGGGCTCGCGCGGGATATCGTGTGTTAATTGGTTCGCGCACTAAAGAAAAAGCCGTCACCGCTGCTAATGAAATCAAGGAAATGCTTAATGGAGAAGGCTCTGTTGAAGGATTGGGAAACCTAGAGGCTGCGCACGAGGCTAACATTGCAGTTCTTACGGTTCCTTATGCCGCCCATCGTGAAACATTGGGCGCAATCAAAGAGGAATTGAAGGGGAAAATTCTGGTGGATGTGACGGTACCCCTGGTGCCGCCAAAAGTCTCCACAGTACAAATGCCTGCTGCCGGCTCTGCGGCACAGGAGGCGAAACAGATACTTGGTGAGGAAGTTCAAGTATGTGCCGCATTCCAGAATATAGGTTATGACCACCTGCTTGAAGACTCAGGAGCGGAATGTGACGTTCTTGTCACAGGTAGTAGCAAAGAAGCTCGTGCTGAGACCATCAAACTGGTTGAAGCAGCGGGTTTACATGGCTGGGATGCGGGGCCGATTGAAAATTCAGTCGTTGTAGAAGGAATGACCAGTATTTTGATCGGCATTAATAAAAAATACGGTTCGACACATGCTGGAATCAAAATTACCGGTGTCAAATGATCAGTGCATCTTATAAAATATTGAATACATGCCCCTAATCATCACTCCATTATTAAACATACCACTTATCCGCCAGAATGATAATCTGGCGGATATTCTGGTTAAGTCCCTACAAGAAACTAAAATCGAGCTGCAAAACGAAGATATTATTGTCGTCGCGCAAAAGATCGTCAGTAAAGCTGAAGGACGCGTCAGGAACCTCCCTGAGGTTATCCCTTCAACCCGCGCGCTGGAAATTGCAGAGAAATGCAAGAAAGACCCACGCATTGTGGAGCTTATCCTCCAAGAGAGTAATGAAGTATTACGGACAAGAGTTGGAACAATCGTTGTTGAGCACAAACTTGGATTCGTCTGTGCAAATGCGGGAATTGACCATTCAAATGTTGCGGGAGGAGGGGATGAAAAAGAAGAGTATGTATTACTGCTGCCAGAGAACCCCGATCAATCTGCGCGAAATATTCGTGATCAGATCAAACAAAACGACAATGTAAACATAGGCGTAATGATCATTGATTCTCATGGCCGCGCCTGGCGAAATGGTACAGTTGGCATATGCATTGGATTGAGTGGTGTACCGGCAGTACTTGATGAACGAGGATGGAAAGATTTATTTGGCTACACATTGCAAATCACTATTGTGGGTGTAGCTGATGAATTGGCCGCAGCTGCTTCGCTTTTGATGGGACAAGCCGCCGAAGGCACTCCTGCTGTACATGTTCGTGGTTTTCCTTATCCCTTGGGCGAAGGCTCACTCAAGGATTTAATCCGCCCGAAAGAATTGGATCTGTTTCGTTAGGAAAATTGGCTGGACCAAAAATGATAAAGGACCCAAGTCATTAGAATTACAATATGGAAATACTAACGCAAATCTTATGACCAATAGCTATACTTAGTTGGGCACAAAGAATATCTAAAATGATGTCCGTGGCAAAAACATGCACACTCGGAAATTTCAAGGTATTTTTCCAAAAACAATCCATAACCTTCTGCTAACGGAAGAAAATAAGGCGCTTTCGTTTACCTCTCCATGACTACTCCTTATGGCACATTCCAGGTAACGCCCACCTGCTTAACACTTGTGATTATAAAATCTTTAAGAAAATTCCTAGGACAATAATATGCGGATCCATCTAAAAATTGCACTTTATATAGAAAACAAATCCGAAATATGTAATTTAGTAAATTTTACTAAATAAAATTGATGTCAACCAGCGAAGATTTTCATGCCTTTCTACGGACCAGGCGCTCGGTTCGCCAATTTAAATCCGACCCCGTGCCTGAGTCAGTTATAGAAAATATTCTCCTCACTTCCACCTTTGCACCTTCCGCACACAACAGCCAACCCTGGCGATTTGTCGTCATAACAGAACCAACGGTCAAATCCCGTTTGGGAAAGTCCGTTACGTCCAAAATGCGCAAAGACATGCAGGCGGAGGGTGCATGCCATGAAGAAATTGAGAAGCGTGCCGCCCGATCATTACGCCGGATGGTCGAGGCTCCAGTAGTTATTGTCCTCTGCCGAGACAAAAACGCCGTCCGCAACGACACGATCGAAGAAGAATTAATGGGTATCCAATCCACCGCACTGGCGGGATTGCAACTTTTACTTGCTGCCCATGCCGAAGGGTTGGGTAGCAATTGGACATGTTGGGCGCTTTATGCGAAGGAGGCAACTCAAGCCGCCCTTCAACTACCTGAAGAGTGGGATCCGCAAGCCTTTTGTTTTTTGGGTTATCCCAGTGATTTTTCAGTGGTAAAAACCCGCATCCCCAACACGGGGATTGTCAAAATGTTCACAGGATCGAAATTGAAGGAATCATGAAAATTGTCGCTCTTGCCGGCGGGGTTGGTGGTGCAAAACTTGCCCATGGACTTGCCCAAATTTTGCCTCCTGAAGACCTGACTATTATTGTCAATACAGGTGATGACTTTGACCATTTGGGTTTGAAAATTAGCCCAGACCTGGACACAGTATGTTATACACTCGCCGGACTGGCAAATCCAGACACCGGCTGGGGGCGTGAGGGTGAAACCTGGAATGCATTTTCGAACTTAGAAAGGCTTGGCGGGCCAAATTGGTTCCGGCTTGGAGACAAGGACTTAGCTACACACCTAGAACGAACAAGGAGATTGAAAGAAGGCAAATTACTTTCGCAAATCACCAGGGAATTTTCCGCAGCATGGGGTATCAAACAGACCATTTTTCCAATGAGCGATTCACCTGTGCAAACCATTGTGTACACAGAAGCAGGCGAATTGTCATTTCAGGAATATTTTGTTCACATGCAATGTGTCCCCATAGTTAAAGGCTTTCGGTTTGAAGGCATTGAAATTGCGCGACCAGTAATGGGTGCAAGAGAAGCGATCGAATCAGCACAAGCTGTTGTCATCTGTCCTTCAAATCCATGGGTCAGCATAGATCCAATTCTTCGCGTACTAAAGGAAATTCGCAAACCCGTAGTCGCGGTTTCCCCCATTATCGGAGGAAAAACAGTGAAAGGACCCGCCGCCAAAATGTACGCCGAATTGGGCATCGAACCTTCAGCCCTGGCAGTCGCGGACCATTACAAGAACTTATTAGCCGGAATGGTTGTCGATAATCAAGATAGACAGTTGTCAGACAACTTTAAACGGTGTAAAATATTATTAACAGATACTATAATGAATTCACCTGCCGACCGCGCAAGATTGGCAAGTGATGTGCTCCAATTCGTTGGGAGTTTATAAACATGACACTTTGGGCGATAGTCCCAGTGAAGCCTTTGCGGCGAGGAAAATCACGCCTCGCTGGAACATTGACAGAAGATGAGCGAACTGCACTTAACCAACACCTACTGGAGCGCACTCTAAAAGTGCTTTTCACGTTAAAGGAACTGGATCAAGTGTTGGTTGTTAGCCGCGACCCGCAAGCATTGACTATTGCCCGCAACCAGGGAGCCAAAACAGTGCAGGAGGATGGCCAGCCTCATTTGAATACGGCGCTAAAACGTGCCACTGTGATGGCTCAGGTTCATTCGACCCAAGGCGTGCTGGTTTTACCAGCCGACCTGCCACTGTTGACCCCCTCCGATGTCCGTGTATTAATTGACCGTGCCGTCAAGCCGCCAGTAGTTGTTATTGCCCCCGACAGACACGGTAAGGGTACAAATGCACTATTGATGGTGCCACCTGGACAAATCGAATATGACTTTGGTGAAGGGTCTTTCCAAAGGCATTGTGATCGTGCAACAAAGTCCGGCGCCAGGCTTGAAATTGTTGAACTACACGCCCTCGGGTTGGATTTAGATCTACCCGAAGATTTGGAAATGATAAATAAATTAGAGGCAGCGAAAAATATTACTGCCTGATCAATGAAAATCATAATCACCGCACAGTGGTATATACAATTTTCATTGATCAGATCCGCGGTCACAAATAGACCAATTTTTCTTTTGTCTCGTAAAAAATAGGTGTTCCAAAATTTTTGCGAGACTGTTAGACGACCAGTATAGGCATTAACCGAAAGGGAACTGCGTTTTCAGAGCCTGAGCCCTTTGCGGAAATTTTTTTTACTCATAAGGAGAAAAATTATGACAGAACGTATGGCTCTATATTTGCAAGACTCGCACGATTTGCGTGACGGGATGGATTACGCCAGGTATGCAGAGGAAAAAGGATTTGAAGCAGTATGGCAGGCGGAGAGCCGCCTGGTGCGCGATGCAATCGTACCAATGGCCGCCTACGCCGCAGTGACCAAAACACTCATGGTTGGATCAGGTGTCATCAACAACTGGACACGCAACATCGGCTTGCTCGCTGCCACATTCCTGACCCTTGATGACCTTGCTCCAAATCGCATTATTTGCGGTATCGGTGCATGGTGGGACCCACTAGCCAAGAATGTTGGCATTGATCGCCGTAAACCGCTAGTTGCCATGCGCGAGACTGTCGAAGTCATGCGTCGTCTTTTAAACATGGAACGTGTCACTTTCCATGGCGAATTCCATCATGTCGATGGGATCGAACTGGATGTCGTTCATGGTCGTCGTGAACCGCGCAACGTACCGATCATGATCGGAGCCACCGGTGACTTGATGATGGAGATGACAGGCGAAATCGCCGACGGCTGTGTGATGAATTACTGCGTCGCCCCTGAATACAATGACAGGGCATTAGACCTTCTTATTAAAGGCGCAAAAAAAGCCGGCCGCAAAATAGAGGATATTGACCGCCCGCAGTTGATCGTATGCTCTGTGGACGAAGATCACGATAAAGCGATTGACTATAGCAAGATGCTCCTCTGCCAATATATGGCACAACAACCCCACATCGCCAAAGCATCTGGAGTCTCCGATGAAGTGGTACATGAAATTCAATCCATTTTAGGTTGGCCTGCCACAAAGGAACAGATCAACAAAGCCAAACACCTCGTCCCGGATGAACTAGTGTTAAAGATCACAGCTTCAGGAACGCCGTCAGAAGCTCGCGCCAAGGTTGCGGAATATACCAAGCGCGGTTGCACCTGCCCCATCCTTTACCCCGTCGGTGGAAATTTCAAGTTATTAATCGATACATTCGCACAGAAATAAAATTGTAAGGGGCCTCGGGATTCCCATCCCGAGGCCCCTTATTAAGTCAACACCCTCGTCTAATAAATGGCCAAAATGGGGACGCTTAAAATCCATCTTAAATCATTTTGATTCCCATTGATATCCATACGCTTTGGGACATTTACGCCTATACGAAAATTCCCGCCTATTTCCTTGACGGGAATTTTTTGTTATGATATTCTTTTTTAGACTGACCGGTCGGTCTAGTTGGTAAAATATTATCCTATGAACAATCTGGAACCATTCCCCACTACAGAAACACGCACGCGTATCCTTGAAGCTGCGGTAAAAGTGTTCGCGACAAAAGGGTACCACGATACAAAAGTGGACGATATTGTGAGCGAATCCAGCACATCCAAAGGATCGTTCTATTTTTATTTTCCGAGTAAACAGGATATTTTCCTTGCATTGAGTGATACCTTTGCCAATTTGCTTGAAACCCGCCTGATGCATGCCATGGAAACAGAATCTCACGGGATACAGCAAATGGAAGCAGCACTCCATGCGAGTCTCGGGTTATTTGTACAATATCGTGGATTAGCCAAAATTGCACTTGTACAGGCGGTGGGCTTGGGTGCAATTTTTGAAGAACGGCGCCGCAGGATAAACGATCGTCTTACGCAAATTATCCAATCTCGCCTGGAACGCGCAATCGCGGAAGGAAGCATCCTTCCACTATCTACAGAGATTTCCGCGCGGGCATGGGTAGGAGCCTTGAATGAGGTCGTGATAAATT
>CAYLOW010000102.1:0-13444 GCA_964385315.1 uncultured Anaerolinea sp.
AAAAGGGGACATTTTAACTTTGCACAAAGGGGACTCTACTACTTTGCGCTAACAACGTTTTTTTGACTTGACATTCACCCGTCACGGTCATATACTGATTTCACAATTGAACGGGGAGCCTGCCGCGACAGGCTGAGAGGAGCGTACCGCTCGACCCGCATTACCTGATCTGGTTAATACCAGCGGAGGGACTCTTGACTTATTGATAGCCGCCCTCCGCCAGAGGATGGCTATTTTATTTTGTCTTGAGCGGCGTGATGAAAGACTTTTCAAGAAACGCAGCCCAGGGAGTATCGCTTGAAAACAGAAAAAACAAAACGATCCCGCGTCATCATCTTTGCCAATGGCGGCCTGTCAAATTTGGACAAAGCCCGCGCACTTCTTTGTGAAGATGATTTCATCATTGCCGCAGACGGCGGCACAAGTCACGCGCTTGCGCTTGGTCTTGTGCCCGATATCATCATTGGTGATCTTGATTCTGCGCCTTTTGACTTGCAGCCTTTAAAAGAAAAAGGAACGCAGGTCATTCAATACCCCGCGGACAAAAACGAGACCGATCTCGAACTTGCCATTCAATACGCGCTGACCTTGAACCCTGAAAAGGTCGTTATTCTCGCTGCCCTTGGCGGACGGCTTGACCAAACTCTCGGCAACATTGCCCTGATCAGCGGCCTTCAACAGGCGCAGGGCATTGCCTTCGACCTGCGGCTTGATGATGGCGTTGAAGAGGTTTTATTCTGCGGATCCCATGTTCAGATCAACGGGATTGCCGGCGACCTGGTCTCGCTCATCCCCTGGCAGGGGGAAGTCACGGGCATCGTCACGACCGGCCTCAAATGGCGCTTGCAGGATGAAGTCCTGTATCCGCACAAAACACGCGGTATCAGCAACGAAATGCTGGGGCACATTGCGGATGTCCGGATCAAATCCGGGTCGCTGCTTGTTGTACACCGCCGTGACGCGAATTGATCATTAAAATTGGAGTCAAAAATGAAACCCTTGGTTTACTTTATTCTATTTTCTTTCCTGCTTGCATCCTGTGCGCCGGCATCAACACCGGAGCCCGGTGCCGTTCAAACTGTCACGGTTATTACCCACGATTCATTTGCCATAGGCGCGGAAACCATCAAAGCCTTTGAAGAGGAAAACAATGCAAAGGTTGCCTTCCTACAAAGCGGTGACGCTGGGTCTGTACTGAATCAGGCTATTCTTACAAAAGATGCCCCGCTTGCCGATGTTCTCTTTGGTGTGGACAATACTTTTCTCTCCCGTGCGTTGGACTCCGGAATTTTTGAAACGTACCAATCGCCCGTGTTGAGCGACATCCCCGCTGAATATATTTTGGACGGCACCTATCACGTCCTGCCTGTGGACTATGGCGATGTCTGCATTAACTATGATAAAAAATATTTTGCTGAAAATAAACTGCCCATCCCCCGGTCCTTTGAAGAGCTGGCCGGGGCCGAATATAAAAACTTACTGGTTGTGGAAAACCCCGCCACATCCTCCCCTGGTCTTGCTTTCCTGCTCGCCACCCGCGCCCATTTTGGTGATGGGTACCTGGGCTATTGGCAGAGCCTGAAAGAAAATGGCGTTGTCGTCGTGGACGGCTGGGAAACCGCCTATTACACCAATTTTTCCGCTTCCTCAGGCAAGGGTGCCCAGACAATGGTTGTCTCGTATGCCTCCAGCCCCGCCGCGGAAGTCTTCTTTGCCGCCGAACCTTTGACCGAATCTCCCACGGCCTCGATCGTTGCGTCTGGCATGTGTTTCCGTCAGATCGAATTTGCTGGCATCCTCAAGAACGCGCAAAATAAACTCCTCGCCCAAAAGTTTGTCGATTTTATGTTGAGTCAGAAATTTCAGGAAGATATGCCGCTCAACATGTTCGTTTATCCGGTAAATAAAAAAGCGCAGGTGCCTGAAGTCTTTCTTTTACATGCCCAGGTCCCCGAAGATCCCGCCGTACTGTCCTCTGCTGAAATTGCCTCCAATCGTGATGCGTGGCTCGAAGCCTGGACAGAGGTAATGAAATAATCTGAGTGGAACTTGAATAAAATTACCCCAGTACATTATGAAGATACAAAGACAAGGCGGGAGAAATTTCTCCGTGCCTTTGGTTCCCCGTGGTTTTCGCGTGCCTTGCTCTGGCTCGCCCCCATACTCTTTCTTCTCATCTTTTTCTTTCTGCCCCTCAGCAAGATCCTCACCCTTACCTTTGACCCGTCCACCATCGCCAACCCGAACAACCTGCGCATCACGCAGCATGCTGTCGGATTCACGTTTTATCAGGCGGCCCTCTCCACCCTCCTCACCTTTATCCTCGGTATTCCATCCGCCGTCCTTTTTTCACGTTTCAATTTTCGCGGCAGATCCTTCCTGCGGGCCCTGACCGCTGTTCCCTTTATGCTGCCAACCGTTGTCGTTGCCTCAAGTTTCAACGCGCTATTTAGCCAAAATGGACTTTTTTCATTTGTCCTTCATCCCTCCCCCTTTATCCTTATTCTTTCCGCCCATGTCTTCTATAACACCAGCATCATCATCCGCATTGTTGGAAACGCGCTCTCGGGGCTTGATCCAAAATTGGAACAGGCCGCGCGTTCCCTGGGCGCGGATACGCTCCGCGTTTTGAAAAACATAACCCTGCCGCTGCTTCGTCCCTCATTACTCGCTGCCGGGCTGCTCGTCTTCATGTTTGATTTCACCAGCTTCGGGGTCATCCTTTTGCTGGGCGGTTCGAACTTCTCCACCCTTGAAGTGGAGATTTACCTGCGCGCCCTCAAACTTCCCAACCTGCCGCTTGCCGCGATGCTCTCTGTCATTCAACTCTTGTTCACACTGATCTTCTCGATCCTTTATACCCGTACCATTAATCAAGTCACCACTCAAACCGCCCCGCGCTTTTCCGTCGCGCATCCGACCAAAACCATCAAAGAAAAGATCTTCGTCGCCATACTTGGCATTCTGCTATCCGTCTTCTTCCTTCTGCCTTTGGTTTCTCTCCCCATTCGCTCCCTGACCCGGCTTGAAGCAGACCGTGGACAGCGCGGTGAAGTCCAGTACGGATTCACAACAGATTACTACAAGGAACTCTTCATTAATCGGCGCGGATCATTATTTTATGTGCCGCCCATTCAAGCCGCGCGAAATTCATTCGGATACGCGGGGCTCACGGTTTTCCTGTCTCTTGCGCTTGGCTATCCCGCCGCGTACGCGCTTGCCAAACCCACCCGTCTTGAAAAATTTCTTGACCCGCTCATTATGCTGCCGTTGGGCGCATCGGCGGTTATGCTGGGATTGGGTTTTATTCTCTCGTTTGGACGCGCGCTCGGCTCACCGTGGTTCGTTCCCATCGCGCACACGCTCATTGCCCTGCCCTTTGTCATTCGCACTTTACAGCCCGCACTCGCCTCTATTCCTGAACGGCTGCGTCAGGCTGCTGCTGCTTTGGGCGCGTCGCCGTTTCGCGT
The DNA here is from genome assembly GCA_964385315.1 of uncultured Anaerolinea sp. Lineage (GTDB taxonomy): Bacteria > Chloroflexota > Anaerolineae > Anaerolineales > Villigracilaceae > Villigracilis. The sequence goes on from CAYLOW010000102.1 coordinate 3,471, forward strand.
TTGGCAGACGGTGGACTTTCCCATCCTCTCCCGCGCCACCCTCAGCGCCGCGACCTTTGCCTTCACGGTTTCGCTTGGTGAATTTGGCGCGACCCTCCTGCTGACCCGTCCCGAGTACCCGACCATCCCGATCGCAATTCAACGTTTTCTCTCCCAGCCCGGTGGACTCAACTTCGGGCAGGCGATGGCTATGGCAACCCTTTTGATGGTTCTCACCACGCTTGCAATTCTGATCATTGAAAAATTGCGCCTTCCCGACTCTGGAGAATTCTAATGCTTGAACTCCGTGATATTTTCAAATCATATGATAACCAGCCGCTTCTGCGCGGCATTTCATTTTCTGTTTCGCAGGACGAGACTGTCTGTCTGCTTGGCGCATCTGGCAGCGGCAAGTCCACCCTCTTGCGGATGATCGCCGGTCTGGAATTTCCTGAACGCGGACAGATCCTGTTCAATGGCGTTGACCTGGTCCAGACCCCAACCCATCTCCGCGACTTTGGCCTGGTCTTTCAAGATTACGGCCTTTTTCCGCATCTCAACGTTTTTGACAATGTGGCATTCGGTTTGAAGATGAGAAATATCGATCCCGCGAAAATCAATTCACGCGTTGCTGATATGATGGATCTGGTCAACCTGCAGGGATTTGAAAAGCGCAAAGTGACCGACCTTTCAGGCGGCGAGCAGCAGCGTGTGGCATTGGCCCGCGCTCTTGCACCCCAGCCCCGCCTTTTAATGTTCGATGAACCCCTTGGCGCCATGGATAGATCCTTAAAGGAGGATCTGCTCGATCAATTACGTGTCATTTTGCGCAGGACAAAGATCCCCGCGATCTATGTCACACATGACCAGGATGAGGCCTTCACCATCGCTGACCGCATCCTGATCCTGCACGCAGGTGAGATTATCCGCGACGACACTCCCGCTGAGGTTTGGACGAATCCAAATTCTGCCTGGGCGGCGCGGATGTTGGGAATGGGAAATGTCGTGGCAGGCGTGGTCACGTCGGGGAAAAAAGTAAAAACAGATGCCGGCATATTCACTTTGAATTGCAAACACAGGCATTCAAAGGGCGATCCGATTTCCCTGCTGTTGAAACAGTCACAGGAAGGGGGGGATGAGATCAGGATCAAAGTGGAGGATGTGTTGTTCGACCGGGATCAGTTTCAGGTTAAGGCAGGGAACGGTCTTGTCATCCATACAAAATATGCCCCTGTTATCGGCCGGGTGATTAGAGTGAAAGTTCAGGTGGAGTGTCTCTCATGAAAGTGTTGAAAAAGAATCCTGCCGGCGAAGTGACCTGGCAATACGAAGGTGTCGTCCTGCTGCGAGAAGAGGGTTTAATCACACTGGAGGCGTTATTTAACCGCGACGATATGCCGTTTATGGACATCACGTTAAAGCGCAATGACCGCTTTGTCGAGACCTTTTACTCCGACCGTTGGTATAACATCTTTGAAATTTACGACCGCGACAGCGGAGTTTTTAAAGGCCGGTATTGCAACATCGGCGAGCCTGCTGTTATTGCCGATGATTTTGTTTCGTATGTTGACCTTGCCCTGGATCTGTGGGTTTCAGCAAATGGGGACCAGACTGTTTTGGATGAGGATGAATTGGAAGAACTTGATTTGGATGAAACGTTAAAACAAAAAGTGTATGACAGTTTGAAGGATTTGCAGCGGTTCCTTAAAACAAAAAATCCCCCGGCTTGATCCGGAGGATTTTTTTTCTTTTTACATCAGGAGGAATTGCTGCGCTGAGCCGAGCAGGGCATCTCCATTGTTCCAGAGCCACCAACCGCCGATCCCAACGGTGCAGCAGCAGCAGAGAACTACAACCACAACGACAGCGATGATGAGCCCGGTGTTTTTCTTCTTTGGTTCTTCAACTGTGGGGGTAACAGGCATTTCATTCATGATTTCGTCTCCTTATGATATGGTGTATCAAAAAAACATTGTTTAATGAATTGCAAAACTTAATCGCATTATATCAGGCAGTGCGTGCCTTGTCTGTGCGGCGCCAGAGCCACCAAAGTACTAGGGCCAGCAGCACGACCAGGATGCTTCCCATGACGACGGGGAGCAGGACTGCGAATACGGATGAGAAGAATGCGAGGAGGTCTTCTGCAATGGAGACGGGGACGTTGCCTGCGCCGCCCGTGGTTGCCGTGACCGCAGGGCGCAGTGCCGCCGCCTTGACCACATGCACGCCGCCCGCCATGAGCAGGCCGCATGCCAGCGCAAGGATCGGGTTGACGTCGGTAATGACTTTTGCGCTTGCCGCGAAGGCGATCGCTCCCGCCGCGGGGCGGATGACGGTTTGGATGATATCGTTGATGTGGTTGACTGCCGGGACTTTATCCGCGACCATCTCGATGATGACCAGAACCCCCAGCAGGATCAAAATCCAGGGGTTGGCGATCAAATCCCAGGGTTTGGCAAGTTTGAGTGTTTCAGGGAAGTAATGTCCGATCACACCCACGACCAGCAGGGGGATGTAGGCATTCAGGCCCGCGCTGGCTGAAAGCCCGAAGGCTGAAAATATGCCGAGTAACATTTCCATTTTTTCTCTCCTTTTCCCGGAAGTGAAACTTCCGATCTCCGTTAAATACCTACGTGGAAATCATATCAAAGTTTTACCCGGAAATGCCCGGGAATCCGCCCCAGGTGCCGGTGAGCTGCAGGCGGAACAAGTCAATGCTCAGTATCATCAACATCGCCAGGGTGAACCCTGATAAAAGCGGAAGCCAGAGCTCACGCGGATGTTCAAAAGTGTTATCCTGCTGCATGATCATGATCCATAAAATGGCAAAGACGATCACCAGCAGGGACAGGGTCCCAAGCGCGCTGAGGTAGGCGATTGGGTACAGCACGACCTGGCTGTCTGTCAGGATCAGCAGGTTGATCGCAATTACCACCCCGATCAGGCCGGCGAGTGTTTTCCATTCGAGCGCGGGCCGGTCATCCAATGTGCGCCACAAGGTCTGGTTGACAACGGGATATAACACCGCGGCCAGTGCAATTCCCATGCCGCTGCCTGTGAAAAGCCGCAGGATGTTGTTCGGCGTGTACAGGTTGGGGATTTGATCCAGCGCGCCCTTTGAGGTGTGTTTGAGCAGGTAAAGGTACGAATTGCTGCCGTCAACGCCAAAGGCCAGCAGGAAGAAGACCAGCGCAGCGATAACTCCGCGTGAGGGCAGCCTGCTTTTTTTGCCGCTCACAAAAACCTGAAATATAAGTGCGGCACCCGCCGCGTAGAATTCCCCGGTGCAGCGCGCGCACAATGGAAGCTGCCGGTCGTCAATTTGATAGGAACGCGCGTCGATGCGGTGGCAGACCGCGTACCCGATGGCGTCCAGCTTGCCAAGCGCGCCTTCAGGGGAAAGGTACATCCACGCCGCGAAGGCAAGGATCGCCGCGGCAGGCACGAACCAGCGCAGCATGGTTTGCATTTTTTGTCTTACGGGTTGGTTTTCCATTTGTGTCATTATATGAGGTGCGGGAGTGAATTGCAAGAAAGAGGATCACTTTGCAGTATTATAGGGTTGGGTTTTATTTGCATAATGCGGCGATTGGTACCTTTGGGATTTATCGAAGGAGAGGCGAAAATGAAAAAGATCGGTGTACTGACAGGCGGAGGCGATGCGCCCGGCTTAAATGCGGTGATCCGCGCGGTGGTCAAGACAGCCATCAGTGACTATGGCTGCGAGGTCTTTGGGGTCCGGAACGGCTATGATGGCTTTATCGATGAGGATGGCATCATACCTGTGGGCATGGCGGAAGTGCGTGGAATTTTGCCGCGCGGCGGAACGATTCTCGGTGCGGCAAATCGGGGCAACCCATACGCGCGGAAGATCATCCGCGATGGCAGGGAGATCACGGTCGATGTTTCCGATGAGATCGTAAAGGGAATTAATCGATTGCAGTTGGATGCCCTGCTGGTTTTGGGCGGCGACGGTACTTTGCGCATCGCGCATGAACTTTGGCAAAAAGGTGTGCCGGTCATTGGCGTGCCCAAGACCATCGACAACGATATCGGCGGCACGGAAGTCACCTTCGGGTTTGATACTGCGCTCAATATCGCGACGGAAGCGTTGGATCGTTTGCACACCACTGCGGAATCGCATCACCGGGCGATGATCCTGGAACTCATGGGGCGCGATGCAGGTTTCATCGCTTTGCAGGCAGGCATTTCCGGCGGGGCGGATGTGATCCTGATTCCCGAGATCCCATTTAAGTTCGAGAGTATGATGGCCAAGATCCGTGAACGTGCTGACAAGGGAAGCAAATTTAGCATCCTTGCAGTGTCAGAGGGCGCAAAGCCGGCTGGCGGCATGCAAACCTTTTCACGCAAGGGCGATGAGATCTATGTGCCCCGCCTGGGCGGGGTGGGCCAGGTGGTTGGTGAATACATTGAGAAGCAGGGCTTTGAGTCACGGGTGACTGTTTTGGGACATCTCCAGCGCGGGGGAACCCCCACCGCTTATGACCGTTCACTGGCCACGCGCTATGGAGCGGCGGCGGTCCGGCTTGCTGCCCGCGGCGGATTTGACCGCATGGTTGCGCTTAATTGCGGAACGATCACGGATATTCCCCTTGAAGAAGCGATCGCCGTGCCCAAGCGCGTAAAACTGGATGATGATGCTGTCATCACAGCGCGCAGTGTCGGCATCTCATTTGGGGATGAATGACCATACGCTGAAATAAAAAGAAGGTTGAGGAGTATTTGCCTCAACCTTCAAATTTAAACCTGTAAATTTATTTCCTATTTCTCGAAGACGAACTGTCCGTTTTTGTAGAACAATTCACCGTCCACAAGAATTTCGGAATCCGTCCGCATGTCGCAGATCATGTCCCAGTGGATGGCGCTCTGGTTTTTCGAACCGGTCTCGGGGTAGCCTGCTCCGAGTGCCATATGGAAGGAGCCGCCGATCTTTTCATCGAACAGAATATTTCCCGTGAATTTCTGAATGTCAAAATTGGTGCCGATGGCGAATTCACCCAGATAGTGCGAGCCGGCGTCAATGTCAAGCGTCTTGAGCAGGAAGTCTTCATTCTTGCTGGCGTTTGCGGTGGTCGCGCGCCCGTTCGAGAATGTCAATTCTGCGCCTTCCACGCTTGTCCCGCCGTAATTGGCGGGATAGGTGAATTTCACCCAGCCGTTGACCGAGTCTTCAACCGGACCCGTGTAAATTTCCCCGTCGGGCATGTTAAATGTGCCGAATGAATTCATGAAGGTGCGGCCCTTCACAGAGAGCGTCAGGTCCACATTGGGGCCGCGCAGAATAACCTGGCTCTTGCCCTTCATGTAATCAATGGCGGACTGCTGTTTGCTCTCCACGGTTTTCCAGAACGCGACCGGGTCATCCTCATTGGCGTGGACCGCGCCGAACACAAAGTCTTCGTATTCCTTGAGGCTCATGCTCGCATCCTGTGCGTAACCGTCGGTCGGGAAAAGGGTGGTGACCCATTTGAACGAGCCGTCTGCGCCGCGGCGGAACTGTTCCTGGGTGATCGCTGAAAGGGCCTTGTTGTGGCGCTGCAGTTTTGCCGGGTCTATGTTCGTGGTGCCGTGTGTGTTGGTCGCGGAGTGAATGCGGATGCGTCCTTCGAACTGCTCGTATGCCAGTTTGTAAAAGGTGGGCACAAAGTCCAGCTGCGTATCCTTGGCGTAGGTCAAATACATTTCCTCCTGACTGAAAGGCATCAGGCCGGGCAGCGCCATCATCAGGTGCGGCAGGCCGCCTTTTTCCAGGATCTGAATGTAAAGTTCACGCAATAAAGGCTCGGCGGCGGTTGTGCCTTCGAGCAGGATGCGGTCGCCGGGTACGACGCGCGCCGAATGTTCGACCAGTACTTTTGCAAATTTGCTTACACGTGGATCAGCCACAGATAAACTCCTCCATTTATTTATTCAACGGAAAAAATTATAACATGTGCGTTTGCACGCCTGAAAAATTTCAGCAACGCCCCAATTAAAACAATAAGTCTCGCGTATCAGCGAGACTTATTGTTTTATACCGTTCGCAGCACAACCCCATTTTGTGACGGGTCGTATACCAGCAGCCCATCGTCGGTCTGGTTGAACGGGATGCCGGCCTGGGTGATCCGCGCCGTCACGTCATCCAGAGCCTGCTGGTTTGGCAGGTCAACCGTGAAGTGGCGCAGTCCCACCGCATCGGCCGGGGGCGGGGGGGCGCCTTCGCCCTGCCAGGCGTTTAATCCCATGTGATGATGGTATCCGCCGGCTGAAATGAACGCGGCCTGAAATGTGGAGGAAATCCCCATTACATCGAACCCGAGGTTGCCGTGATAAAAATCCACGGCTTCCTGTACGCTGCGAACATGCAGGTGCACATGCCCCACGCGTGTTTGGGCGGGGATGGGGTCATCCAGTTTATCGTCTTCTTTCAGGTGGCTGAATAATGCTTCCACGTCCAGGGGTTCGCGCCCGTTGCTTAAAGTGCCGTCTGCGCGGCGGGTGACAAAGTCGTTGTTCTCGATCGTGAAGATCCCGTCTTCGGGTGACTCGGCGTATAGTTCAATGCCGTTGCCTTCCGGGTCATCCAGATAGGTGGTCTTGGTCATGATGTGGTCGGTGGGGTGGTTGCGGTATTTGATCACAGACAAACGCGCCACTGCCCGCGCCAGTTCACGCCGGCTGGGGAACAGGATCGCGAAATGATAAAGCCCTGTCACACCGTGATATTTTTTAAGGTTGGGTTCTTCGGTCAGGCGCAGCAGGTCCGCGCCGCCTGCGCCAAGCCCCGCCTTGTTACCTTCGCGCCAGTGCAGTTTGAATCCGAGCGCCTGTTGATAAAAGAGAATTTGATTCTCCAGATTGGCAACTGTCAGTGATACAAGGCCGATCCTTGTCCCGGCATCGATCGAAAAATCCGTCTGTGCGGGGCTGTTGGTTTGTGTGTACATTTTTTCTCTCCGGGTAGTCATCCAGTAAAGGTTGGTTGTTCCTCAGACGACATCATTACAGGTTTAATTTCTTTTTTTCCTGCCATACCGATAAACTTTATCTGTGAAGCCCGTAAACTGTGAGACGGAAACCGTCACCTTTTTGCGGACTTCACGGTTGAAATTAGAATCCCAATTCTTCCTTGACGAGGATCATCGTGATACGGCCCGGGCGGGATGCCCGATTGACGATCAGCATTTGATTGACGGCCGTGCCCACTTTATAGAGCTGCCGCATGTGTTCCTCTTCAAGCGGGACAACATATTCGTTGAGGCGGCGCAGCCCGTCGTCCAAATTCTTAACAATTTTTTGGGCGCCGACCACCCAGATCACCCGGCCTGCCCCGGAGGCATACGGACCAAGCTGGCTGCCCGTGTTGGACGCGATCAAAACGTGCCCATCCTCGGTCACCGCGTGGACGCTGCCCGCGGCAAAATCAGGCGCGGCGATCAGCTTGCGAATTTCACGGCCCTGGGTCTTGCGATTCATTGCGTACATTTTGGGACGCAGTGCATCAAAGCGCCCCGATTGATCGATGTCCGTGGTAATGCCCAGTTGTTCAAAGGTTACCGAAGCGCCGAGAAAGACCTCTGACCCTGCGGGAATTAATTCGAGGAAAATTCGTTTCGCTTCGGTGCTATTTTCAGCCACCAGGGTCTGGATGCCGTTGGCTTCCAGGGCTTTGGAAGTCCGCTCAATTCTCTCGTCAACTGCCAATTTGGCAAATTCTTCGATCGGGGTGATTGCAATATCTTTTGTGTACATATCTTTCCTATCCAAGGATCTTGATGGCGCTGCCCCAGTTGGTGCCGAGCGTGCCCTGTAATGTGATGTGCAGTAACTGCATGGCTTCGATCTGGCGCGCGCGGTGTAATGGACCCGCGTCTATGGCGCGCATGCCGCCGTCTGTTACCAATTGCGAAACCTTGCTCTTTGCATCGGCGTCGTCGCCTGCGATAAAGACATCCAGCGGCTGGCCGGCCACGGACCCGGCAAGCAGCGTGCCTGCGAAGGTGGTATTGAAGGCCTTGACCACTTTTGCGCCAGCGGCAACTGCCTTCGCCAGATCTTCCGCCGAGGATGAATCAGGGGCGGTGGCGAGGCCATCGTAGGTGGAGTTCAACGGGTTGGCGATATCCACCACGACCTTGCCCGCGAGTTTTGCGCCGAGTTGCTTTGCGATTTCAATATTCGTGCCATACCAGACTGCCAGCACGACCACGTCACCGAGTGTCACAGTGCCCAGGCTGGCGGCGGAGACCTTCGCGCCTTTCTTTGCGGCGGCTTTTAAGTCTGCGGCTGCCTTCTCGGCCACTTCAGGATTCGCATCCACAAAAGCCACCGAGTGACCGCCGGCCGCTGCGCGGGTTCCGATACCGCGTCCCATATTTCCTGCACCGATAATTGTTATGTTCATTTTATTTCTCCTTGTAAATTATGTTTGATGTTACGTGTCACGTTGCGTAACTTATGTTTGTGTATGTCTACCGGCGGCCATTGGCCGTAAACCCTGAAAACGCGGGGAGCAACTTATGCTCTTTCTTTCTTGACTCTCAAGGAATTGTTTGGTAATATACAATTGTTGTGTAAACAACATATGTTGTCTAATTTACCAATTTCCCCATTCAAAGTCAACCAACAAAGTGTTGGTTCTGTTGACTAAGCAACACAGGAGCATAAATGTTGTCAAACCCGGAAGAAAAAGTTGATCCCCGTGTCAGGCGCACCCGGGGTCTGATCCTGCAATCCTTTGAAGGGTTGCTTGCCGAAAAAAGCTTTGAGAGCATTTCGGTGCAGGATGTGACCGACAAGGCGCAAATTAACCGCGCCACGTTTTACGCGCACTTTCAGGATAAATACACCCTGCTCGATCATTCCATCAATAAATTGTTCATGCAGGAAATCGAAAAACGGACCCTGAATGTCTGTACCTACACCACCGACAACCTGCGGAATTTGATCCTGGCGGTCTGTGACTTCCTGGCCCACCTGCACAGTGCCGGCTGTGCCCAGCCGCATCAGCAGTTCGAGTCCCTGGTGGAGTCGACCATCAAAAAGCAGATCTTTGACCTGCTTTCGTACTGGCTGAGAAATTCAAAGGTGCCCACCGAAATTCCCGCCACCGTTGCCACCTGGGCGATCTACGGGCTTGCATCGCATTACAGTCATGCAAAAAAGCGCCCCGTCCTCGAAAAATTCGTGGACGAAGCGCTTCCATTGGTTGCGGTCAACCTGGAGCAGTTTGCCTAGGGTTGCTTTTTTACGCGGGCTTCTTTTTCAATAGATCCAAAAAGTGCTTGCGGAATTTCGCCACCTTTGGCGCGACAACTGCCTGACAATAGGGCTGGAATTGGTTGTGCGCGAAGTATTCCTGATGGTAATCTTCGGCGATGTAAAATTGTGCCGCCTCTGTCACTTCGGTCACAATGGAACTGCCCCAAATTTTTTGGGCGTTTAACTCCTCGATCAGCGTCCCGGCTGTTTCCTTCTGTTCGGGGGAATGATAAAAAATGGCGGAGCGATATTGCGTTCCAACATCCCCGCCCTGGCGGTTCAGGCTGGTTGGGTCATGAATTGCGAAAAATACATTCAGCAGGTCGCGGAATGAAATGATCGCCGGGTCAAATTGGATCCTCACGGCTTCCGCGTGGCCTGTATCCCCGCCGCAAACATCGCGATAACTGGGGTTGGGGACTTGCCCGTTTGAATAGCCTGATTCCACAGATAAAACACCCTTCAACTCATCGAACACCGCTTCCAGACACCAGAAGCATCCGCCTGCGAGTGTGGCAGTCTCTTGATTGCTCATGCTAAATTCTCCTTGTTCTTTTCAGTCGTTATGAATAAGACGCGGTGAGGTCAGAAAATATTATGAGGGCAGGGTGATAATTTTGCCCCAAAAAATCAAACACTGTCGTATGTCATTTCGACGAGTGTTCTTCGAGGAGAAATCTTCACCCCTGGCTGTTAAACAAGATTTCTCGCTATCGCTCGAACACTGTCCCGGC
>CAYLOW010000103.1:0-13336 GCA_964385315.1 uncultured Anaerolinea sp.
CGTTTGCAAACCCGCCGCTGGGATGGCAAAGAAGGACAAAAACATACCAGTGTGGAAATTGTGGCAAACGAGATGATGATGCTGGGCGACCGGCGTGATGCGAACGATAACCACCAGGAAGTTGAATCCCCCTCCGCCGAGAATGGTTCTGCCATGGCGGAAGATGAGTTTCCGTTCTAGTTTTTTTGGAGTAAATCATGAGTGAAGAACGAAGTTATTCGGGCGGTGGCGAAGGCGGTGGTGACCGCAGATTTTTTGCCAAGCCCAAGTTTTGTCAATTTTGCGCAGATAAAACCCTGGTCATCGATTACAAAAAGACCGACCTGCTCCGCAAATATATAACCGAAGAAGGAAAAATCCGTCCACGCCGCCAGACTGGCGCATGTGCCAAGCACCAGCGTGTGGTGGCTGCAGCTGTCAAACAGGCACGCCATGTGGCATTCCTGCCTTTCAGCGGCAGATCACTGGACGACGGGCGTTCTTAATCGCCGATATTATTTCAGGGCATGGGAATACCTTCCCATGCCCTGAAACCTTAATACTTTTCGCCACGGAGACCGCAAAGGTCCCAGAGAAAAACCTTTTGACCTCTGTGGACTCTCGGATCTCAGTGGTGATTGTTTTTAAGTCTGCAATACCTCTTTCATGAAGGAGTACGAAAATGACTATCGAATCGGGCAAAAAGCCCGTTTTGCACAAGAAACACCTTGCACGCCTGGAGCGGGAAAATCGGCAAAGCCGCTTGATCTTATATACCTTCCTGGGTATTCTGGCAATCGTCGTACTTTTACTTGTCTATGGTTTTTTGGACATTAATTATCTCCAACTCCAGCGCCCTGTGGCGAATGTTGGAGGCGTCGACATCCTTGTCAATCAATTTGAACCACGTGTTCGTATGCAACGTCAGCAATTACTTTCTCAGTACAACACGTACAGTCAGTATGGCCAGCTATTCGGCATGGATGTGCAAAGCCAGCTGACACAGATCCAGAGCCAACTCGATGCGCCGGTAGTAATTGGCCAGTCTGTGCTGGACCAAATGATCGATGAGCAAATAACCCGCCTTGAAGCCAAGAAACGCGGCATCACAGTAAGCGATGCAGAGCTGGCCGAGGCAAAGCAAAGTTCATTCTCATATTATCCAAACGGCACACCCACCTCTGCCCCAACGGCGGCGATGGTGACCATGCCCGAAATTCCCGCAGAAGCGTATAAACTGATAACGAAAACCCCCGTCCCATCAGCAACAGCTACGCCTGCTGTCACAAACACTCCCCAACCGACAGCCACTGTCGATACAAGCCCCACTGCCACGCCACTTCCCACCTCCACACCTTACACACAGGCAGGCTTTGAAGAAGAATTTAATAATTCCAAGGATGCATTCAATAAACTGGGTATAAAAGATACAGATTACCTGGCGTTCTTTGATTATCAGGTCCTGCAAAGGAAAGTGGAAGAAGCCATTACTGCTGATGTGCCTGCCACGCAGACACAGGTTTGGGCCCGCCACATTCTCGTAAAGGATGAAGCCACCGCGCAGGGAATTATTGAAAAATTGAAAAACGGTGAGGATTTTGCGGCTCTTGCTGTTAAATTCTCGCAGGATACAAGTTCCGCAGAAAAAGGCGGCGACCTGGGCTGGTTCGGTACTGGCGCGATGGTTCCAGAATTTGAAGCTGCGGTATTTGAGCTTAAAAAATCAGGTGATTACACAACCAAACCTGTTCAAAGCAGCTTTGGCTATCACATCATCCAGTTGATCGCAAAACAAGAGCGCCCGCTGACAGCGGATCAATATAAAGCTGCAAAAACCCAGGCCTTCTCGGATTGGTTGAAAACCGCCCGTGACGAATATGGGGTGAAAACATTTGATCTCTGGAAGGAGCATGTTCCCGCCGAGCCAAACTTCTCAACGATTGCAACCGACTCTGTCAATGCTCAAAATACGGCCCAGGCGCAACAGGGAGCAGAAGGTACAGCAACGCCATAAAAACGGAAATATGGGCAGGATTAAGGATGAATGAAATTTTCGCCTTGTGAAAAATAATCCTGAAACCACCATCAAGTTTACAAAAAAGAGCCAATCTCGATTTGAGATTGGCTCTTTTTTCATTCTTAGCATATTGTCTACACCATATTTATTTCACGCCCGCTTTAACATATCGTCCGTAACTTGATCAAGGCGCAGGCTGATAATCTGGCTCGCGGAATCACGCCCCATGGTCACGCCGTAGATGACATCTGCAGCTTGGACAGTATTGCGATTATGGGTAATGATGATGAACTGCGTATCCCTGCTCAGGTCGACCAGCAGATCGCGGAAGCGTCCTACATTCGCTTCATCGAGCATGGCGTCCACTTCATCCATAACACAGACAGGCGTGGGTGAAACCTTGAGCAACGCAAAAACCAGGGCAATTGCCGTCAAACTTCTTTCACCGCCTGAAAGTAAAGCCAATCCCTGTTCACGGCGGCCTGGTAACCGCGCTTCTATCTCGATTCCGGTATCCACAAGATTTTCAGGGTCTGTCAACGCCAATCGGGCCGACCCGCCGCCAAATAAACGAACAAAGGTTTCGCGGAATTGTTTATCCACCGCATCAAAGGTCCGGATAAATTCCCGTTTGGTAATTTCATCCAGCTCAGCAACCACCTGCTTCAAGTCCGCTTCGGCTTTACGCAAGTCTTCCACCTGTGTTGTCATAAATTCGAATCGTTCTTTTTCCTGATCGTATTCCGCCTTCGCATCGGGGTTGATCGGGCCCATACGGCGCAATTGTGCGCGATGATGATTTAATTGCTCTTCGATTTCCGGGGCTAGTTCTGTTACCACAGGCAGCTGCTCAACCATGCCATCCAAAGGCAGGGGGACAGGGCCTGATACATCGGCCGCGTAATCAAACATCACCAGGCCAAAATCGTCTGTGATCTTTTGATGCAGGTTGTCCAACGCCTCCTGCTTGCGGGTTTGCTCCAGCTGCACCTGGCCGTATGACCGCTCGGCATTTGCAAAAATACGCTGTGCGTTTGCCTCTGATTCCTGTAAACGCTTTTCTTCCTGCTCGGCTGTTTCCAAATCCTTTTCGGCCGGCTCAATCAGCACGCGCATTTCATCGATCCGGGCATGTAAACCGCTTTCATTTTCGCGGAGTCTGGCTTTTTCATGGTCCAGACCATTCAAGGCATTTTCAGCATCGTGTAAACGCGTGATCAATTCCACGCGGCGGGAATCGAGCCGCGTGATTTCCTTTGCACGTTCATCCATCTTCGCAACAGCGCCCGCCGTGCTCTGCTCTGCGACAGCAACACGTGTGGTCCAATATGATACTTGCTCCTGTAATTCATCCGCAGCAATTTCGTTTAATTTTGCGGTTATGTCTTTCAATCGAGCTTGCACGTCAAAGGAATTTATTTCCACATCAGACAGGATCTCGATCATTTTTTGTTGGATCGAGGCAGATTCCTCTGCCTCGACATGGTATTGAGTTAATTGATTTTTTTGCCACTCAAGCTGCCGCTGGGTCGATTCAGACTCCAACCCGGCCTGCTGCTCATTCTCCTGGATTTCTCCCAACCTGACACGTGATTCACGCGCATCGATATCAGCTTGCATCAATTCACGTTGCGCAGCTGCCTGTTGATTCGACAATTTTTCTACCCGTTCATTTGATTCCGCCAGCCTCTCGACGAGTCCGCTCATTACAGATGCGAATTCCCGCTTTTGACGCGATCTACCCAAAGCAGAGGAGGAAGCCGTCTTTCCCGCAATTACCAAACCGTCACCGCGGAACACCTCACCACGCAGAGTCACCACGCGCGCATGAGTCGGCAAATCCTTAATCAATTTTCGCGCAGAACTTCGATCCCGCACGATCAATGTTTGCCCAAGCATCAGCCGCACCGCTGCCCGCAGTTCACCTGGCGCATTGACCAACTCAGATGCGACACCGATGCAATCAACATCATTCGGGTTATTTAGCGAAAGATTCTCCCTTTCGCCAAGGGGAAGCAAAACCGCGCGCCCTGCATCATCAGATTCAAGTAAATTTAACGCATCCTCAAGCTGGCCTTCATCGAGCAAAACCGCATCAAGCGTATCGCCAAGCGCGGCTGCGATCGCTGTCTCAAGGTGGGCTGGAACGTCAAGAGCCGCGCTAAACGCGCCCCGCGCACCCGTTAATTTGGACTGTCGTGCGGCATCCAGCAAATATCGCGCCCCTTCCGCATATCCCGCCAGAGATTGCTCTGATTGCTCAAGTACTTCAATCTGGGCCTTCAAACGTGAATGGTCAGATTCTTCCTTCGTGCGTTGTTCAAGGGCGGCACGCCGCTCGTGTTCAATGCGATCAACTTCATTCTTCTTATTAAGAACTTTTTCTTCTGCATCCTGTAAAACAAGCGCCGCTTCTTCACGGGCTTTTCGGGCAGCCTCGTACTGAGCCTTTGCTTTCGCAGAAAGCGACTCGCCGGCTGCTATGGCCGCCCGGGTTTGGTCTATCCTTTGGGTTTGAGATTCGATACGTGATTTCAATTCATCCAGGCGCGCATTGTTCTCGGCGCGCTGCTGGCTGAAGTTTTCGACCTGATTACGCGTCAGCGCAAGTTGTTCTTCCAAGGCTGTCCGCTCAGACTGGCGAGTTTGCAAGGAATTTTGCGCATTTATCAGTTGTGATTTTGCTTCTTCGTATTCGCTTTGGATCCGGGCCACATCCTGCCCGGCTTCGCCATAACGTTCATTGGCGAGATGTAATTCATCCATTGCGTGCTCCTGGTCGGAAAGCACAGCGGCTTGGGTGTTGGTCAATGCGCGGCGGCGTTCTTCAAGCACAGCCAATTCACGGCTGATGGATTCACGTTGATTGTGCAATTCGGCCGACTGACGATGCCACCCGTTCAACTGGGCACGTAGACCTGAAAGCCGCTCACGGAATGCCGAATACTCCTCCTGAGTCTTTTCATGAACGGAACGGGCCTCATTCATGCGGCTCTCCTGCCCCCGTACCGTCTCGCGAACATCGGTCAGGTCGCGCTGCGAGCGATGCCAATGATAGCCGTACCATTCACGCAGGATCAGCTTCATATCAGCCTGGGCACGGGCAAAATCAATGGCCCGCTTTGCCTGCCGCTCCAGACTTTTGATGCGCGGCTCTAGCTCTGCCATAATATCCAACACACGTTCAAGATTGCGCGCGGTATTTTCGAGACGCTTCAGGGCATCATCACGACGGGAGCGGTACAAACCCACCCCGGCGGCTTCCTCAAACAGGCGGCGGCGATCATCAGCCTTCAGGGCGAGGGATGCATCCACCAGCCCCTGACCGAGAATGGTATATGTCCGTTCGCTTAAACCTGCCTGCGCGAGCAATTCGTTCATCTCCCGCAAACGCACCTGTTGACCGTTGATCAAATAATCATTGTGCCCGTCACGGTGGGCTGTGCGCGCAAGCGCAACTTCAGAGAAATCCACGGGCAGCCATTGCTCGGTGTTATCAAAGGTGATCGTGGCTTGCGCCATACCTGCACGTGCGCGATGTTCCGACCCCGAAAAGATCATGTCTTCAGTTTTCTTGCCGCGCAGAAGTGTATAGGATTGCTCGCCCAATACCCAGCGTAGGGAATCGGCAATATTCGATTTACCCGATCCATTGGGGCCGACGATCGCGGTAATTCCGCTCGCGAATTCAAAGACAGTTCGCGAAGCAAATGTTTTATATCCTTGCAGTTCGAGTGATTTTAGACGAAGAGGCATGTTTTAAGTTTTGGGTTTCCAATTTACAGATTTTTTCTTCCCGGGCAGAACTGCAAACACCCGGTCGCTGCGGTGCATTTAAAAGATACAGAGATGGCAACTTTTTATGTTGAGATCGTCATTGGGTCAAGGTATTCAGAGGATATTATTTCCCATGCCCGGACAGATTAGAGTATGTTCAGGTTATTCAATGCGTCCTCCGCGGCGGCGTGTTCGGCATAACTTTTGCTTGAGCCTGTGCCGCTGCCTTTAACGATCCCTGCGACTTCCACAACCATTTCAAAAACAACGGCATGGTCGGGACCGCTGGTGCCAACCACACGATAACGCGGCGCGCCCAGTTTTTGTGATTGAGTCCATTCCTGTAATTTACTCTTGGGGTCGTGAATTTCATTAATGATCGATTCGCGGTATTCTTCCAAAATGGGATTTACGAAAGCATTCACTGCGGATAACCCCGCATCCAAATACAAGGCACCAACCAATGCCTCAAAAACAGAACCAAGTAAATTATCGCGGTTATTACCGCCAGAGGATGCTTCTCCCCGTCCCAACCGAAGGGCATTTCCCAAATCCAGTTTGCGTGCAAACTTCGCAAGCTGGTCGTTGCGCACAAGTGCCGAACGAATTTTTGTCAGGTCACCTTCGGGCATTTCAGGAAACCGATTGTAAACCCAAGCCCCAACAATGAAATCCAGAACAGCATCACCGAGGAACTCCAGGCGTTCGTTATCCTCCACAGCTGCGTACTCATTCACATAGGAACGGTGAGTCAAGGCGCGCGTCAATAGGGATAAGTCGGAGAAGGACAGACCCAACCGTTGGTTTAGGTCAAACGCGGATTCTACTTCCCGCGAGTGAAAATTAGGCATATCAGGGAACCTCCCGGAACTCAGGGAGCGCCAGACTCCTCCCGGAAGGGTCTCGCGTTCCACCAGTTCCAAATTTTGAGCGGGCTGAATTGTAACCCGAAATTTGGGGGAAATCTGTTTTTTAAGATAGAATCGCGTAAAGTCACGCAGGAGGCGCAATGTCCGAAGTCAGCATTGAAACACAGTTTTTACACGCCATTGAAATAGGACTAGGGGCATGGCAATGGGGAGATCGGGTCGTCTGGGGATATGGTCAAACACATACAGACAAGGAAATTCGCGAATCATTTGAAGTTTCCGTCAACCTTGGTGTGCGGTTTGTAGATACTGCAGAAATTTACGGCTCGGGCCACTCAGAGCGGCTGCTTGGGCAATTCTTAAAAGATATCGATCAACCCGTACTGACGGCGACCAAGTTCTTTCCATGGCCCTGGCGGCTGACAAAGGGATTTATCCCCCGTGCACTGAAAGGGAGCTTGGAACGCATGGCTCTTAATTCGGTGGACTTGTATCAAATCCACTGGCCATCTCCTATTTTAAGTCCGGAAAGAATGATGGAAGGTATGGTGGAGTGTGTAAAGCTCGGATTGTCACGCACGGTGGGTGTATCCAACTTTGGGCAAAAACAGATGTTGCGGGCTTACTCAACTCTGGCTCAACACGGAATTCCGCTGGCATCCAATCAGGTACATTACAGCCTGCTGAATCGTGAAGTGGAAAAGAATGGAATGCTCGCACGCTGTAAGGAACTTGGTATTCGTCTGATCGCATATTCTCCGCTTGAAATGGGTCTATTAACAGGAAAATATACAGCAGAAAAGCCACCCGCCGGCGTTCGCGGTTCACAATCTGCTGAACTGCTAAGAAAACTTCCGCCTGTCACAAAACTTTTACAGGAGATCGCATTAAATCACGGGGATAAAACCGTTTCGCAAGTTGCGATTAACTGGCTAATTTGCAAAGGTGCATTACCCATCCCCGGTGCAAAAAATATTAGGCAGGCAGAATTAAACGCGGGCGGTGCCGGCTGGAAATTGACCGAAGAGGAAGTGGCCAGATTGGATGAGGTTACTGATCACATTCGCGAATATAAAAAAGAACAGGCATAGGAACCTCTGTCCCATTAAGTGGCCCTAAACATTTCCATTCCACGCCAAATTGAAAAGTGGTCCTCTTGACCCATAGCTCGATACAGTTTCCCCGGGGCGGATAATTTAATATCCCCCCGACGTGATCGTCGGGGGGATATTTTCTTACATCAGCGTATATAAGGGTAGCATCCCAAATTTAAACATATTCATTATGTTCGGCATCGAACACATGCGAGTGCATATTGGCTACCCATTGCTTGCCGTCTTCACTTAAGCGCAAATAAAGGAGCGCATCCTGTATATAAGGGCTGACACTATTCCAATAAAAAGAGGCATACCCCCTGCGTAAATCATTTGGGACCTTGTAACCATATTTTTCATTCCTGCCTAATTCCTGAAATTCATAGAACAAGGCCGGGGTTTTCCGCAAATAATCCGGATCACCCAATTGGCCGATGAAATCCGCAGCGCGCACCAATCCGCCAAATCCTTTTGTATCCTTATAAATGTCATCTGGCGGAGAGGGGAAACGGGTCATTTCAATGTAGGATGCGAGCAATTCCGCGTCCAGAAATTTCGAACTATTGTGAAGAATACTTGATCCAAAACGCTCACGCACAAATAGCTTGCTGCGATCGACATGATATGGGGTCAGCGCAACATCGGTGCCTTCACGGGAAATATAAACCATCTCATCCCCCACTCCCGTGGCAAACATATCTTTTGTGTCATTCCTGCATACCCCTTTGATGTATCCAATATCATGGCACAAGACCGCGATCATATAATGCAACCAGTCATATGGCGTCACTCCCCCTTCCCGCAAATGTTTTCCTTCAATGATGGCCTGCCCCGCCAGTGATACCATGATCGTATGATCCACATCGTGGTAAAGTGCGTCTGAATTGGCAATATTTTCGAGCACCAATCTCCCACACCAGGTCACAATGCGGCCATAGTCACTGGAAATATCGCCATACGTCCGCTGATAGACAGTTCGCAGTTGCTCAACGAACATATCAATAATCAATTCCTGCCAGTTGATCATATTTGCACACCTCGGTGTTAAAATGGATGGACTTTTAAAGTTTATCAGAAAGTCAACCATTTAAGCGAATTATTGATATTTTTAGTTGGCGGGTTTTTAAGTACCCGGGATAGGATCGTTATTAATGTGGGCTATTTGCTGATATACAGATGCTATTTACGTTTTTCGCCAATCCAGTTTGGCCGTCAGCGGAAATGGTGTAGGCACAGGTTAGGTTGCCGCGTAGCATTATCCGGCTGACGCTAACCAATCTCGTTTATTGCAAATCTTCATATGCTTATAAACCTGTCCTTTATAGGTAATGGTTATTCCATAAATCATGCAACCAAACATCCCCCTCATCCTCATTGTCGGCCCCACGGCTGTCGGCAAAACAGAACTCGCCATTCAGCTTGCAGAAAATTTAAACGGCGAGATCATATCCGCCGATTCACGTCTCTTTTATCGCGGCATGAACATTGGCACTGCCAAACCATCGCCTGAGGAAATGGCAGGCGTACCGCACTATTTAATAGACATTGTCAACCCCGATGACACATTAAGTCTGGCAGTTTTTCAGCAAAAAGCGAAAGATATCATCACCGATATTCATTCACGCCGCAAACTCCCTTTCTTAGTCGGGGGAACAGGACAATATATACGCGCAGTCACGCAGGGATGGACTCCGCCAGAAGTCACACAAAATGACAGGTTAAGGGCGGAACTGGAAAGGATAGCCTTGCCTTCAGAACGGGGAAAAGAGTGGCTGCACGACAAACTTCACTTTCTTGATCCCGATGCAGCGGAAAAAATTGACGCCCGGAACGTGCGAAGGACAGTTCGTGCACTTGAAGTAATTTTAACCACAGGCAGAAAATTTTCTGAGCAGCGCGGGCAAGCTGCCTCGCCTTATCAATTAATTACCATCGGGCTGACTCGACCGCGTGAAGAGTTATATCAACGCGTGGATGAACGCATTGATCTCATGTTTGAAAACGGGTTGGTGAACGAAGTTCAAGAACTGCTTTCAAAGGGATATTCCCCCACCCTGCCCAGTATGTCGGCGATCGGGTATCGTGAATGTGTCAACGTGGTAAAGGGTATGCTGACCGTAGATCAGGCGAAAATGGAAATGCGCCGATTGACGCGGATTTTTGTCCGACGGCAGGCAAACTGGTTCAAGGAATCCGATCCGGATATCATGTGGTTCAAGATAAACGACAAGGTTGGAAAAGAGATTGAAAAATACATCCGTCAATCAATTGACTTTTGATTCTTGATTGTATATACTGCTTCCATTCCTGAAGGAGGAGCAACTATGAACAACCGTCCGTGGCTTGCGAATTACGACAAAGGTGTACCACAAACAATTGATTACCCCAAAAAGCCGCTGTTTCATTTTTTAGAGGAAGCTGCGACCAAGTATCCTGACCGTGCCAGTACAATCTTCAAAGGCGCGGTCATTTCATACAAGGAGATGAATACACAGACTGACGCAATGGCTGCAGCGCTGGTCGAGATGGGTGTGAAAAAAGGAGATCGGGTGGGCATCTTCATGCCGAATTTGCCGCAATTTGTGATTGCCTTTTATGGCATTCTCAAAGCCGGCGCGGCTGTAGTGGCCATCAATCCCACCTACCCGGTGGACGAGATCATCATGCCGGTGGATGATGCAAACATTGATGTGATGTTTACGCTCACCCGTTTTTATGACAAGGTCAAGGCGGCAAGGGAAAGAACTAAACTCAAGAAGATCATAGTCTCCAATATCAAGGAAGCACTGCCGCCGTTTACACGATTATTGTTTACATTATTAAAAGAAAAAAAAGACGGCGACCATTTGGATACACTGGCAGACGGCGATGTCTGGATGCACGACCTGCTCGCGAAACATGCAAATTCAACCAAACCAAATATAACAGTTTCCCCTGACGACACCGCGGTTTTCCAATACTCCGGTGGTACAACTGGTGTGCCAAAAGGCGCGGTCGCCATGCACCGCAACGTGGTTGCGAACACGCTCCAAATTAAATCCTGGATGCCATCCCTCGAACCCGGCAAGGAAGTGGTGTTGATGGGAATTCCACTCTTCCATGTCTACGGTATGGTGGCTGGTATGAATTTTGCGATGGCAAATGGGGCCAGCATGGTAATGGTGCCAAATGCACGTGACCTGAAAGATGTGCTGGACAATATTAGCAAATACAAGGCGACAATATTCCCCGGCGTGCCAACCTTGTACAACGCCATCAACAATCATCCCGATGTTAAAGCGGGTAAATACGATCTCTCTTCCATCAAGGCTTGCATCTCTGGCTCGGCCCCTTTAATGCGTGAGACAAAAGAACAGTTCGAAAAACTGACGGGAGGCAAGGTATTCGAAGGCTATGGTCTTTCTGAAGCGCCAACCGCCACACACTGCAATCCATTGGACGGCATAAACAAGACCGGTTCCATCGGGATGCCATTGCCGGATGTGGATGTGAAACTCATCAATCTTGATGATGGTGAAACAGAACTCACCCAGGGCGAGATTGGTGAGATCATTGTCAATGGCCCACAGGTGATGAAGGGCTATCACAACATGCCAACTGAAACAGCCAACAGCCTACGCCAGATGAAAGACGGCAAGACCTGGTTGTTTACCGGTGACATCGCCCGCATGGATGAAGACGGTTACTTCTACATTGTTGACCGTAAAAAGGAACTCATCAAACCGGGTGGATTCCAGGTCTGGCCCCGTGAAGTGGAAGAAGCGCTCATGAGCCATCCCAAAGTGCTGGAAGTGGGCGTCGGCGGCATTCCCGACCCGCAGCGTGGTGAAACAGTAAAAGCGTGGATCGTGATGAAACCCGGTGAAACCATTACAGAAGCCGAGCTCAAAGCCTTCTGCAAGGAACATCTCGCCCCCTATAAAGTACCCACCCACTATGAATTCCGCACCGAATTACCCAAGACAACCGTTGGAAAGATCCTAAGGCGCGAGTTGGTACGACAACACAAAGAAGGAAGTTAGGTATTACCTGCATAAAGCGAAAAAGAGCCCCGGAAATTCCGGGGCTCTTTTTCCTATTTCGATATTGTCTATTTAGTTAATCTAAGCCACTTGCGGCGTTCCGCTCTTTTTGCCTAAAGGCGACGGGAAAAGCTGTTCAAATTCTTCCCGGTTGATGGATTCAACCTCGAGAAGTTTCTTTGCAATAATATCCAATTGCTTGCGATATTTCTTGACCAAAGATTTGGATTGTTTATAAGCGTCTTCCACGATCTTGCGGACTTCGCGATCAATTTGTTCAGCGACAGCTTCGGAATAATCACGCTGTTCAGAAATTTCCCGGCCGAGGAAGATCATCTCTTCTTTTTGACCATAGGTCAGGGTGCCCATTTCGGGGCTCATGCCCAGGCGTGTGACCATGGCACGCGCCATGCGGGTAACCTGCTCAATGTCGTTGGATGCTCCTGAAGTAATATCATCAAATATCAATTCCTCAGCAGCACGCCCGCCAAGTGCCATTGCAAGAGTGGCGAGCATCTTCTTTCGTGACATGAGGATGCGGTCTTCATCTGGACGAAACCAGGTCACGCCCCCGGCCTGTCCACGTCCCACGATGGTCACTTTTTGCACTGGGTCTGCTTCGGCGATGGCATTTGCCACAATCGCATGGCCAGCCTCATGGTAGGCAATAATACGCTTTTCTTCATCAGAGATCAGGCGGGATTTCCGTTCGGGCCCCATCACCACACGTTCAATGGCTTCTTCCAACTCTGATTGACCGATGGATTTCTTGTTGCGGCGCGCAGCCAAAATGGCAGCTTCATTAACCAGATTTTCCAAATCAGCCCCAACAAAGCCGGGCGTACCACGCGCGACAGTCGATAGGTCTGCCTGGGGGTCCAATGGCTTGCCCTTGACATGCACTCTTAAGATAGCTTCGCGGCCCTTCACATCCGGACGGTCAAGCGTTACGCGGCGATCAAAACGGCCGGGACGCAAGAGGGCAGGATCAAGGATATCCGGGCGGTTTGTGGCAGCGATAATAATGACGTTGGTATCGGTATCGAAACCATCCATTTCAACCAACATTTGATTAAGCGTCTGCTCTCGTTCATCATGTGAACCGCCAAGCCCTGCACCGCGCTGACGTCCCACGGCATCAATTTCATCCACAAAGATAATACAGGGGGAATGACGTTTGGCTTGCTCGAAAAGGTCACGTACACGGCTGGCACCGACACCCACGAACATCTCAACGAATTCAGAGCCGGAAATGGAGAAGAAGGGCACACCCGCCTCACCTGAAACGGCCTTTGCCAGCAGGGTCTTGCCTGTTCCTGGAGGTCCTACCAATAAAACGCCCTTCGGTATACGTGCACCGAGTTGAATAAATTTCTGAGGTTCTTTCAGAAATTCAACAATTTCAGCCAGTTCCTGTTTTGACTCCTCCGCACCGGCTACATCTGCAAAAGTGACGGTGGGATGCTCACCACTAAACATGCGCGCGCGGCTTTTCCCAAAAGACATGGCGGCATTGTTGCTGCCTTGTGCCTGACGGAAAATAAACCACAACACGCCACCCATCAGCAAAACAGGCAG
>CAYLOW010000104.1:0-13115 GCA_964385315.1 uncultured Anaerolinea sp.
GGCCAAATGACAAAAAAAAGATATCCACAGACAAAATTAACCCACGCAAAAAAAGGTGACCGTGTCCTGGCAGAGGAAATTCTCGCAGAGGCACAGAGGATAAGCAGCTCGGGCAGTTGGGACTGGGATCTGGCGACAGGACGCATACGCTTATCCGTGGGCATGGCCCGGCTGTTTGGTCTGCCCCCCAAAAAAACCGAGATGGACCACGAAGCGTTCATAAAATTCCTGCACCCTGATGATGTGGACCAAACCCTGCGGAAATTCCAGCAGGGTGACCTGACACTGGAAACCGAAGTGCGGCACCGTCTCATTCGGCCGAATGATGACAACCGGATTGTGCATACCCGTGTAAAAGTATATAAGGATGGGCATGGGGCCCCGGTCCGGCTGTTCGGGCTGACATGGGATTACACCGGCCACCAGCACATGGATCAGGCCTATCATGAAAGTGAGCAGCGCTACCGGACCCTGGTCTCCAGCACGCCCGTGGTTATTTTTGTGACGGATAAGAAGGGCGTATTTACACTTTCGGAAGGCAGGGGATTGGAGCGGTTGGGTTTGGTTCCCGGCCAGGTGGTTGGGCAATCGGCCTTTGACGTGTACCGGGACACTCCCTTGATCGTGGATTCGTTAAGGAAAGCACTCGGAGGGACCAATCAACGGATCGAAGTTGAAACCCGGGGCACAACATTCGATATCCATTTTTCCTGTGTGCTTGACCCGTATGGTAAGGTGGATAAAGTGATCTGTATTTTTACCGATATTACTACGCGGGTGCAGGCCGAGAAAGCCCTGCAGCTTAGCGAGGAAAAATACCGCTTCCTGATCGAAAATATGCCTGATGTAGTCTGGCAGGCTACCCCTGACCTGTTTTATGCTTATATAAGCCCATCGGACGAACTTCAGCGGGGATATAAGACTGAAGAGATCCTGGGAAGATCGATCTTTGAATTCATGACTCCCGGCTCACGAAGCGATGTGATGGCACGCGCTAATGCACGAAAAGATCTCCTGAAGCGGGGTGAAAAAATAGGTGACGCTGTGTATGAAATTGAGCAGATCCGAAAGGATGGAACCCTCATTTGGACCGAAGTCAGTTCACACCCCGTGTATGACGCCGAGGGAAGATTGATCAAATTCCAGGGCATGACCCGTGCTATCACGG
Organism: uncultured Anaerolinea sp.; assembly: GCA_964385315.1. Lineage (GTDB taxonomy): Bacteria > Chloroflexota > Anaerolineae > Anaerolineales > Villigracilaceae > Villigracilis. Next base: position 1,169 of record CAYLOW010000104.1, read on the forward strand.
AACGTAAACGAATGGAGCAGGACCTGCGCGCAAGCGAAGCAAAGAACTTTGCCCTGGTGCATGCCATCCCGGACCTCATGTTCATCCAGGATCGTGCGGGCGTCTACATTGAATATCATGGGCATGATGATCAGTTGCTGGCCGCCCCACCGGAGTTTTTTTTGGGGAGGATAACCCGTGAAGTACTGCCGCCTGAGCAAGTGGAAGACCTTCAATTCAAATTTGATCTGGCTTTCCAGACCGGCGATATCCAGACGCATGAATATTTACTTGATGTCCCGGGCGGGAGGCGTTATTTTGAATCACGAATGATCACCTATGCCGATGACAGGCTGTTGAGCCTTGTTCGTGATATCACAGAACGAAAAGAAACGGAACAAAGATTATTCGCTCTCGAGGAATTCCAGCGCAGCCTGCTGGACGCCACCAATTCAACCGCCATCGTATTACTTGACTGTCAGGGAATCATACTGGTCATAAATAACCTGGGCGCTCAGCGTATGGGCATGAGTCAGGAAGCCCTGGTGGGGCACTCGATCTTTAAAGCCTTTCCAAAAAACAACGCGGAAGAATTATCCGCCGCAAATAAAAGACAGGCCGGTTTTGAGGAATGCTGCCGTACTGGCGCGCCGGTATTTTTTGAGGATTTCGGGAGAGGGAGATGGTTTGAAAACGGGATCCATCCGATTTTGGATGCCGAAGGAAAGGTTGTTCAGGTGGCGGTATATTCGAGTGACATTACCCACCGGAAGGAGACGGAACGGAAATTATTCGCCCTCGAGGAAGTCCAGCGCATTCTGTTGAATGCCACCACTTCAACCAGCATCGTCTTGCTTGACAATCAAGGTACCATATTGGCGATAAATGAATTTGGGGCAAAACTGATCGGCAGGAGCCGGCAGGACCTGGTGGGACTTGCCGTCTTTGATGTCATCGGCAACATCCATGAAGCTAGAGGCGTTGCCGATACCAGGCAGGCCCATTTTGAAGAGGTCTGCCGTACCGCCCGCCCGGCACAATTTCAAGATACCCGAAATGGATCATGGTTCGAGAACAGCATGTATCCAATTTCGGACACCGCCGGAATGGTTGTTCAGGTGGCGGTATATTCCCGCGATGTTACCGAACTTAAACAACATGAAGAGGCGCTCAGGGAGAGCGAGCAGCGTTATCGCACTCTTGCTGAAGCCTCGCATGACTTGATCTTTATGATCGACCGGGAAGACCGCATTCTCTATGTCAATAGTTATGCCGCAAACCGGTTGAGGGCGCAGCCTGAAGTGTTGATCGGCCAGCCGCGGGCCCGGTGGTTTGAAGCATCCAATTCCGAGGAAATGCGTGCACGCCTGGTGCAGGTATTTGATACCGGCGAGCCTGTTTATTCAGAGGCAGAGATCGTGTTTCTTGATAGCAGCGCTTTCCTGAGTACCTGGCTTGTGCCGCTTAAAGGACAAACCGGGGCGGTGGATGCGGTATTGGGCATCTCGCGCGATATCAGCAACCTTAAGAAAATGGAACGCTCACTGCTGGTGGCCAACCTGCTGCTTGAATCCACGGTGAAAGAACGAACTGCTGAACTGCTTGAAAGCCGCGACCAGCTGCGGAAACTGACCCAGCAGATCGTCGTGGCGCAGGAGGAGGAACGGCGGCGCATTTCACGCGAACTGCACGACGAGGCCGGACAGGCCCTGATCGGCTTGAGGTTTAGCCTTGATTCCATTTATAAGGAAATGCCGGGTGATCTGCGTAAGCTCCGCCGTCGTATGGCAAAGGCGCTCGCCATGACCGATCAGACCTTCCAGCGCATACGGTCTGTGGCGCACGATCTGCGCCCGCCGCTGCTTGACCTGATGGGCGTCAACCTTGGCATTAAAGAGTTGTGCCGCGAATTTGCCGACCAAACCGGGTTAAAGCTCGAATATTCAGGCATCGAGCTGGAGGGTCTGCCCGAGGAGGAGGGTATCAGCCTGTACCGTTTTGTTCAGGAGGCGCTCACCAATGTGGCAAAGCATGCCCGTGCCAGCCGGGTGCTGGTCACCCTCGAGTATAAGGATGAAATGATCGAGGTGTCGGTGAAAGACAACGGCCGTGGAACTTCCAGCAGGGATGATACCCAGGGGTTTGGCGTGGTGGGAATTAAAGAGCGGATCGACAACCTGGGGGGTACTCTGGTGGTAAGCTCAATTATGCCCCATGGTATGGAATTAAAGGTAATCCTGCCCTGGAAAGGGGTTGAAAAGTAGGCTAGTTTTATTCGGGTCGAGCTGTTCCTGATGAACGACCCTGTTTACGGATATAGGCATTTGTACCATCGCGGGGTTGGCCTGTTAATATTGTGCTATGATGTATACACTTGTTTTTAATTGCAAGGTATTTTCTTTTTGGCGAAGTAAGATTCAAAGGGATAAAACCCAACAGAAGCAGGCAATTTGTATAAAAGAGAATGCAGGCAGCGAGAAAATGTAACCAACCCACAGGGGGGACAATCAGGGATGACCACAACAAATATAAAAGTCGCGATTTTAGAAGACCATCAAAGTATTGTTGACGGGTATTTATATCGCCTGAACTTGGACCCGAAGATCGAGGTCGTGGCCACGGTATTCTTTGGCGAGGAACTTGAGCCGGCCCTGGCCAACACCGTGGTGGATGTACTGCTGCTCGATGTTCAGGTGCCCACCTCCGAGGTGAATTCAACCCCATACCCGGTCCTGCATTCTGTTACGTCCATTGTCCGAAAATTCCCCAAGACGAACATCCTGGCCATATCCATGCACACCCAAACGGTGTTGATCCAATCCCTGGTGGACGCGGGGATCAAGGGTTATATCGTCAAGGATGATTACGAATCCATCCGCCAGCTCGCGAAGATCGTTTCCCTCGTTGCGAATGGCGGCATTTTTTTCAGTGAATCGATCTACAGACAGATACGTCAGAACCAGGCCGGCGATGTACGCCCGCTGCTCTCGCCCCGTCAGGTCGAGGTTCTTTCCCTGTGCGCCTCCTATCCCGATATCAGCACGGATGAACTCGCCATATTCCTGGGTGTGGCCAGTTCCACCCTGCGGAACACGCTTTCGGGTGCCTATGTGCGCCTGGAGGTGCACACGCGCGCCGCGGCGATTGTCAAGGCTCAAAAGCTCGGCCTGCTGATCGATTCTTCATCACGACTCGGGTGAAATAACGTTTGCGGGGGAATTAAGGCTGTAAGGTACAAATTTTGTACAACCGTCTAAAAAAGCATCCCACTTGTCTATTCCACTATACCTGCTTGGAGCGTCGTTAATGGTCAAAAGGTAAACAAACATATGACCCTCATCAAGATCGTGATCATGGCTTTTATTCTATTGGAACTTTCGAATGTTTTGGTGCTCTACTTTGCCCCGGACTCCAAATACGCGAACGCGGTGGGTGTCTTTACCGCCTGGGAAAGATCAAAACAATACCCCGAGATCCATGACCTGGTGAAGTACCTCGTCTATTGGGTCGCGGGGGCCAAGTTGATCTTCCTTTTCCTTCTGGCGGGCGTCATCCTCTACGGCAATCTGGAGATCCAACGCGTCAGCCTGATCGCCCTGCTCCTTGCCACTTCCTCCTTCTATTGGCGCTTGTTCCCCCTCATCCGGAAAATGGACCAGCACGGCGGGGTCGAGCCGCGAAATTATTCGCTGGTTCTCGGGGTCATGATCCTTGTATTCATGGCTGTGTTTTTGGCCGCGATCCTGGTTTGATATATTCTAAAGTTGATTTCATTTAAGATCATGGATTTCCGGGTACTGCCTGTTTGGCAAGTGCAAAAGCCCCAAGTACTCCGGATCGATTCCCAAGACCCGGATGGGTGATGTACGTTTCGATCTTTTCAAGTATGACACTAGATTGGATATAGTCATTAATAAATTTTCGTGTGCGCTGTCGAATTCCCGGGAGCAGGTGAGGCAACTGCCCGACACCCCCGCCAACGATAATTCTTTCTGGAGATAAGACAAAGGAATATGAAGTCAGGGCACGGGCAATATAATCTGCCTCGAGATCCCAAGCGGGGTGGTCTGCCGCAAGGGCCCCCCCTGGTTGTCCCCAGCGTTGCTCGATGGCAACACCGGACGCGAGGCCTTCAAAACAATCTTTGTGGAATGGACAGGCGCCTTCAAATGGATCAATTATTCTATCGTGCGGCAGCGGGATGTGCCCCATTTCAGGGTGGACCAATCCATGCAATAATTTCCCTTCCACGTATGCCCCGCCGCCTATACCTGTTCCAATGGTGAGATAAATAAAGGTTTTCAATCCCTGGCCCATGCCCCAATGCCATTCGCCTAACGCGGCTGCATTCACATCGGTATCAAAAGCGATGGGGACATCAAAACTACCCTTCAGGATGCCGACCACATTTGCGTTCGTCCACCCGGGTTTTGGAGTCGGCAGGATATGCCCATATGTTGGTGATGCTGTATTTGGGTCGAGTGGACCAAAACATCCAAATCCGATGGCGGAGAGGGCGCCATGCATGAATTCCTGTTCTTTGAAAAAATCCACGACCAGCGCCATCGTCTGTTCAGGCGAGGTTGTTGGAATATTAATTTGGTCAATAATATTTTCCGGTCCGGTGCCGACCGCGCAAACAAATTTGGTCCCGCCGCCTTCGATACCGCCATATATAATTTTTGTATCGTTTTGCATGGTTCACCTTCCAGTGTAAGGTATGGATTTTCGGGTCGAGCTATGGAAGACAATCAGGGTCTGATCCAATTGATCCCGCCGAATTCTTGGTTGGTTTGTTAAAATAGAGCTTATGTTTCATTTATATTTAAAACCTGAATAGCTTCATAAGCGTCCTGTTATTACAGGTTCCTGCCCGGAGAACATGAATATTTAGACGGTGATGCCCCTGGGCAAGTCAGGTTTCTTAGGAGAATTATGCAACCTTTGCAAGGCATTCGTGTATTGGATCTAAGCCGCGTGCTGGCTGGCCCTTATTGTACGATGACTCTTGGTGACCTGGGGGCTGATGTGATCAAAGTGGAACCGCCCGAAGGGGATGAGACCCGTGCCTGGGGTCCGCCTTTCGCCGGGGGCGAGAGCGCGTATTATTTATGTGTCAATCGCAACAAGCGCGGCATTGTGATCAATTTGAAAACAGATGAAGGCAAAAAGGTTCTGCGGGATATCGCCCTGCGCAGTGATGTGCTGGTTGAAAATTTTCGCCCCGGTACATTGGAGAAATTTGGTCTGGACTATGAAACGCTACATTTGTTGAACCCGAGGTTGATTTATTGTTCGATCACAGGTTTTGGACAAACAGGTTCGATGAAAGATAAACCCGGTTATGATTTCATGATCCAGGCGTTGGGCGGATTGATGTCCATCACGGGGGAGCCCGAAGGCGAGCCGATGAAAACAGGCGTGGCGGTTGTGGATCTTTTCGCAGGGCAAAATGCGATCATCGCCATTCTTGCTGCGCTGCAGGCGCGCATGCTGACAGGTGAGGGCCAGCGGCTTGATATTTCATTATTTGATTCACAGCTGGGCTGGCTGGCCAATGTGGCCAGTAATTATTTGATCTCGGGCAAACTGCCAAAGCGCCATGGCAATGCGCATGCGAATATCGTGCCCTATCAAAGTTTTCAAGCCAGTGATGGGTGGTTTGCGATCGCGGTGGGCAATGACCGCCAGTTTGTGCGCTTGTGTGAAATGCTTGGCAAACCCGGGCTCGCGCTCGATGAAAAGTTTGCAGCGAATTCTGCGCGTGTGCAGAATCGCGATGAACTGATCCCGGAGTTGAGATCCATTTTTATAACCCGTAAGGCGAACGACTGGCTGGCTGCTTTGGAAAAAGCTGAGATCCCATGCGGACCCATTCAGAATTTTGATCAGGTCTTTTCGATGCCAAATGTAATAGAACGCGGGATGCTCGTAAAAATGGATCATCCCACCATAGGTGATTTGCCTTTGGTCGGTTCGCCATTGAAGTTGAGCGATACACCGGTCGAGTATAGACTCCCGCCGCCCCTGATGGGGGAGCATACGGAAAATGTTTTGAGGGAGCTATATGGGGGGGAATGAGACGGAGACATGTTACCCCTTATTCTAGCGACGGCTATAATATTTTCGACCATTGACCCTTGCACCATTCACGCAAACCGAAAGTGGTTCTCAAGATGACAAAAATATCGCAGGTAAAAATTGACAGGATGCTCAACACAAGTATCAGGAATCTGAGCGGGGCGGATCTGAGCAGACTGAACCTGAACGGGGCCAATCTGATCGGATCAATACTGATCGGTACGAATTTGAGCCAGGCCAAATTAAACGGGGCGCACCTGGTCGGTGTGGACCTGAGCAACGCCGACCTTACCGGAGCAGATCTCTTCGAAGCGAATCTGCGCAAAGCGAAACTGAGCAAGGCGAATCTGTGCGGGGCAGACCTGACTGGGGCCGACCTGAGAGGAGCTGCCCTTGATTATGCCGATTTGAGCGGGGCGAGATTGTGTAATGCCAACCTGAACCATGCCCATCTGGGCAATGCCAACTTATGCGGTGCGGACTTAAGGAATGCCAGCCTTTACCATGCAGGTCTTTTTGAAGCGAACTTAAGCAAGGCCAATCTATGGAGGGTTAAATTGATCGGGGCTTTTTTGCTCCGGGCCAACCTGATCGCAGCCAGCGTGATCGAAGCAGACCTGAGCAGCGCAATGATGATCTGGGCGAAATTGAGCTGTGCCGATCTGACCGGGGCGGACCTGAGATGGGCGAACCTGAAATTTGCTGAATACGACGAAGAAACAACCTGGCCTGATGGGTTTGATCTAAAGGAATCCGAAGCAATCCTGGCCGCGTGAAAATTATGGAATCCAAAGGATCGGTGGATTCTGGCCCGGCAAACGATATCCATTCCATTGGCACGCTGTGCTTGTGGGGGTCAAGCTAATTCCGCCTGGCCTACAGGAAAGCATTGCGTCAATATTTCGTATAGGCGAGGGTTATTCTATTCTTACCAACACTGCACGGACAACCAAACGATGAGAATAAGTGTCGGAAGACTCAACATAATCCTTACAGGTGATCAGCGTCAGCCATGAATATTCTTCATGGTTGAACACGGCCTTATTATCAGGCTGAAGGATTCGTGACCCACGAACCTCATAGATATAACGCAATCCATTGATATGCAAAATGACCTGGTTGCCCCAATATAATTTATTCAAATCGATAAATGGGCCTGGGGTTCCATCAGCGCCATAGACATGGGCAGTGATGACGGAGTTCCCCGCGTGGGAAGGATAAGCTGACCCTTCCAGCCAGCCTGCATTATCAGCAAGCCAGGTCAGATCCCATCCTTTATCTCCCTTCAAGGGAACCCCGACGATGGGGACGGTCAATTTAAGTTTAGGGAATTCCAGCCATAGATCGCCTTGATCAGAGTACCGTAAATCAGCCGGCTGAGGTCCGAATTCTGTTATGGTTCCCGGGGTAAAACCGGTATTCGGTAATGGAGGTGCAGAGATCCATACTGAAGACCCCGTCCCATAATTGTTCAAGTCGACCTGGTCTAAAGGATCATACCAGCGCTCTGTTGAATGGATATTATGAATTGAACGTATTTGCGGTGTCCCCGATGAACCCGGGTCAATTTCCATGCTGGTCCATTCAACATTTGATTCATTTACCACCCGGGAAGGACCAATAAATCTCGCCTTGAAGGATATCTTTGAAGTGGAATTTAGGGGGAATATGTCCCATCTGAATCGGAGGGTTGTTGTTGCCGCTTCATAATCAAAGCTCGTTGGGGCCAGTCCGCTTATGGTTTCACTCCCTGGAAGATACACTAATCCAGCCGGCAAACGATCTGTGACGATAACATCGTAAGCAGGTGCTGAACTGCTCGTTGCATGTTGAATATCCAGGGTAAACGTAATTGGTGTGCCATATGGCGCAACCAGGGGCGCTGCCGATTTTTGAATTTCCAACCTGGGTTCCCGGATACTGACCGGATCCGCCTGCCCATATAAAGTGCTATCTGTATTCCATTTCCAGGTAAGTTGATTGTTTAAATCTCCTATCCCATTTACATTGGCATCAATATTCAGGACGATGGCTTCATAGGTAACTTTGATGGCCTGGGAAGCTGCGCCGCCATTTGCTACATTCCCAAAATTGAATAAAACCCGACGGCCTTGATCAATGGGGTCCGTTGCGCTGACAGGTTCTGCGGAAACCAGCGGATTGGTGGAAGGGTTGCTGTTATTGCAAGCTGCATCAAATCCGCCGATCAGGTCAGTGGTCAATGAACCGGTTTGAACACTGACACAGCGCACAAAAGCCAGGCCGCGATCCATTACATCCTCTGCGGTCAGGTTGAGCATGACTCCTTGAGGAATGTCCAGTTGGGTTGTGTAGGTCAATATTTCACCAATCATCACGGGTTCTGGATTTGATGGCGGATCCGATCCCAATTCGTCCGCCTCTGTAGCTGTTAATGATTTGACATTGGCAGTGGCGATGTTATCGGTATCCGAAGTATTGTCTGTCACCCGGGTCAGGCTGTCGCGTGCTTCAACAGCGTTGGTAATGGTCGTGCCGGTTGGGGAGGAGCTGACAGAAACCACAACCTCAAAACTAATACTGCCATTTACAGCCAGATCGGCCAGGCCCGAAATCGTCGTGGAATCCCAGGTGATAACGTTTCCAACTCGTGAAGTGGGCGTTGGGCTGGCGCTGATAAATGTTACATCCGCCGGCAGGGTATCAGTTACTGTCAGGGTGGTTAAAGCTACATCCCCCCCATTTATAAGGTTTATATCATAAGTGAGCGTCGTACCAGCAGCCACAATTGATACGTTATCCGTCTTGGTGATTGTTATTTTGTCCTGTGGATTATACAAACCAAAATCCACCCGATTTTCAGTTGTTAAACCCGCAGACTGGGTAGCTGAACCCTCGTTTCCTGCAGTTATGGTAATTGGCTTTGTTTGAATATATCCGGTTAATCCTGGAATACCATTGGTTTCCTGGCCGTTATCGTCCGAATCGATCGTCACCAAATCACTGTCCGGAGCGGGTTCATACGCACTGCCGATGCCACCCGTACTGGAACGGTAATCCACCAGAGTTGCTGTGCCGGTAAATTCGTTCGCTGGAATACGAATTATATAATCACCGGCAGGTAACCCGGTAAATGCATAGAGTCCGGAAGCATCAGTTGAACCTGTAGCCAATTGGGACAGCGTGGCTGAACCATTTGATGACCAGAGTTGTACATCCACATTCTGAATGCCACCTTCAGTTCCGGTTTTAAGACCGTCATTGATCGTCCCGCCACCGGCCCCATTATCGTCCCAGATCTGGTTGCCAAGGGTAACGGTATAAAAGCCAAAATCAACCGTCATATTGGCTAAGTTATCAGGTCGCCCGCCCTGCCCGCCCGCGCTGAGATCGGTTTCACCCAAAGGTTCTGCAGCAGGGTATTCCAATCCGAGGGTAACGACACTCTATTCAATACGCCCGCTTGAAAAACCTCCATTGTCATCTGAATCCAGATCGCTGTTCGCTGTATTTGTACTCACTTCAATTACATTTCCCGAACTGTTACGCACACTATATGATGACCAGTAACCGTTCAGAACGCCGCTAAAATTACTGGATGGCAGGATTACTTTATAATTCCCGGCGGGTAAATTATTGAAGAGGTAATACCCACTGGCATCCGTTAACATCCCACCGGCAGCATCGTCGCTTGTATTGAGGATCCCATCAGGTCCCACGCGAACTTCGGTAGTCCCATCTGATTGATACAACTGAACCCGCACGTTGGGGGCGCCGAGTTCTGTGCCTGCGTCAATGGACCCATCGTTATCGGTATCAAACCAGACCCGATTTCCCAGGGCAAAAACCGGGACCAAACCGGCATCCACGGTTAATTCTTCATCTCCTGAACTTAGAGAGACCGGGGCTGTTTTTCCTGTTGCGTCGGGATTGCTGTCAGCGGCGGTCGATCCACTTCCCTGTGGGCTAAAAACATAACCCGCAGGAAGGGTAAAGATAACATAATAATCACCGGGAACCAGGTTATCAAATAAATAAAAACCTGGATTCAGGCCGCTGTTAGTTGTTGTTGTGGTTGCTATGGATCCGGCCCCAACGCGGAATAGTTCCACACTGACCCCATTAATTCCCGGTTCTCCAGAATCCTGAACGCCATCGGCATTCCAATCCAACCAGACAAAATTACCAAAAGAGGCTTTGGTGTACAGGCCTGAATCCCAGGTCATATCGTTCTCACCCGGATCCAGCAGGGTGAGATTGGTCTTCCCTAAAGGAACCACTGCATCACTGTCGGAAAGGCTTGTACCCTGACCGGTTAAAGTGAAGCCGTAATTTGGCGGCGCAGTGAAACCAACATAATAGTACCCGGGGGATAAAGCGCTAAAGAGATATTTTCCATCCACACCAGACGTGGTTGTGGCAGCCACCTGATTAAAGGCATCATAGAGGGTCACATTTATATTGGGGAATGGTGCTTCACCATTATCCTGGATCCCATTTCCGTTCTCGTCATGCCAGACATAATCACCGAGAGAGGCTGGCTGGAGATAAGCACCGGCATCCCATGTTGGGTCGTCTTCACCCGGGCTCAGGGTCGTGGAATCGGTTAGCCCGGACCCCGGATTGACATCGCTATCCGTGCTGTCCTGGGTTAGTCCCGACCCCTGATCCTTACCTGAAAACTGGTAATCTACAGGCAGCTGGAAATGAATAGAGTAATTCCCTTCCAACAATCCAGTAAAACTGTATAGGCCATCACTGGCGGTTGTTCGCGTCAGGCCGGTGGAACTGCCGTCTTTATACAGGGTCACAAGCACCCCTGCCAGGCCGGGTTCTGAACCGTTTTGAATGCCATCCCGCTGGGTCCCGCCTCCGGCGCCGTTATCCACCCAGACCTTGTCGCCAATGGAGGCCGTATGATATATCCCAAGATCCCAGCTTATGTCATTCTCGCCGCCGATCAGGGTTGTTGTGGCCGTCAGTTGGAATGACAGGCTGTCAGGGTCCGGGTCAGCATCGCTGTCATTGGTGTCATCGGTATTCGTATTATTAGGTGCATCATCCGGACTTAATTTCCAACCCGCAGGAGGAATAAATCCAAGATGATAATCACTCGGTTCGAGGTTGGTAAACTGGTATTTACCATCGCTGCCGGTGCTGGTGGTGGCGACAATGGCGTCGGAACTGTCATAGAGGTTTACCAAAACACCTCCCACCCCCACTTCAGAACCGCCATCCTGGATCCCGTCTCCATCTTTGTCGTCCCAGACCAGGTCGCCAATGGATGACAACTGGTACAGGCCCGCGTCCCAGGTCGGGTCATCGATCCCAATACCTAAAACAATATTGGCGGTCAGACCGGTTGTGGTGTCTGCGTCGCTGTCGTTACTGGATGTACTGCCCGACGCATTTTTGGTGGTAAAGGCGTATCCATCCGGCAAATTGAAATCGACATAATACGTGCCCGGAGGCAGTTCAGTGAATGAGTAAGACCCATTCGAATCGGTGGTTTTAGCTGCCACAGGCAGGAAATCATCTGAGGTGGCTGCGATCCCATCTGCCCCGATCCCGGGGCGGTAAAGTTCCACGATCACCCCGCTGACACCCAATTCCCCGCCATCCTGTATACCATCCCGGTCGGCGTCATTCCAGACGACATCCCCTAATGAAGACGGCGGCAGGTAAATACCAGCATCCCAGGATGTGTCGTTTTGGAATGCGGAGAGGCCGATCGCGACAGTTCGCCCAATGTTGCCGACCACATCCGTTACATCACTATCTGTGATGGTGGTTCCTGCCTTTGGCGGGCTCTTTTCGCTAAAATTATAATTTGCCGGCTTGGTGAATTCCAGATAATAATCACTGCGCGGGGTCAAATTCGAGAAGTTGTAGTACCCGCCGCCTCCGG